>DIDQ01000089.1 GCA_002418215.1 Anaerolineales bacterium UBA5796
TGGTGAAACTGTCCGGTGGCTAGTTTATTTCGAGCGATTCGCTTACCTTGTTCGACCCACCCCCTGATACAGAAGGTGATGAGTAAAGCCAAGGCAAACCACTGATAAGTTGAGTTATAAGACAGGGAGTAAAAGCAGGAAAAGTCGGGATTGCATTTATAAATGCGAAGCAGTTACGGAAGGATATTTACCGCGACTGCTTTTTTTTACATTGACCGTGGATTTCCCCTACACCTTGCGCACCATCTGCCATTGCGACAGTTCATCCTGCTTCATGCCGGCCCCGTCAAACACGCCGGCCAGCTCCTCCGGGAAGATGGGCGGGACGCGCCAGGTCTTGCCGGGATAGAGGGCAAACAGGGTCTTCAACAGGCGGACGGCCTGCCCCTGGGCAGCAGCGTCACAGACCAGCGAGCGGATGGACACTTGCCCGGCCTGCGGGTCGCTGAAGGCGATATACGCCCCGTCCAAATGGAAGGCAAATGTGGGGGCCGGGAGACGGGTCAGGGTTTGGGCATCCACCTGCCAGGGCAGGTCGGGCAGGCCGAATTCGTCTATCATACGGATGACCTCGCCCAGGGTGCAGGGCTGGAAGGCCGCGTCGGCTTTGCCCGCCGGGGATTCGGCGCTGAACCCCAGCAGGCGGCGCAGTTTGGTGAAACCGGACTTCTCATAAAGCCGGATGGCCGGTTCGTTTTGGGCGATGACTTCGAGGAACATGCGCCGCTCGCCGCGCTGGCGGGCTTCGGTGAGCAGCCCTTCCATCAGCCAGGAACCGGCCCCTCGTCCGCGCATACCGGTTACCAGTCCCATGGCCGCCAGGCGGCTTACCGGGCCGCGGCGGGCAACCAGGGCTAATCCGGCAGGGTCGCCGTCCGCCAGGAGTACGCGGCTCACGTTCAAATCCACCCCATCCCGTTCGACGAAGGCGCGGAAGGCCTCCTCGGTGAAATTGACCGGCATGAAATATCCGGCAAAGCCGAGGTTGAACAGGTCGGCCAGTTCGGCCGGGGTATACACGGAAGCGGGCTGGGTGATGAAGGTCATTTACCAGGGCGCATTGATGATGAAAGTGATCGCCACCGCCGCGCAGGCGACGATGCACACCACGCTGACAATGCCCAGGGCGATCACCAGGGCAATCGTTTCTTTACTGGTTTGTTTTTTCTGCTCGTCCATTGTCAAATCCTATGGTCGGGGCGCGTTGCGCTGGGTGCGCGGCAGGCGGATGAAAAACGTGCTGCCGGGGCAGGTCTCTTCGTCGTAGCCGGGGCTTTCCACCCAGATGCGTCCCGAATGGGCCTTGACGATCCCGGCGGCGATGGCCAGCCCCAGGCCCGGCCCGCCGCCCTTGAACTTGGTCCGCCCGGAGGAGTGCAACTCCACTTTGCCGACCTGGTAAAGTTTTTCGAAGATGAGACGGTGGTTCTCAGGGGCGATGCCGATGCCGTTATCCTGCACCTGCACCTCCACGCAATCCCCCATCCGCTCGTCCCGGACAGTGCGGCCTGTCACCGTTATTTGACCGTCGTCCGGCGTAAACTTGATCGCGTTGACCAGCACGCAGTCGAATGCTTTCTGGAGCAGTTCGCTGTCGCCGGTCAGGGAGGGGAGGCCGTTCAGGGAATCGTCAATGACGAGGCTGATCCCGCGCTCATCGAGATCGGGCAGGTATTCCTTTTGGATGATGCGCGCCACCAGCGACAGACTGACCTGCTCGAAGTGAGGGGTGATGACCTGGCCTTCGAGTCGGGCCACGTCCAGCATGTTGTTGACGACCTGGTGCAGGCGGTTGGTGCCATTCATCAGGCCGTCCACGGCCTGGCCCAGGGCGGGGTCATTTTGCAAGACCGGGTTCGAGCGCAACATGCCCAGGTAGCCTTTCATGACCGTCAGCGGGGTGCGTAGTTCATGGGCCGAAACGCTGATGAAATCGGTCTTGTTCTTGTCCAGTTTGTAGAGGGTGGCGTAAGCCTCGTTCAACTCTTCGACCCGCTGGGCCACCATGCGCTCCATCATCTGGTTGAACTGGGTCACTTCTTCGTAAAGGCGGGCATTCTCTATCGAAATGGAAGCCTGGATACCGAAGGTGGTTGCGGCCAGCAGGTCGTCGGCATCGAAGGCCTTCGCTTCCGGGCGGGTGACCAGGATCATGCCCTTGACCCGCTCCTTCGAGATCAACGGGATCGCCAGCCAGCAGGCGTCCAGGTTCGCGCCTTTAGGCAGGAAGAAGTCGTCGGCGTCGGAAATGTCGTTGACCAGGACCGGGTCGCCGTTCCGGGAAAGCGCGTCATACAGCCCGCCGTTGACCAGGGCCAGGTCAATCTCCGGCTGCGGGTCGTCTTCGGGGATGCCGTAACCGGCGCTCACTTGCGGTAATCCGCCCGGATCGTTGATCACCAGCCAGCCGCGAGAGAACGGGAGCAACTGGTTGAACTGTTCGAGGATGCGGGGCGGGAGTTCGTTCAGGCTGAGGGACGAGGAAAGCAGCCTGGCTGAGCGGGCCAGCCCGTCGGCGGTCTGGCGGCGTTCCTGTTCGGCCTGGTAGAGCAGGGCATTCTCGTTGGCGACCTGGTCGGCGATCTCCTTGGCGATCTGGAGCGCGGCTGCGGTGCGTTTGGCTTCGGCCAGCAGGCGTTCGACCTCCCGCTGGGCGATCTCGCGCTGCTCGACCAGCATGGTGCGCAGGAGGGCGCTGCTGACCAGGTTGCGGATGCGGGTGTAGACCTCCCAATCGCGGCGGCCCATTTCGAGCCAGAGGAAGCCGAAACGGTTTTCGGCCAGGGTAAGCGGCATGACCACCGCATTGAAGCGCTGGTCTTCGGGGAATTTCCCCTTCGGCAAGAGCCGCCCCGCAGGCACAGCCGGGCGGTCTGCCGGGATTTGCAGGCCTTCCTCGTCATACTGGAGCAGCAGGCGGTACTCTTCGGTCGGCGGCAGGCTGGTCGAGCGGGGAGAGATCACGTCGCTGTAGAACATGGCGTACCCGCGCGGCACGCCTAATTTGTCGAAGTGGGTCTCGATGGCTGCGCCGATCTCCTTCAGGCTCATGGCCGGAGCCATGGTGAAACTGAAACCTTGGAGCGCTTCTTCCTGCTGTTCCAGTTCCTGGCGGTGGTAGGCCTGGAAGCGCTGGGACAGTTCCCCGGTCAACATGCGCGCCTGTTGGAACAGGTTTTCGGCGTGCAGGGTGGCGTCTTTTTCATTGATGCCGGCCAGGGCGTGGCGGCGCATGGTCGAAATGAAATTGTGCCAGGCTTCCGCATCCCGGCCGTGGGCTTGCATCAAAGTGATGGCCGCCTCGATGGATTCAAGGAACACGTCGCTTTTCAGGTCGCCGCGCATCACAGCCAGGAAGTTATCCCAGCAGGCGCTGAACAGGAACTGGAAACGCTCCGCTTCCTGGGATTTTTCCCGGATCCCGCCCGCCTTGAGCAGCGCCTTGACTGCCGCCTCGCGCTTGTTCTCGAGTCGCCCGGTGCGGGCCACCTCCACCGGGGCCAGCACCGCCTGATGGACGCTCTCCGGCAGGCAGCCGCACGACCAGCGGATGACCGGTTCGGTCGGGATGACGATCCGCTGCGGGGCGGTGGCGTTATCGAGGCGTTTGGAGAGCATCTCCAAAGCCTTGTAGCCGGTCTCGTAAAAGGACTGGTGGACCGTGGTCAGCGGGACGCCCTTGAGCTGGGCTTCGGTCACGTCGTCGAAGCCGGTTACGGCCATCTCAGCCGGGACGCGGATGCCCCGCGCCTGCAACACGTCCAGCGCACCGAAGGCCATCCGGTCGTTGGCAGCGGCCACCGCATCAATGCGGACCTTGCGCTCATCGAGCAGGGTACGCATGGCGGCCCGCCCGCTCTCGGCGCTGAAATCGCCGTCCACCACCAGGCGTTCGTCGTAGCGGATGTCGTTGGCTTCGAGTTCCTTTTTGTAGGCTTCGAAACGCTGGCGGGCGTCTATCTGGTCTTTGGGGCCGCGGATGAAGGCGATCCGCCGGTAGCCGTGTTCCATGATCAGGTGGCGGATGGTGGCGCGCATCCCGCTTTCGTTATCGGCCACCAGGTTGACCACGCCCTCCACTTCCATGGCGTTGGCGACCGCCGGGCGGGAGGGGAAACTGCGGTGGAATGCCCGCGCCTCATCCGCCGAAAGCTCGTAAGCCACGTCGGCAGTGTAAAGATAGCCTGAAAGGAAATCCGATTTGACCAGGTCATAGAAGCCGAACGAGGGCTTCGACTCCCCCTCCTTCAAAATGGGCGAGGGCTTGCCGCCCACAAAAAAGATCACGTTCACATCCCGGGCTTCGGCGGCGTCGAGAATGCCCGCCAGGAACGCCGGTTCCCACATCCGGCCCACGCGGGCTGCGAGCACGCCGATGGTTTTGCGCCTTGTGGTCCTTTTCTGAATTTCAGGCATGGGGTCTCCTGCGATGGCCGGGTGGATGCTCATATTTTACCCTCAAATCCGCCCCGGCAAACACCGTGATATACTGCAAACAGATTGTAACGTTTAGCGCGCCCGCGAGTGCGTCGCACCTTTCTAAACGGGATTGGACGCCAGGGTAAGTTTATCCCGTTCAACGAGGCCAATTTCCGGGTCAGGTGCGACGCACCCTCGCCCCACACCCGCGACGAGTGAATCATGCCCACCCGCCCGACCGCCTCCCTCCGAAGCCGCCTCAAGCGCTTCACCCTCTTCCAGCGCATCGCCATCGGCAACGCCCTGGTCATCGTCGCTGGAGCGGTCTTTGGGACGCTCATCACCGTCCAGCTCTCCAACCGGGCCGGGACGCCCTGGCTGATCGTTATTTTTGCGGGGACAGGGATACTGCTCAGCCTGGGGATCAACTTCCTGATCGTACGCGCCGCCCTGCGCCCGTTCCACATCCTGGCCCGGCGGCTCAAAACCGGACCCTCGGGCCTGGACCCCGCCCGATTGCCCGATCCCGACCCCGACACGGCCCAACTGGCCTCCACCCTCAGCTCGCTGGTGGCCCAACTGGAATCCCGCAACCGCGAACTGCGCGCCCTCTCAGAGCGGACGATTACCGCCCAGGAGGAGGAACGCAAGGAGATCGCCCGCAGCCTGCACGACGAGACCGGGCAGTCGCTCTCGATGCTGATCATCACCCTCGACCGCCTGGCAGACCGCCTTCCAGATGAAGCGAAGGATTTGCAAAAGCAATTGGCCGCCACGCGCCAACTGGCGGCAGGCGCCCTGGCCGAACTGCGCCGCACTCTGGCCGGGCTGCGTCCCGCGATCCTCGACGATTTGGGATTGGCCTCGGCCATCCGCTGGTACGCCCACGAGCACCTCGAAAAGCTCGGGGTCAGCACGCAGGTCCAGGTCCCGGACGCTCCGCTGGCCTTGCCTCCGGCGGTGACCATCGCCCTTTTCCGCATTGCCCAGGAGTCAGTCCACAATATCGCCCGTCACGCCAAGGCGAAGAACGCCAGCATCAGCCTCCACTGCGCCGACTGCCTGGTCAGCCTGGACGTGGAGGACGACGGGGTGGGCTTCGAGAGCGGGCGGGCAGACCAGTTGAAGCAGCTTGGGCTGCTGGGGATGCGCGAGCGGGCTGAACTGCTCGGCGGCGGGCTGGCGGTGGACTCAGCCCCCGGCCAGGGAACCCGGCTGCACGCCAGCATCCCGCTGGTGGACAAGGAATGACTATGGAAAAAAAGATCCGCGTCCTGCTGGCTGACGACCATACGATCCTGCGCAACGGCATCCGCTCGCTGCTGGAAGACGAGCACGACATGGAGGTGGTGGGCGAGGCCGAAGACGGGCGGGCCGCGGTGAGCCTGGCCTGCCAGTTGCAGCCCGACCTGGTCATCATGGACATCGCCATGCCACTGCTCAACGGCCTGGAAGCGACCCGGCAGATCAAGCGCGAGGTCCCGCAGGTGAAGGTGCTGATCCTGACCATGCACGACAACGAGGAGTACATCCGCCAGGTGCTGGGGGCCGGGGCGATGGGCTACATCCTGAAAGACGCCGCCGCCCGCGAGCTGATCAGCGCCATCCGCTCGGTGCAGCGGGGCGAGGCGATCCTTTCGCCGGCGGTGACGCGGCTGGTGATCGAGGATTACCTGCGCTGGGGCGGCCCGCGCCCGCAGGAGGAGGACGACAGCCTCAGCCCGCGTGAGCGCGAAGTGCTGCAACTGATCGCCGAGGGCTACACCAACAAGCAGATCGCCGAGATCCTGAGCCTCTCGATCAAGACCGTCCAGGCCCACCGGACGAACCTGATGCAGAAGCTGGGCCTGCACGACCGGGGGGAGTTGATCAAGTATGCGATCCAAAAGAAGATCATCGAGATTTAAAGGATCGGGGGAATTGGATACAGGGGATCATTTGCCGCAGGTTCTCATAGAACGGCAACGCAAACGAGGTTAAACGACAGTAGAACGAGACGAGCATCTCGTTCTACTGTCGTGTGATGATTGCCTGGCTCAAGATGAAGAGGCGTGGGGTGTTGCGGATGGGCCGCGCCCATTTGCAACACCCCACGCCTCGATTTATTGAAAAGATGGACTTTCTAAGCCGTTTCTTTTTGCCAGACGGCCAGTTCGAGGGTGAGGCGGTCGAAGTAGCTGGAAGGCGGCAGCGGGCCGTCGCCATAGGCCGCGTCCGAGACGGTGGCGACCAGTTGCAGGGTCTGGGTTTCGAGCACCACCTGGCGCTGGGATTCGACCAGCACCGGTTCGCCCTTCTCGGCCAGGCGCTGGCGGGTGGCGAGGTCGTTGAAGGCATTGGCGCTCATCAGGACCTTCGTCACGGTCTGGATGTCGTTCTTGTCGAAGAGCCAGACCTCGAAAGCAGTGACCTTCTTCGGGTCCCCGACGCCGATGGTCTCCGAGATGCCGACCCCGCACTCGCCCAGGAATTCGCCCGAGGGCGAGTCGATGCTGAAGGAGTCGTCGAACAGGTCATCCTTGATCACGTAGGTGGTGACGAACTGCGAAATGGGCGGGGCCTGTCCCATGGCTTCGTAATCCACCACTTCGGTCTGGCGGGAGAGGGCACGGGCCTGCTGGGCGGGGGTCATGTCTTCGGGACTGGTCGGCCCCCTGCGGAAAAAGAGCAGGTAGACCGCCGCGCCCACGCCGACGATGAACAACAACCCGAACCCGAGCACGTAAACCAGCCAGGACGGACCGGCAGCCGGAGTTTCGGGGGTCACAGGTGTTTCGGGAGCGACCGCCGCGTCGATCAGTTGGGTGTAGGTGACGATGGCCCCAACATCCTGCGCGCCGGGTGATTGCTGGATCTTGAGCAGGCTTGGCCCGGCTGCTTCTCCCAGGTTGACATATCGCTTGAGCGCCAGTTCGGTATCCCCGGTCAATTCGAAGGAGTCGATGGACATGCGCAGGTAATCTTCCTGCAGGTCGGCGCGCAGGGAATCCGGTGTGGTATCAACGTATTTCACCGGCCAGAGCACCCAGCCCACGATGAGACCGAGTAAAAGCCCGGCAGCTACCCCCGCAATGCCCGCAATGGTCGGATTTTTCAATTTCGCGAATATGGAATCCATGTTGGCTCCTTTCAAGCGCTCATAACAAGGTTATTGGTGATGATACCGCCGCTCATAACACGAACAAATGAGCATCTTTATTATACTGAATCTTGCCAGTTAGACAACGTTTTTGCGGGCTTCCATTAAATACAGTATCCGTTCAGAATCGCCCACCTGGACAGCCTGGTGGATGATGAAGCGCGGCGAGAAGACTTGCTCGATCACCTGGCGGCAATAGTTCGGGAAGATGTCCTCCCGGCTGGCGAGGAGTTTCTGCACCTGCGAATCGGATTTGGGGACGAACTCCAACACCAGCCACTTTCCCGTCTCGTGGAAAAAGCGGGCCAGTTCAGGCAGGGGGACGTTGTTGGAGATCGCCAGGTGGTGGATCAACGCCAGGGCGAAGACCATGTCTGCCGGGCCGCGCTGACCGAAGGAGTCGCGCTCCTTATTGTCCCAGCCGAGGGCCGGACTGGGATTGGTCAGGTCCAGTACCAACGGCAGCAACTTCCCGGACTTTTCGGCCTGGACCTGCAAATAGTTTTTCTCCACCGCTGACGGGTCAATGTCGAAGGCGACCGTCTGGTATCCGGCGTCGCTGGCGATGCGGCTGAAGACGCCGGTATTCGCCCCCAGGTCCCAGACCAGGCGCGGTTTGACGTGGGCGACCCAACTCGTGATCAATTCCTTTTTATGGGCAAAGGCGGCCTCGGAATAATTGGTGATGTCGTAATAATCGCCCCATTCAGTGCCGCCAGGTTTCCAGGTAAGTTTTTTGACGGTCGCTTCGAGATTTTCGATCAGGCTCAGCAAAGCCCCTTTGCTCATCCCGGCCCGGGATTTCTGCGCCTGGATGGCTTCGCCGGCGTAACGCTTCTGGGCGCTGGCGTGGATGTGGAGGTGGGTCAAGAGGCCGAAGTCCAGGCGGGTGCGGACGGGGAGCAGGCGGCTGGCCAGGTCGAGGGGCACGCCGTCAATGTAGACCCGCAGCAACTGGCTCAGGCGGACGTCCGTGTGGGCCATCAGCGCCAGCGGGGCCAGGAAATGCTGGCAGAACTGGCGGTAAGCCACCCAGGGCAAGCCTTCCTGGTAAGTTTCGAAGGAAAGCGTGTCAATCAACAGTGGCTTGCCGTCCACGAACTGGATGTTGTAGGCGCTGGCGTCTTTGAGCGACATGCCCGCCTTGAGCGCCCGCTTCTGGATGCGCAGGGTCGTCAGGGCGGCGTCTTTCAACTGGCTGAACGACCACTCATAAGGATACGAGATGAACGGCGCCCGCTCCGGGCGGATGACCTTGAAAGCCAGCAGGGGTTCCAACGGCTGGACTTCGACCTCCTCATGGGCGACGAGCAGCCGGGCCTTGACCAGTTTCTCATACAGGCCGGAACGCATCAACATCCCGTACTCGTCGGTGTACTCCCGGTTGACCTGCCGGTAGAGCACCCCCTCCCGGGTGAACAGGAACCCGCTCGGGTCCCGGAACGAGGCGGGAAGTTTCCCTTTAGTCATCGTCGTCTTCGTCAGCGTCTTCGTCTTTGGCGGGTTTGCCGCCGAACAGTCCCTTGATCTTGCCCCACGAGGCCCGCAGGGCGATCCCCGCGCCGAGCAGGGCCGCGATCAACAGTTGCAGCAGGAAACTGCCCGAACCGGGATCGAGGTAGGCGAGCTTATCGCTTACGCCGCTGAGTAAAACACCAGTTAGAAAAAACATATCAATCTCCTAAAATTGGAGTGCAGACTTCAGTCTGCGGCTTCAGTCTGCGGCTTCAGTCTGCGGCTTCAGTCTGCGGCTTCAGTCTGCCATGCGCAATCTGAAGGTTGCGCTCCGGTTATGTCAATATTACACAGATTCTGGAATGACTTCATCCAGAAGGAACGACTCCTCGCAGGCCATACACTGAGCCTCGCGCTTGTTGGCCACCACCAGCATCCCGCCGCATTTGGGGCAGGGTTGGGCCAGCGGGCGCTTCCAGGAGGTGAAGTCGCAGTTAGGGTAATTGTAACAGCCGTAGAAGATGCGGTTCTTGCGGGTCTTGCGTTCCACAATGTCGCCGCCGTCTTTGGGACAGGTGACGCCGATCTTCTCCAGCCAGGGTTCGGTGTGGCGGCATTCAGGGAAGCCGCTGCACGAAATGAACTTGCCGTAGCGCCCAAAACGGATGACCAGGTCTTTGCCGCATCTGGGGCAGGCGCGGCCGATCGGCTCCGGCTCGGATTTGGTGACCGGCATCTCAGACTGGGCCTTTGCCACCTGCTGTGAGAACGGCCCGTAGAACACATCCATCACCTTGACCCAATCGCTGTCGCCGGAGGCCACCTTGTCCAGGTTTTCTTCCATATTGGCCGTAAAGTTGGTATCCACGATGTTGGGGAAATACTGCAACATCAAATCATTGACCAGGACGCCTGTCCCGGTCGGGAAGAGGCGCTTGTCAACCCGTTCGACGTAGCCGCGCTGCTGGATGGTTGACAGGGTTGGCGCGTAAGTGGACGGGCGGCCGATCCCGTTTTCTTCCAGGATGGCGACCAGGGTCGCCTCGGTAAAGCGCGGCGGCGGCTGGGTGAAATGCTGTTCGGGGATCAGGCGCACCAGTTCCTGCTTTTGGCCTTCCTCCACACCTGCCGGGATGCGGACGTTCTCCTCGTCTTCCGGCCTGGCGTCCTCGCTCCTGGCTTCTTCGTAAACCACCAGGAACCCGGGGAATTTCACCACCGAGCCGGAGGCCCGCAGCAGATAGGTGTGTTCAGACACGCCGGTCACTTCCACTTGCAGGGTATCGTATACCGCGGCCTCCATCTGTGAAGCCACAAAACGCTTCCAGATGAGCTGGTAGAGTTTGAACATCGCCGGGTCAAGATAGGGTTTGACCCTTTCCGGGTCGCGCATCGCCGAAGTCGGTCGGACGGCCTCGTGGGCCTCCTGGGCGCCCTTCGATTTGGTCTTGTATTCCGGCGGGGCCGGCGGCAGGAAATCCCCGCCATATTTGCCCATCACGTACTCGCGCACTTCCTTCTGGGCCAGCTCCGAGACGTTGGTCGAGTCGGTTCGCATGTAGGTGATCAGGCCGGTCGTCCCGCCTTCGCCCACATCCTGGCCTTCGTACAGACCCTGGGCCAGGGCCATCGTGCGTTTGGCAGTAAACCCGAGCTTGCGGGAGGCCTCCTGCTGGAGCGTGGAAGTCGTGAACGGCGCAGACGGCTTGCGGCGGCGTTCGCCCCGTTTGATCTTCGTGATCGTATAAGCCGCTTTTTCCATGTCCACCAGGAAAGGCCGGACGGTTTCCTCGTTCGGCAGTTCAGGGTCCCGGCCGTCTATTTTTGCCAGTTTAGTAACGAATACGGACTTGAGCATCTCCGGCCTGAGTTCGGCCTCGATGGTCCAATATTCGACCGGGACGAAAGCCTCGATCTCCCGCTCCCTCTCGACGATGAGCCTGAGCGCCACCGATTGAACCCGTCCTGCCGAGAGGCGGCTGCGGACCTTCTCCCACAAAATGGGGCTGATGCTGTAACCCACCAGCCGGTCGAGCACGCGGCGGGCCTGCTGGGCGTTGACCAGGTCCATATTGATCTGGCGCGGGTGCGAGAAGGCCTCGTTGATGGCCGGTTCGGTAATCTCATGGAAGACCACCCGGCGGGTGAGTTCCGGTTCGATGGCCGCGGCTTCCATCAGGTGCCAGGCGATAGCCTCGCCTTCGCGGTCTGGGTCTGTCGCCAGATAGACCTCAGCCGATTCCTTGGCGAGCTTCTTGAGTTCCTTGACGACATCCTTCTTCTCGTTGGGGACGCGGTATTTGGGCTGGAACCGGTTCTCCACATCCACCGACAACTGTGAACGGAGCAGGTCGCGCACGTGACCGACCGAGGCCCTCACGGTATATCCTTTGCCGAGGAACCGGCCCACGGTCCGGGCTTTGGCCGGGGATTCGACGATCACGAGTTTCCCCGAACGCTGGACCTCCTTCTTGGGCGCGGTCATGCCGGCGTGGGCCTCCGTCCGCCCGGTGCGGTAGAGGGCCGTCCCGCAGACCGGGCAATGTCCGCGCGTTACCGGCGCGCCGGATTTGTTAAAGGTAGCCTCCGGCTCCTGTACCTCACGTTTGGTTTTGCATTTCATACAATAGGCTTCCATACGCGCCTCCTACGTGTAATGTTCGCGTTCAGAATTTTTCAGCTCGTCCACCACCTGACGCACCCTGACAGCCTGATCCTTACGGCAGACCAGTAAAACGTCACCGGCATCCACGATGATCAGGTTATCCACGCCGATGGTGACGATCAGGCGGTCGTCCTTGTTGCCGTACACCAGCGAACTGGACGTATCCACCGGGATGTGGTGGCCGCTGAAAACAATATTGCCGTCCTTGTCCGGCAGGAGCACGTCGAAGAGCGAATTCCAGTTGCCGATGTCGCTCCATTCTAACCCTCCTGCAGGCAAGACTGCAACCCTGGCCGCATTTTCCATGATACCGTAATCAACGGTCACGTTGTCGAGGCCGGGCCAGAGCTGCCGCAAAATCGAATCCCGTTCGGGCGTTTCCCAGGCCGCGGAGATTTGGGTCAAGGCCGAATGCAAATCCGGCATCTGCCGCGTGATCTCAGCCAGGATATTCTCCACTTTCCAGAAAAACATCCCGGAGTTCCAGTAGTGGTCGCCGGTCGAGATCATTTCCCGCGCCTGGCGCTCTTCGGGTTTTTCCTTGAAGCGCATCACGCTGTAGACCGGGTAGCCGAATTGTTCGGGCAGGATGGCGCTGCGCTGGATGTAGCCGTACACCGTTGCCGGGTAAGTGGGTGTGATCCCCAGCGTGACGAGATAGCCGGCATTGGCAACATCCACCGCGACCCGCACGAGCAGGTGGAACAGGTCCTGGTTGCGGATGTAGTGGTCCGAATGCAGGGAGACCATCACCGCCTGCGGGTCGCGAGCGCGCAAGACCGCCGCCGCCAGGCCAATCGCCGAAGCCGTGCCTCGCGCTTCAGGTTCGAGCAGGAAATTTTCAACAGGGATGTTGGGAGCCTGGTCCATCAGCGCTTTGGCTTGCTCCTTGACTGTGACGACGTAAATGTTGGCAGGCCGAAACAATCCTTCCAGGCGCTGGACCGTGGTCTGGAACAGGGTACGTTCCTCGACCAGCGGGATAACTTGTTTAGGATGACTGCGGCGCGAGACCGGCCATAAGCGCGTCCCGCCCCCGCCAGCCATGATCACAGCATAGGTATGTTCCAACATAGTGAATTACGAATGGGTGTTTGCGTTTCAGGGCAAACTTCCGAAATCTTTACGAAGACTCCACAAGAGATTTCGGGAGTTTCTTACAACACCTCTCTCCTCAAGTTTCGTAGCCCGATTGTACCTCACGAACCGCCACATAATTCATGCCGCCCACCTGACGGACCATGCCTTTCAGCTCCATCAGGGTCAACGCAGCGGAAACCTGCTCGATGGGCAGGCCGGTCTGGCTGCGGATATCGTCCACGTGGACCGGCTCATGGCTGAGGGCCTCCAGCAGGCGGGCTTCGGTCGGGTCGGAGGGCAGTATCTTGCGGGCCTGGCGATGTTCGCCCACCTGGGCCAGGTTGAGCGCATCCAGCACATCCCTGCCGCTCAACAGTGGCCGGGCGCCGTCCTGGATGAGTTTATTGGCGCCTTTGCTCTGCGGAGCCAGGATGTTCCCCGGCACGGCAAAGACTTCGCGTCCCTGTTCGACGGCGAACCCGGCGGTGATGAGCGCGCCGCTGGTCTCACCGGCTTCGATGACGATCACCGCCCGCGACAGCCCGGAGATGATCCGGTTGCGAGGCGGGAAGTTCGGGCCTTCGGGCGGGGTTCCAGGCGGGTAATCGCTGATGACCGCGCCCTGGCTTGTCATCTTTTCGGCCAGCTGGCGGTTCTCGGGCGGGTAGATGCGGTCAACACCAGAGCCGAGCACGGCCAGGGTGCGCCCGCCGTTCTTGAGGGCGGCGGCATGGGCGATGGCGTCCACGCCGCGGGCCAGGCCGGAGACAACCGTCACGCCGTTGGCAGCCAGGAAGGAGGCGATCTCCTCGGTCACCTGGCGTCCGTAAGGGGAGACGCGGCGGGTGCCGACGATGGCAACCGCCCAGGCATCCTCATCCGTGATCTCGCCGCGCAGGTAGAGCACAGGCGGGGGCTGGTCTATTTCCTTGAGCAAGGGGGGATAGGCGGGGTCTTCCCAGGTAAGCACCTGGATGCCGTTGGCGAGTGTTTGTTCGAGCAGGCGGTCCAGGTCTGCTTTTTCGCGCACCTGGACCAGGCGTTCGGCCAATTTTTCGCTCAGACCGGCAGCCTTCAAGGCCGCGGGGGCCGCGCCCCAGGCCGTTTCGACATCGCCAAAATGGGACAATAACATTTGCAGGCGCGCCGCGCCGATGCCTTTGACCAGGGTGAAGCCCATCCAGAAACGTCGCGGGTCAGTCATAGCCCCTCATTAATAACGGGATCAGGTTATTCGTCCAGCAGGCCTTCGAGCAGGCGGACGCGCATCGTGGCGGAATCCAGGTCCACGTCCAGGACGACCGGGGGGATGGCCGGGAGCAGGATTTCGCGCCCGCTTTCGTCCCGCACTACATAAACGTCATTGGCGCCGGTCTCGATGATCTCGACCAGGATCCCCAACAGTTGGCCGGTATCCGCGATCACGTCCAGCCCGATAAGCTGGTGGTGGTAATACTCGCCTTCGGGCAGTTCGGGCAGGCCTTCGGCCCGGACGTAGACGCCCTGGTTGCGCAATTCACCGGCCAGGTCGCGGTCGGTAAAGCCGTCAAAGGTGAGCAACAGGCCGTCGTTATGATGGCGGCGGGCGGAAATGGTGTGCGGGGCGTGGTCATCTCCGATGAAGACCAGCTTGCCTTGCTTCAAGCGTTCCGGGAAGTCGGTGATGATTTCCATCAGGATTTCGCCGCGCACACCGTGAGGGCGGCGCAACCAGCCCACCAGCAAATAGACAGGCTCGCCAACGGGCGGCGAGCCTGATCCAGCCTGGTGGGCTGGGGTTTTGGTTCCGGGCATCAGGGTTCGACCACGTCGAGCGTGACTTGTTGGCCTGTACGCTCGGCGGCTACCCGCAGGAGGGCGCGGATGGCATTGGCGACGCGGCCGTTCTTGCCGATCACGCGGCCCATGTCGTCTTTGGCCACCCGCAGTTCGATCTTGACCCGCCCACCGGAGCGGAACTCGCGCACCTCAACGGCTTCGGGGTGTTCAACCAGGGAATGGGCGATGTACTCGATCAAATCTTTCATAAGTTACCCCTGTGGTCAGGAATTCGGATCAGTTCTGGCGGGTTTTGGGATTGGCGTTGCGCTCGGCCTGCATCTTTTCAGACTCGGCCACCAGAGTCTCGACAGCTTCGCCAGCTTTGAAGCGGGCATAGCGGTCGAGGACACCTGCGCTTTTGAAGACCTGCTCGACCGAATCGCTCAGTTGAGCGCCTTTGCTGATCCAGTCGTAAATGCGGTCTTCCTTGATTTGCACCGTGGCAGGGTCTGTGCGGGGGTTGTAAAAGCCCAGGATTTCCAGAAAACGGCCATCGCGGGGGCTTTCTTTTTCAGCAGCCACAATGCGGTATGAAGGCTGGCCTTTCAGGCCAACACGTCGCAGACGAATACGAACCATCGAAAACTTTCTCCTTCGGATTGTTATTTGCTAGGCAAGTGGTGTGACAGTCCTTGCGGGGTGAGGGGTGCGAGAAAGGTCGCGCCCCGCAGGTCTGGATTACCCAATCAAAAAAGCACTTGATTTTACCAAACTTTTCGGGGATATATGAAGCAATATTAGCCAAAAAGACGGTTCAGCCCGCGCCCGCCAGTCTTCTTGATCTGTTTCATCATCCGCTCCAGTTCGCGGAACTGCTTCATCAGGCGGTTCACATCCTGAACCTGGGTGCCGGAACCGGCCGCAATGCGCCGGCGGCGGGAGGCGTTGAGGATATCGGGGGCGCGGCGCTCCCGGCGGGTCATCGAATTGATGATGGCCTCGACCTGCTTGAAGTTCTTCTCGACATCCTGCGGGTCCACATTGCGGGCGGCCTGTCCCATCTGGCCGGGGATCATTTCCAATATCTGGCTCAGCGGCCCCATCTTGCGCATCTGGCGCATCTGGTCGAGCCAGTCTTCGAGGGTGAACTGGCCTTTGAGCATTTTCTCGGCGCTTTTTTGCGCCGTCTCGGCGTCGAAGGCGGCTTCGGCTTTTTCGATCAGGCCGATCACATCGCCCATGCCCAGGATGCGGGAGGCCAGCCGGGCCGGGTCGTAGGTTTCGAGGGCGTCCAGTTTTTCGCCGGTGCCCAGGAACTTGAGCGGCACACCCGTCACCGAGCGGATCGAAATGGCTGCCCCGCCCCGGGCGTCGCCATCCATTTTGGTCAGGATCAGCCCGGTCAGCGTGACCGCGTCCCGGAATCCTTCAGCAATGCGCAGGGCTTCCTGGCCGATCATCGAATCGATCACCAGCAGGGTCTCCACCGGTTTGACTTTGGCCGAAATCGCCCGCAGTTCATCCATCAGGGCGTCATCGAGCTGGGAACGACCGGCGGTATCCACGATCATGACAGAGTATCCGCCCTTCTCGGCCTGGTCGAAGGCCTTCTTTGCCAGGTCGGGGGGTTTGACGCCGCTCTGGGTGAAGACGGGTACGTCCAGGCGCTGGCCCAGGTTTTGCAGTTGCTGGATGGCGGCGGGACGGTACGGGTCGCCAGCCACCAGCATCACGCGTTCGCCGCGCGAGCGGAAGATGCGCGCCAGTTTTCCCGCCGCGGTGGTCTTGCCGGACCCTTGAAGGCCGGCCAGCAGGACGACGCGCGGTTTCGGCCCCGACAGGTTGAGCGGGGCAGGCTCCCCGAGCGTGGCGATCATCTCTTCGTGGACGATCTTGATCACCTGCTGGCCTGGGTTGAGGGCCTTCGACACTTCCGCGCCGACAGCCCGCTGGCGGACGCGGGCCACGAAATCCTTGACCACACTGTAATGCACGTCTGCTTCGAGCAATGCCAGGCGGACTTCGCGCATGGCGGCGTCCACATCAGCTTCAGAGAGTTTGCCTCGGCGGCGGAGTTGGTCGAAGACCTGGTTTAGTCGTCCGGTGAGTGTTTCGAACATGGTTCCTTTCCAGAATAGTTCGGGGATTGTAGTGCGGAAGCAGGTTCAGGTCAAGGGAGATGCGGGTTTTTATCCCGGCAAAAACCTTGCTTGACAATCTCTATGTCTGCTAGTAAAATCACCCACGCTTAACAACAGAATAACTCAAGCCGAGATAGCTCAGTTGGTAGAGCACGCGACTGAAAATCGCGGTGTCGTCAGTTCGATTCTGTCTCTCGGCACTCTCGGTCAGTAATGCGGCCAAGATGACGCGGGCGTGGTTCAGTGGTAGAACGTCTCCTTGCCAAGGAGAAGGTCGTGGGTTCGAATCCCATCGCCCGCTCTTTTTATTCATGGCGTCGTGGCCAAGTGGTAAGGCAAGGGTCTGCAAAACCCTCATCACGGGTTCGAATCCCGTCGACGCCTTTACAAGCGAGCCTGGGCGGCTCGTTTTTTATGCCAAGTGGTATCCCCTCCGGGACACGAGGCAAGGGTCTGCAAAACCCTCATCACGGGTTCCCCTGCGGGACTGGCGCGAATCCCGCGATGCCTTTACAAGCGAGCCTGGGCGGCTCGTTTTTTATTGGGTGCGTTCAGGATCGTCCCGAAGGTTTGGCTGAGAGATATTGCCCCTCTTGCGCCGACCTTTGGGACGGTTCCTTCTACACCTCGACAAAGCGAGCCGGAGCGGGGAAAGCCAGAGTTATCTCATTTGTAATTTTTCTAATAATAAAAAACATCTATAATAAACGGGCGGTATTCTGAAATCATCTCAGCCTGGAGATTTTGTGCGGAGCAAAAAAGTCGAAGTTATGACCAAAGTGGTCATTATTTACAGCATCCTGCTGGGATTATGGATGCTTTTCTTTCATTTTGTGATTCGGAATATCAACCCAGCAGGATACATTGGCCTGGTCGGTACCATCGTGAATTGGGTTTTCGTTATCGGTGCGGTCGTCGTCTTATACCTTTTAATAGCAGTCTACTCGCGCGTCCCTCAGCCCATTGCAGAAGGGGCGTATAAAAATATCTTCGATAATGCGCTTGAGGGAATTTTTCAATCTACGCCAGAAGGACGTTTCTTGAACGTCAACCCGGCTATGGCCCGCATTTTCGGCTACGATTCACCTGCCGACATGGTCAATTCGGTGCGGAGTATCCCCCATCAAGTTTACGTTGACCAGGCCGACCGCAAGCAAATTGTGGCTGCATTGCACTTAAATGGGGTCATCGAAAATTTCGAATTCCGCGCCATGCGTAAAGACGGCGCGATCATTTGGACAAAAGTCAACGCCCGAACAGTGCTGAATAGTTCCGGGCAAATCCTTTACTATGAAGGATTCGTCCAGGATATTACCAACCGGGTGCAGCGGGACGAAAGGATCAAGCTCGCCGAGCAAACCCTTCGGGAAACGGAAGCCCGCTACCGTTCCCTGGTGGAAAACCTCCCGGCTATCGTTTTCCTGGATAGAACCGACGAGGCGGAAACCACCCTGTACATCAGCCCAAAAGTCGAGGAAATCCTCGGATATACGCCGGAAGAATGGATCGCAGAAATCGCCTGGGACGACCTTCTCCATCCGGAAGATCGCGAAACCATCCTGGCCGAGGACAGGCGCACACGTGAGAAGAGTGAACCACTCCGCATGGAATACCGGCTGCGAGCCAAAGACGGGCATTACGTCTGGCTGCGGGAGGAATCCACTGTTATCAAAGACCAGGACGATACTCCCATCTTCTGGCAAGGAATAATGCTCAATATATCAGACCGCAAACGCGCAGAACAGACCCTGCACGCGGTCATGAAAGGTACCTCGCGGACTACCGGCTCAGAATTCTTTCGGAATCTGGTCACAGAACTCCAGAGCGTACTGGATGCCGACATGGTGTTCGTCGGAAGGATCAAAGGCAGCAATAAAATAGAAACCCTGGCGGTCTGCCAGGAAGGCGAAATCAGGAATAATTTCGAGTACGACCTTATTGATACGCCCTGCGAAACCGTGTTTGGCAAACAACCATGCCTCTACAATGGGGATGTGCAGGAAAAATTCCCGAAGGATTTATCGCTGGTAAAAAGGGGGATAAACAGTTATATGGGAGTTCCCCTGTTTACTTTCGACGGCAAATCAATCGGGATCATTGTCGCATTGCATCGTAAACAGTGGGATGAGACCACCCAGGCCTTTTCGATAATCACGACCTTTGCCGAGCGCGCTGCCACAGAAATGGAGCGTCTCGACATCGAGGTCAACCTGCACCGCCGCGAAAGCATCCTCAATGCGGTAAGCCTGGCAGCAGACACCTTCCTGCGCGAGTCGTGGGAGGAGAACGTCAATTATTTCCTGATGTTATTGGGAAAGGCCGCCAACGTCAGCCGGGCATATATCTTTCTCCGCAATTCCTCGGAAGAGTATATTTTCCACATGCCATACGAGTGGTGCGCGCCCGGCATTTCGACGCAGATAGATAATCCCAACCTGAACGGGATCAACTTCAAAACCGATGGCTTCGAACGCTGGATCCCGATCATGGAAAAAACCGACATCGTCCATGGGCTGGTCCGCACCCTGCCCGCCAGTGAACAGGTCGAATTGCAGGCCGAAAGTATCCTTTCGATCATCTGCGTTCCGATCACGGTCAACAACAACTGGTGGGGATTTATCGGCCTGGATGATTGTCTTAACGAGCGGGAGTGGGATTTCGCCGAGATCGACGCGCTCAAAACTGCGGCGAACATTATGAGTGCAGCCGTGCAGCGGGAAAAGAGCGATGATGAAATATGGCGCCAATTGCAAGAGCTGACCCTCCTCCACGCCGCCGCCCTGGTGGGAACCACAGCCACCGACCTGGATGCGCTCATCAACCGAGTCACCGCCGTGGTGGGTAACACATTCTATCCAGACAACTGCGGCATCCTGCTCCTGAACGACGAAAACCTGCTCACCCCGCACCCGTCCTACCGGGGGATTTCTGATGAAATGCTCAAGATCCGCCTGCCGCTTACCCAGGGCGTTACAGGGCAGGTTGCTTCCAGCGGCGTGCCGGTATCTCTGGGAGATGTCAGCAAAAGTAAAGACTTCTACGCGGTAACCAATGGGATCCAATCGGAGCTTTGCGTGCCGATAAAAATCGGCGAAAAAGTTATCGGCGTTTTCAACGTGGAGAGCAAGACCGCCGAGGCGTTCACGCTGGCTGATGAACGACTGCTCAGTACGCTGGCAAGTCAACTGGCGATTTCCATCGAGCGGGTACGTCTCTTCGAGGCTGAAAGGAAACAGAGGGAACAGGCAGAGATATTGAGGGAAGCTACAACCGCCATCACCTCATCCCTGGAGTTGCGCCCGCTGCTCGAAACCATTCTGGAGATGCTGGGAAAGATCATCTCCTTCGACAGCGCCTCGGTCATCCTGGAACGAGAGAATACGCACGTGATTGTCGCCGGGAGGGGGCTGCCGGAAGGCTATGCGTGGCTGGGACAAACCTTCAGCGACCTGCGCAAGTGGGGCGAACTGACGACCACACGCAGCCCATTGGTCGTTGCCGACGCCCAGGATGATCCGCGTTTCGTCAAAATTCCCGGCACCGAATATATTCGCGGGTGGATGGCCCTGCCCCTCATCGTGAGGGACGATGTCATCGGCTACATTTCCGTTGACAACAGGGAAGTGGGCGCCTATTCCGAAGAAGACGCAGCCGCAGCCCAGACTTTCGTCAACCAGGCTTCCACGGTCATCGAGAATTCCAGGCTGTTCGAATCTGAACAGCGCCGCCGCGAGGTGGCCGAAACGCTCCAGGAAGCCGCGGCAATCGTCGCATCCACGCTGGATTCGGGCGAAGCCATCAACCTGATCCTGGATGAGATGATGCGCGTCGTCCCTTACGATAGCGCCTCCATCATGCTCCTGGATGGCGCTTTCCTCGAAATCGTGGGCGGCCGGGGCTGGGAGAATAAAAATGATGTTTTGGGCTTGCGATTTGCAATACCAGGAGATAACCCGAATACGGAGGTTATCGAACAAAAGAAAACGCTCATCCTGGGTGACGCCCGAACCAAATATGCCCCCTTTAACCGAAAACCGCACAGCCACATCCATTCCTGGCTGGGAGTGCCCTTGCTCGTGCGGGGTGACGTCATCGGCATGATCGCCCTGGACAGCAAGCAGGATAATTACTTCAAGCCGGAGGACGCCCAACTGGCGCTGGCCTTTTCCCACCACGCCGCGCTCGCCTTTGAAAACGCCCGGCTCTACAAGGCCGAACAACAGAAACGGCAGGAAGCCGAGACCCTGCGCCAGGCCGTTGAATCGGTCTCGGCCTCGCTGGAGATTGACCAGGTTTTGGATAACGTCCTGAAATCCATCAACGCGGTGGTCCCCTACGACAGCGCCAGCGTAATGCTCCAGGAAGGTCAATCCCTCAGGATGGCCGCTACCCGGGGCTTTTCCCGGCCCGACTATTTGGCGAATTCCACATTCCCGGCAGGCGACCAACTCTACCAGGAAATCGTCGCCAATGACCAACCGGTCATCCTCGAAGATGCCCAAAAAGACCCGCGCTTCCACGATTGGGGAGAATCCAAAGACATTCGCGGCTGGATGGGTATCCCGCTCATCGTACGCGGGAAACCCATCGGCTGCATCACCCTCGACAGCCATAAGCCCGGCGTCTACGACCAGAGCCAGGGCGCGCTGGCCCAGACCTTTGCCCGTCACGCGGAAATGGCCATCGAAAATGCGCGCCTCTACCAGCAGGCCGTCCAATCGGCTGAACGGAGCGAAGTTTTGCACCAGGTCAGCCAGGAGGTCATCAAAGCCATCCAGGTGCTCGACCATACCTATTCGGCCATCCATGAAGCCGCAAGCAAATTGATGGACTGCGACGCCTTCGTCATCACCTTGCGGGATGAGGCGCGCCAGGAGAACCATGCAGTTTACCTGACCGAAGGCGGTACAACCTTCCCTCCCAGGCGCGTTCCCGCCGATCAGGGCCTGAGCGGACAGATCATCAAAACCGGCAAGGCGACTATCCTGAACGACCTGAAAGTGAATCCTCCTGCCAATGTGATCCATTTCGGTAACGAGCAGGTCGTCCAATCGGCGCTGGCCGTACCGCTGATCATCGGGGATAAAGTCATCGGGATGATTTCCGCCCAATCCTACCGCACCAATGCCTATGGCCCGGAAGAGCAGCGCATCCTCGAAATGCTGGCTTCCTACGCTGCGGCGGTTGTCGAAAATTCACGCCTGTTTACCGAAACCCGGCGACGGCTTTATGAGCTTGAAGTGGTCAACCGGGTATCGGTCAGCCTGCGCATGGCCCAAAA
Organism: Anaerolineales bacterium UBA5796; assembly: GCA_002418215.1. Lineage (GTDB taxonomy): Bacteria > Chloroflexota > Anaerolineae > Anaerolineales > Villigracilaceae > UBA5796. The sequence goes on from DIDQ01000089.1 coordinate 21,942, forward strand.
CCTGGAAGCCATGCTCCCCATCATCCTCAACGAAGCCCTGATCGTAATGAGCACCGGCGTGGGCGCGATCTGGCTCTATGACCCCATCAGCGGGCAACTCAATATGGTAACCGCCCGGGGTTGGCTGCAACCTTTGAGCACCTACACGCTCAAGCCCGGCGAAGACATCGGCGGGTATGTCTTCCAGAGCGGTGAACCATACTTCACCGAAGAATTCCAGGCCGATCCGCACATCACCCAGATCAACCAGGAGTTGATCCCGCCCGGATGGAGCGGGCTTTGCGTCCCCATTCGCACCTCGCAAAACATCATCGGCGCCATCTGTGTCGCCGGGAAACTCCCGCGCACCTTTTCCAAGAACGACAGCAACCTCCTGACCACCCTGTCCGAAATGGCTGGCAACGCAATCCAGAGAGTCTCACTGCACAGCAAAACCGAGCTTCAGGTACAACGTTTGATGGCCTTGCGGGATGTTGATACCGCCATCAGTTCGAGCATGGACCTGCGCATCACCCTCGACCTGCTGATCGAACACCTCATCATTCAACTGAAGGTGGATGCCGTCGCCGCGGCCATCTTCAACCCCGACCTTCACCAACTGACTTACTCCACCGGACGCGGATTCCGGACGGTGCCGATCGGACGGGTAAACCTGCCTCTGAACAACAGCCTGGGAGGCCGGGTGGTCCTGACCCGCCAACCCCTTCAGTTCCTGGATGCCAGCGAGGAAACCGACCTGCTGACCACCAAACCCCCATTCGCAACCGAGGGATTTCTGGCCTACATCGGCCTGCCCCTGGTCGCCAAAGGACAGGTCAAAGGCGTGCTCGAGGTTTTCCACCGCCACACCCTGAATCCCGACGAAGAATGGCTCGACTTCCTCCACACCATGGCCGGGCAGGCCGCCATTGCAATTGACAACGCCCAATTGCTCGAAAGCTTGCAGCGTTCCAACCAGGAACTGGCCATGGCTTACGACAATACCCTCGAAGGCTGGGGGCGCGCCCTCGAACTGCGCGACAAGGAAACCCAGGGGCATACCCGCCGGGTCACTGATTTGACCGTCCGGTTGGCGCGGCTCATCGGCGTCCCGGATCAGGAGCTGATCCACATCCGACGCGGGGTGCTGCTCCATGACATCGGGAAGATGGGCATCCCCGACAACATCCTCAACAAACCCGGCGATCTGACCGATGAAGAATGGGCCATCATGCGCCAGCATCCCCAGTACGCCCACGACCTGATCACCCCCATCAGTTACCTGCGCTCAGCCGAGGATATCCCCTACGCCCACCACGAAAAATGGGACGGCAGCGGCTACCCGCGCGGGCTTCAAGGCTATGACATCCCGCTTGCCGCGCGCATCTTTGCCGTTGTTGATGTCTGGGATGCGTTGACTTCAGACCGGCCTTACCGCGAGGCCTGGCCGAAAGAGAAAGCGGTCCAATACCTGCGGGATGAGAGCGGCAAACACTTCGACCCGCTCATCGTCGAAAAATTCCTGGGGATGCTTGCCGAAGGAGGAATCATAAACGGCGGCTGAACCAGCCGCCGTTGCTTATCCGCTCTCATCCGTGAATCCGTGACAAAGTCCGCTTATCACTTCACCCGCACAAACTTGCGTTTGCCCACCTGCAGCACCCCCGGATGCGGAAAAGCGGCCATCGGGTCTTCGAGCGTCTCGCCCTCCAGCCGGACGCCCTTCTGGTCCACCATGCGGCGGCCCTCGTTTTTGCTGGTCACCATCCCCGAAGCGATCAGCACCTCCAGCACCGATTGGCCCGTCTTTAACGCGTACTCAGGCATCTCGTCCGGGATATTGCCTTGCTGGAACAGGTTGACAAAAGCCTGCTCCGCGGTCAGCGCCTCGCTGTCGCCGTAGAAAATGCTCGCAATTTCCCGCGCCAGTTTCATCTTCGCGTCGCGGGGATGGACCGTCCCGGCCTTCACGCCCGCTTCAAAGGCCTCGATCTCGTGCGGCGACCAGCGCGTCACCAGCCGGGCATATTGCGGCATGGCAAAATCGGGGATGGACATGACCTTGCCGTACATATCCTCCGCCCCGGTGTTGATCGGCACGATATTGCCGGTGGACTTCGACATGCGCTTCACGCCGTCGGTGCCGGGCAGGATGCCGCAGATGATCCCCACCAGCGGTTTCTGTCCCAGCGCCTCCTGCAGCTTGCGCCCGGCTACGATGATATTGAACAACTGGTCGGTGCCGCCCACCTGCACGTCGGTGCGCATCGCCACCGCGTCGTAGCCCTGCATCAGGGCGTAGAACGTCTCGTGCAGGAAGATCGGCTCCCCGGATTCGAGCCGCTTGGCGAAGTTCTCCCGCGCCAGGAACTGCTGCACAGTGAAATTCTGCCCCAGGCGGATCAAGTCCACCAGCGACAGTTCCGACAGCCACTCCCCGTTGTAGCGCACAATCGTCTTCTCGCGGTCGAGCACCCTGAAAGCCTGCTCGGCGTAAGTTTTGGCGTTTTCGGCCACCTGCTCCTGGGTCAGCACCGGGCGGGCCTTGTTCTTGTCCGACGGGTCGCCGACCAGGGCGGTGTAACTCCCGATCAGGAAAGTCACCTCGTGGCCCAAATCCTGAAACTGGCGCAGCTTGCGCATCGAAATCGTATGCCCCAGGTGCAGGTCGGTCGAGGTCGGGTCGTAGCCGCAGTACACCCGCAGCGGGCGTTTTTCCTTTTCGGCCAGCAGCAGGCGTTCGCGCAGTTCACGCTGCATGGCCTGCTTCAACTCCTCGTCACCGTATTCGGTGCCGAGCATCAATAATTCGACTTGTTCATCAATGTTCATCCTGTCCTCCGGTTTTTCACAACAAAAAACGCGCCCGCTGCGGGAGTGGGCGCGTCCAAACTCCGCGGCGGGGGCTACGGGCTGGTGTAATAATAAGAACCAAAACGCAACTGTTGCATGGCGCAATTATACATCATCCTGCGCGTAAGGCGAGATTTATCTCGCCAGCAAATCCCGCAGCGCGTCCTCCAATTCGGGATATTTGAACCGGAATCCCATCTCGAGCAGTTTCGCCGGACGAGAAAAGCGCCCTTCGAGCACCAACACGCTCATCCCGCCCAGGACCAACCGCATCAAAAATGCCGGGACCGGGAACCAGAACGGGCGCTTCATCACCCGGGCCATCACCCGGTAGAAATCGGCATTGGACGCCTGGCCTGGCGCGGTCAAGTTGAACGGACCCTGCGCCGAATCATTTTCCAGCAAAAAGCGGACGGCGGCGACGTGGTCCTCGATGTGGATCCACGGGACGGCCTGTTCCCCGCTCCCCATCCGCCCGCCGACGAACAGCCGCACCGGCAGGGCCATCAACCCGAACAGGAGGGCGTTTTTGGCAAACACCACCGCCGTGCGGATGACGACCCGCCGCACCCCGAAACCTTCCACGTCTTTCGTCGAGTCTTCCCAGGCGACGGTCAACTGCGCCAGGAAGTCGTCGCCCGGCGGGGTGGATTCGTCGGCGGGCGCGCCGCGCAGCCCATAATGGTTGATGCCCGAAGCCTGGATGAGTACCTTCGGGGGCCGCGCCGCGGCTTTAACGGCGGCCACGACCGCCCGTCCCGCGCTGACCCGGCTGTCGAGGAAGCGCTGCTTCTGTTTCTCCGTCCACGGCCACTTTGCCAGGTTCTCGCCGACCAGATTGACAATCACATCCATTTCATTGACCAGGTATCCCCAACCATCCATCGTCCGCCCATCCCAACCGACGGCCTGGACGCCATCCGGCAGCCGGGCTTTCTCCGGGTTGCGGGTCAGCGCCCAGACTTCATGTCTATCCGCAGTCAGCGAGCGCGCCAGGGCCTGCCCGATCATCCCTGAACCGCCTAAAATCAGTACCTTCATCGCAATTTTTCCTTTTGGTGGTTGTGCTATAATCAGCCGAGTTTGGAGGCAACATGAATGCCCCGGTTTTGGTCTTGAACGCCAACTTTGAGCCTATCAACGTGTGTTCCACACGAAGGGCTGTCGGGCTGATCCTTTCTGGAAAAGCCGGGATGGTCGTGAATGGGCGCGGCATGATCCACACCGTTTCACGCTCAATTCCACATCCGTCAGTCATTCGCCTGGAATATATGGTCAAGCGGCCGCGGCCGCAGGTCAAACTGACCCGCCGCGAAGTCTTCCGCCGCGATGATTATACCTGCCAGTATTGCGGGCGTTCTGGATTAGACCTGACCGTAGACCACGTGATTCCCCGGCACATGGGCGGCGGACACACCTGGACCAACGTGGTGGCTGCCTGCGCCGCCTGCAACCACCGCAAGGGCGGGCGCAAGCTTGAAGAGGTGCAAATGCGCCTGAGGCATTATCCCGCCGAGCCGCCCACCAGCGCAGCCTACATCTTCGGCCGCCACCTGGATGGGAATGACGAATGGGGACAGTTCATCCAGGGCTGGTAAGACAGCTAATTTCTGGCGCGGAACTCGCTCACGCCGCCGTCTCTGGCGCAGGAAGCCTTTTTCGCCAAGAACCGGCTAAACCAGTACCCCGTTTCTTTCAGAGGAACGGGGTCTTTTTGTTTTCAAGGCAGGTCTAAAACTCCAACGACATAAAATCCGTTGCCAGCTCCACCGGGCCGGGATAGCGGCGGCCTGCCTCCCTGGTCAGGTCAGTGTCACCGGCATAAGCCCCGGTCGGGTAATGGATCAGGTACAACGCCCCGACTTCAGCCTGGCGGGCGATCTCCGCAGCCTGCGCTGCAGACGAATGTCCGCGCGCTTCGCCGGCTGATTCGTGGATGAGCACATCCGCCCCCGAAGCCAGCCGGACGACCTGGGCGCAAGGTTCGGTATCGCAGGAATAAGCCAGCACCTTTTCAGATGTCTTGAATTCGAAACGCAGCCCAATCGTCGGGATCATGTGGCGGACAGGCGATGAGAAGATGCGAAATTCCGGGCAATCCAGCACGGTGGTCATTTCACTGGCGGGCAGGCGATGGAAAGCCACCGGGAAGAAATCCGGCCATTGGCCCCATTCATAGGAATTCATCAGCGCCTCGAGCCGGTCCAGGGTGTAGTGCAGGCCATAGATGTTGAGCAGGTCGCGGCGACCCGTCAGCCACATATCCATTAACAGCAACGGCACCCCCGACACATGGTCCGGGTGGAAGTGGGTGATGACCAGGTCGGTGATCGAGTTCAAATCCACCCCGGCCTGCTCAAGCCGCACGATCGGGTTGCCGACACAATCCACCAGGACAGTCCGCTGGTCGCCCAGGATAACCAGGTGGGTGTTTTCGTGGTCCTTGCTTGGGATGGCATTCGAGGAGCCGAGGATGATGAGCTTCGCCATTGGCTTACATCTTCAAGAAACTGGTCAACAAAAGGGGCGTAATGTTGGTTTCGATCAATGCCGCGATGATCAAAAGCGGGATGACGATCCCAACCATCACTTTGACCCACACGGCCATGGATTCGAGCAGGACTTCCCCCAGCGACCGGTATCCGTCGGGTGTCACCAGCAGCGCGCCGATGTAAAAAACGACCGCGCTGGCGATCAGGATGGCCGGCAATTCGAATAATCCATGCGGCATTACCCCCACCAGGAGCAGCATTCCGGGCGATAATCCCATCATGTTTGCCACCGAAGCCACCGCGCCGATGATCCCCATGTTGAGGATGAAGATGATCGTCCCCAGCACACTGAACGAGAAAAACCCAAAGAAAGCCATCACCGTGACAGACTGGATGTTGTGCAGAAAGATGTACTCGAAAGTGATCCCGTTGGACGGCACCAGTTCCTGAGATTCCAGCGCGCTGGTGATTGTCTCGCGCATATCCCCGTCTTCACCGACATTCTTGCTGATCAATACCTGGATCTCTTCAGAGTGCGCATCAATCGAAACATACCCTGCCCCAATGCCCAAAAACGCCAGCAGGACCAGGATGAGGATCGGGGTACGCATCAAGGCCAGGGTGCGCGGGATTTCCACGCCATACCACGACCAAAATGAAATAGCCTTGCCCACGAAAGCCTGTTTGAACGTCTGCCAGGCCCAGCGGAAGTTGACCGTATCCAGTTCGCGGCCGATCAGCGCCTCGCGGCGGAAATGGGCCAGCCCCACCCGCATCAGCAGGCCGGTCATGATCAGCACCGCCAGCACCGCCAGCCACAAGATCAGGTTGTTGCCCCAGAAGATCATCGTCGTCTCACCCTGGATCAGCAGCGCTACCGGGATAATGATGAACGAAGCCAGCAAGTTGGCCGCCCGCACCGAAGTGGACTGGGTGGAGATCAGGATCGAGGCGCTGACCATCAGGACCGCGTGGGCAAAAGTCAGTGTCAGCATTTGCAGGACGAGCCAGATATCCGGCAGGGTGATTCCCTGGAAATAGATCAGGACGAGGTAAAAGCCAATGTCAATGTAACTGGCAACCAGCGGGACCGTGATGCTGGTCAGCAGTTTGCCGAGGTACATCTGCCAGTCGTGCAGCGGGCTGCTGAGCAGCGGCTCGATGGTGCCGCGCTCCTTCTCGCCCACGAAAGACTCCAGCGCCACCACCAGCGAGATCGTCACCGGGAAGAAGCCCACCACCATCAGGAAGAACGGGGCCATCCGGTCGGCCACCAGGTTGGCGCCGTACTGGTTGACCGTTTCCACAGCCTGTTGGGTCCCGGCGAGCATCAGGAAGGGGAAAAACAGGGTCAACATGATCAACGGGAGCAGGATGCGCCAATCGCGCAACTGGTCGCGCAGTTCACGGCGGGCCACAAGCCAGATCGGGAGCCATAATTCACGCATGTCCGACCTCCTGCGCCCGGGCCATAACCTGCAAGTAGACCTGTTCCAGGTTGCGTGGCACCTCCCGCACCGACACAACCGGGGCGGCGCGGGACGTGAGGGCCTGCACCAGCTTCGGGTTGGATTCCAGCGGCTGACGGATGCGGAAGCGCAGCAAGCGGGCGCCGCGTTCCAGCAAGTCCACGCCCTCGGGCAGGGGCAGGGAAGGCTCGACCCAATCACTGGCCAGGATGACTTCATATTCGGGCGGGCCGAGCAGGGAGGCTTTCAGTTCGGGGATGGTCCCTTTCAACAGGATCCGCCCGCGATAAATGATGGCAATTTCATCTGCCAGGGCTTCGGCCTCCATCAAATTATGGGTGCAGATGATGATCGCCCGCTGGGAACTGCGCAGGCGCAGGATCTCATCACGGACGAGGCGGGCGCTTTCCGGGTCCATGGCCGAGGTCGGTTCGTCGAGCAGCAGCACCGGCGGCTCGTGGATCAGGGCGCGTGCCAGGGCCAGTTTCTGGCGCATTCCCTTGGAATACTCGCCGATCCGGCGGCGGGCAGCTTCGGCCAGCCCGAAATATTCCAGGAGCTGCTGGTTACGACGGGCCAGGGCAGATCTGTCCAGCCGGTAGACCTGCCCGAAAAACTCCATGTATTCCAGGGCGGTCATGCGGGTGTACAGGCCGTGCTGTTCGGTCAGCACACCGACCGAGGCGCGCACCTGGTCGGCCTGGGTGACGACATTGTATCCGTTCACGCGCGCCCGGCCCCGGGTCGGGGTGAGGATCGAGGTCAGCATCCGCACGGTGGTGGTTTTCCCGGCCCCGTTCTGGCCCAGGATGGCGAGTATCTTTCCGGGCTGGACGTCCAACGTAATGCCGTCTACAGCCCAGAAGTCGTTGAACTGTTTGCTAAGGTCTTCGGTCTGGATCATAATGTTTCGAGAATAGAGTTAGCGGGGATAAAAGTCAATCAGACAAGAGTCCCGACGGGCGGCCGGGGCGATGCCGCCAGAGCAGGGCCGCCCCGGCGCAGACCGCGATAACGGCCATGAAGGTCTGGTTGATGTTGATGCCGCCGACAAGGGCGGCGTCGAGTCGCAGGAAGTCGAGCAGGAAACGGCCAACCGGATACGTGATCAGGTAGGTCAGCAACAGGTCACCGGTTTTGAGCCTGCCTGAAAACCGGCGCGAGAGCCAGATGAGGAAAGCCATATTGGCCAGGTTCCAGAGCGATTCGTACAGGAACAATGGGTGGAAGGTGGCTCCCTCGGCTTCGATGTAAATCGCCCAGGGCAGGTCGGAGCGCGCCCCATAGAGTTCCTGGTTGAAGAAATTTCCCCAGCGGCCGATGGCCTGTCCCAGGGCCAGGCTGGGAGCGGCAATGTCGGCCCACTCGGCAAAGGATAGGCCATGCTTGCGGGCGTAGAAGTAGAGCGCAATCGCCCCGCCGATGACCGCGCCGGGGATGCCCAACCCGCCGGAACGAATGTTGATCAGGTCGAGCGGATGGGTCAGGTAATATTTGGTCGTAATGCCAGCCGCAATGGCCGAAGGCGGCGGGGTGAAAACATGCCACAGCCGCGCCCCGATCACCCCCGCGATGACCAGCCAGATGAGCAAGTCCCAGACCATTTCAGGGTCATGGCCGCGGCGTTTGGCTTCACGCGAGGCAAGGAAGGCTCCCGCGACCGCGCCGGTCATCAGGAGGATGCCGTAAAAATGGACCAGATAGTTTCCGATATAAAAACCTTGAGGTGGGATTGGCAAAATACTCTCCTTGTTATGGCTGCCGCATCCTCACCCGGGCCTGGCGGCGGACGAAGAAGATGCGTTGGAATGCCGTGAAATTGGCAAAGATCGCCACCAGCCAGGCGAGCAGCACCGGCTGGTTCAGGATCAATAACGGGATGATGACCAGGTAGCGTTCGACCCGGGTCAGCAGGCCGATCTTGGCTTCATAATTGAGCGAGTCGGCGCGGGCTTTTGTGTAGGAAACCATGAGCGACCCTCCCGCAGCAACGTAGATGAGCATCGAAACCAGGTGGTTATCCTGCTGGATGAAATAATACAGCAGCCCGCCAAGCACGAATAACTCCGAATAGCGGTCGGTGACCGAATCGACGAATGCGCCCCAGTCGCTGGCTTCGCCGCGCAGGCGGGCCATCGTCCCGTCCAAAACATCGAAGGGCGTGACGACTGCCAGCAAGATGCCGCCGGGGACGATCAGACCGCGCGCCAGCATGTAAGCGCCGGCCGCGCTCCCGGCCAGCCCCAGCAGGGTCATCGTATTGGGACGCAGGCCGAGCCGGTTGAAAAAACCGGCAAGGGGTTCGATGATCCCTTTGAACATGAGTCTCAGCCGCTCGGTCAGGGTCGGCTTGATTTCCAGAGATTGTTCTCGCACCGATCAGTTTCCTTCCTCGTCATCGAAATCGTCGTCCGGGTCAACCAGCACCTCCCGCTCGCGCCCGCCGCCCTGCGAGGGGCCGACCACGCCCATGTCTTCGAGCTGGTCGAGCAGGCGCGCCGCCCGCGGATACCCGATCCGCAGCCGCCGCTGGAGCAGCGAGGCGCTGGCCCGCTGCGCCGAGCGGACGATCTCCACCGCCTGCTCCACGAGCGAGTCGTCCTCGTCTTCGCCGGCTTCTTGCAGCAGTTTTTCCCAGGGCGGCGGGACGATCGTGGGCGTGGTCATCTTCTGCCAGTGGTTGATGATCTTTTCGATCTCGCCGTCGGTGATCATCACGCCCTGCGCCCGCAGCGGGTTGCCGACTTCGGGTTGCAGGAAGAGCATGTCGCCGCGCCCGAGCAGGGTCTCCGCGCCGGGGGTATCCAGGATGACACGGGAGTCGATGCCGGAAGCGACCGCAAACGAGATGCGGGCCGGGAAGTTGGCCTTGATCAGGCCGGTCACCACGTCGGTGCTGGGACGCTGGGTCGCCACCACCAAGTGGATTCCCGTCGCCCGCGCCATCTGCGCCAGGCGCACCAGGGTATGCTCGGTCTGGTCGGGAGCCGACATCATCAAATCTGCCAGTTCGTCAATGATGACCACAATGCGCGGCAGGGCCGGCTGGCCGTCCTTGCGGCGCTGCTGTTTGGCGTTGTAAGCGTCCAGGTCACGCGCCCTGGCGGCTTCGAGCAGGCGGTAACGGTGTTCCATCTCCACCACCACCCAGCGCAGCACGCCCATGATCCGCTGGATGTCCGTTTCGACCTTGCCGTACAGGTGCGGCAGGCCGTTGAAACGGATCAACTCGACCATTTTCGAGTCGATCATCACCATCCGCAGGTCTTCGGGGGCGTTGTTCATCGCCAGGCAGGCCGCAATGGCGGTAATGCAGACCGACTTGCCCGACCCGGTCGCGCCGGCGATCAGCACGTGCGGCATCCGGGACAGGTCGGCCACCAGCGGCGCGCCGGACACGTCCCGCCCCAGGGCCATCGCCAGCGGCGCATTGACTTTGTAAAAGGCTTCGGTTTCCAAAATAGGCCGCAGGCGCACCACCGATGAGCGCGAATTCGGCACTTCGATGCCCACGTAGGGCTTGCCCGGCACCGGCGCTTCGATGCGCAAGCGCTGGGCCGAAAGCGCCAGGGCCAGGTCGCGCTGCAAATTGGCGATCTGGGCCACCCGCACCTTCATGCGCTGGGCGTCCTCGGTCTCGTCGCCGTTCTTGCCGAAGAACCCCGGCTGCACGGCAAACTGCGTCACGGTCGGGCCAACCCGGAAACCGATCACCTGGGCCGGGATGCCAAACTCGGCCAGGGTCTTTTCGATCAGCCCGGCAGTCTGGTTGATCGTCCGCTCGTCGGGGCGGGAATTCTGTTCGCCGAGCAGCAGGTTCAAGGGCGGCAGGCGCTCGCCGCGCGGCAGCGGCTGGGACGGGCGCTGGTCGTGGTTTTCCGTCACCTTGAGCGACTTGCGGAATTCAGGCGGCAGTTCCACTTTTTTCTTTTTCGTCCCCCGCCCGAACAGGCCGCGCTTTTCTTCTACAACAATTTCTTCGGGTTCGGATTCAGGCGATTCGAACGCCGGTTCGTCCACCGTTTCGACGGGCTGGCCCTCGCCTGCGACCTTCATCAGCCACGCTTCGAGCCGGGACCACAGGCCGAATCCCGCCATGACGGCCAGCAGCCAGCCCAGGCCGATGACCAGCGTCCCGGCGGGGCGGCCGATCGTCCGGTCGAAGAGGGTGACCAGGCCCCAGCCGAGATACCCGCCGTCGTAGCCGTCGTGGGCGCGTTGCAGGCTGCCATCTCCCAGCAACGTGAGCAGGCCCAGGGTCAGAAACGCTGCGAACTCGAGGGCGAAAACGCGTCCCCAGCGCAGGGGTTCGTCGCTGCGGCGCAGGACCATCAGTCCGACCATCCCGATCCCCAGCACAAAAAGGATGGCCCCGTAGCCCAGGAATTGCCAGAGGAGGGTAGCCCATGGGCGCATCAGCGTGCCGCTGGTGAGACCCGCCAGCGCCAGGAGCGAGACGGCCGCCGCCGCCAGCAGGAGCACCCCGCCCGCGTCGCGCGCAAAGCGCCCAAAGCGCGTCCAGAAGCGCGCTACGCCATCCAGCCAGTCGCCGGTCTGTTCGTAGACCGGCTCACGGTTGGCTGGTATTTTCCTGCGGGTGCTCGATGTTTTTGGAGGCATTGATCCTTAGCCGTCCACCTTCATGCTCAATCCAAGACGCTGGTTCGACGAATCTATGTGAAGGATGCGTACCTGCACGCCCTGACCCACTTTCAGGATGTCGCGGGAGGTCGCGCCGGGGCCGAGCGGCATCTCGGAGGCATGCACCAGGCCTTCGATCCCGTTCTCGAGGCGGGCGAACGCGCCGTAAGACATGATGGCCGTTATCTCCGCCGGGACCACCTGGTCTACTGCAAAGCGGCTCTCGGCGTCTTCCCAGGGGTTGGGTTCGAGGCGTTTCAGGCTGAGGGCCACCCGGCAGCGTTCGGGTGAAATTTCGAGCACCTGCACTTCGAGTTTTTGGCCGAGTGAGACGATCTGGCGCGGATGCGCCACGCGTCCCCACGACAGCTCGGAGATGTGGATCAGGCCCTCGACTCCGCCCAGGTCTACGAAGACGCCGAAATCGGTGATATTGGTGACTTCGCCGCTGATCTTGTTCCCGGCCTGGAGCAGGGAGAACAGGCGGGCGCGTTGCCCCGCCCCGGCCAGGGCGGCGCGCTCCGAGAAGACCACCCGGCCGTCTTCGGGCACGCATTCGATCACCTTGAGCTGCAAAGTGCGGCCCACGTAAGCGCCCAGGACGCGGTCGCGCTGGCGCTTGTCGGGGTTTTCGTCCACATCCACCAGGTGTGAAAACGGCACAAACCCTTGCAGGTCGTTGCCTTCCACCAGCAGGCCGCCGCGGTTGAAACCGACCACCTTCATGACGATGATCTCGTCCTGGCGATACAGGCGTTTTGCCTGACCCCAATCCGGGTCGGCTTGTTGTTCGTCTTTGGCTTTTTCAGGCGGTTTGGCCGGCCTGGCCGGTTTGCCCTGAGGCGCGCTGCTGTAACGTTCCTCATCGGCCAGCACTGATGCCCACCATCCATCGTCGGCTGTAAACCGGGATTCATCTGAAGATTCTTGAGTGACCATTAAAACTGTAAAACCTCCTTCCCATCCATTTCTTCTGCCTGGCCCTCCATGTTTAGAATTGCCCTGGCAACGACTTCAACTGCCACCCGCTGTTTGCGGTAGAGGTCCGCTTCAGACACGGCAAGGCGGGTGGCTACATCACGCACTTTTTGTCCCTGGATGAATTTCAACTCCAGGATATTGTAAAGGATCCATTCGGTCGTGAACCGGCGCTCCCCATCAGGGCGGACCTGCTCCACAGCCTGGCGCAGGACAGCTCGCAGGGCATTGGGCATATTGCCTTCATATTCATCCGCCACCCTTTGGACGATGCGCAGGTTCATCAATGGACTTTTGGTCAGCTTCGGGCCGCCCCAGTAATGGCTGAGGGCATCCTTGACCCAATCGGCCATGGCGACATCACCGGCCAGGGTCTCTTCGAGCAGGTTGGTGCGCGAATCGTAGCGGGAGGCGGCGCGCATCCGTTGCAGCAATTCGGCCTGGGGCTGCAAATCTTCGAGCGAGCGGAAAACGTTCTGCTGCACCAGGCGGTCTTCCAGGGCCAGGGCGGCCCGTTTCGCCAGCAGCCACAGGGCCGATCGCTGGTCCCGGTCCAGTTCGTGACCGGGGAGTCGAGTGACGCCCAGCAGGCCGAGCAGCGGAGGGGGCACATCCCGGTCAAGGTCGTCCGGTTTGCCGCGCAGGGGCAGCAGCCAGAAATCGCCCCAGGTGAATTCCTGTTCGCCGCGCCCGTTGAACGGATCCACAGCCTGCAGAGCGTTCGACAGGTCCTCCTGCCCGAGCAGGCTGCGGTTGCCGGCCGTCAGGATCAGGGACAGTTCATCTTCTTCCAGGGCGGCGATGAAGGCGCAGGAAGCCTGCAAATGGTCCCGGACGGCGGCCAGGATGGCGTCGAGGAACTGGCGCAGGTCGCTTTGGGTCAGCAGGCGTTCTTCGACATTTTGCAGCAGCACCAACTGGCGGCGGTCGCTGCCGTAGAACAGCCAGCGCTCCCACAGGGGCGCGGCCAGGGTGATGATGTGTTCCATGAGCAGGACGGTCCCAACCATCACCGCCGGGACGGCCACCGAATAAGGCAGCCCGAACATTTCACCGGCGCGGCGGACGATGGTCATCATCCCCAGGGCCAGCGAAGCGGTGACCGGCCCGCGCATGATCCACTTGAATAAACGGGATTTGACCACTCGGTCTGGCCACGAAACCCCGAAGAAAGCCACCGCATAGGCCATCACCACCACCAACCCGCCGACCAGGAAATTGATCGCCAGCACCGAAGTCCAGAACAGGTAGGGGTGACGGGCCGAGATGTCGGAGCCGTAGAGCAGGAAGGGGTAGGACCCCAGGGCGGGCGCGGTGGCCCCGGCCATCAGGTAGAGCATCCGGCGGCGGCCCGAACGGGTCAACATGCGCTGGTAGGCGCGCAGGAAATTGATCCCGGCCCAGAGCATGGAGACGAGGTAGAAAACGGTAAATAATTCTGTCCAGAAAGTTCGTTGCAGGTGCGGGGCAGGCTCCCCGTCCGGGATAAGCGGGCCGAGCAGCAGGCCGAGCGAGAGCAGCACCAGGAATCCCGAAGAGACCATGTACATCAGCCGCACGGCCAGGCGCCGGCGCCCGCGCGAGGGCCGCCCGGCGGTAACAAGCAGGGCATCCGAGAGGTGCAGGTAAGCCGCGGGCAGGAAGACGATCCCGATCCACTGGACGCGCAGGAACAGGTCCACCATCCACACCGGCGTTTCGGTGCTGCCCATCGTCTCGGCGGTGAAAACCACCACCACGCACAGCAGGATTAAAGCAAACGAGCGCGCCACACGGTCGCGCAGGTTGAAGGATAACGCGTAAAGGAACAGCGAGAAGGCGGTGATGGCAATGCCCGCTGTCAGGATTTGATTGAGCGTTTGTATCCCCGCCAGTAAGCTGTTCAGCCAACCGTTAAGCATTGAAACCTTCCACTTATTTCAACGCCCGTCCAAAAAATAAAGTCACATCTTGCGTGGCGTAGTACTGGTCATTATACCCGCAGAAATCGTACCCCAATGATTGCGCCATGCGGACGGCAGGGTAATTTTTTGACTGCATTTCAAGGATGATCCGCTGCGCGCCGCGCTCCGAGGCCCAGTCCTGGGCGGCCCGCATCAAACGGGACCCGAGGCCCTGCCTCCGCATCGAGGGGTGGACAACCAGGTCCGTGACCCATACCGTCCCGGCTGAGGCCTGCTCCAGCATTCGGACGTATCCCGCCGGGCCGGAGGGGAGCACCGCCACCAGTCCCGGCTGGTGATGCCACAGATCGGCCAGGGTGTCGGTGCGGCGCGGGTACGGGACGCGCACTTCACGCGGCAGCCGCACCTGGCGGAAGATGGCCGCGGTCTGCTCGGCGTCCTTCTGGAAATCGAGCTGCCAGACGTATTCGCTCATGCAGGAATGGTCCATCGCCATCAGACGAGGCAGGTCGGTGGCGATGCCCGGACGGATCTGAAGGTCTTCCAACATCATTTCACCACCTTGACAGGCACAATACAGGGATCGAGGTTGTTGCCCTGGTTATCCACCACCACCAGGCGGATCAGGTAATTTCCGGGCGCGAGTTCGGTGGTGTCCCACACGCCGAGCGATTCGTTGCTCTTTTGGGTGCGTTCGGCTTTTATGGTAGACCAGACCTGGGAGCCTTCCAATGAAACTTCATATTTATAAAAACCAAAATTGGCGACGTTAACCGTCCCGATCAATTCGACCTGTTCCGTAATCTCCTCCCCGGCCTGGGGCGAGGTAATGACCAGTTGGCCGGGGATACAGCCGCTGGTCCCCGCGAGTGACGGGGCCTGGGCCGTTTGGGCGATGGCCGTGGCAAATTCGGGCGATAGCGTCCCGGTCGGGATGACCAGCAGGTTCACCGCCGGCGTGGGGAGCAGGCTGGCCGCCGGGAGGGCCGGAGCGATGAAGGTCGCCAGCACGAATTCCACAAAAGCCAGCGCAATCAGGAAGATCATCCCGGTGATCGAACCGCTCAAGCGGCGCAGGGCGATCTCGCGCTCCAGCACGAAGACCGCGCCGCGCATCTCCCGCCAGGCGCGCCATAAATTACGCAGCGTGTAAAGCATGATCGCAGCCAGGACGATGTAGATCAGCGTTTCGGCTGTGGCGAGAGAGCGGATGATCTCAGCAGACATGTCAGACCAGGCGCAAGACGCCGCGCACCAGGGTTTCGAGTTTGGGCACGAGCAGTTTCCCCGCTTCGAGCACTTCTTCGTGAGTGGTTTCGGTCGAACCGTCGAGGTTGGCCTTGTTGCTGATGCCCGAAAAGCCAAGCACCCGCATCCCGCCATGCCGGGCCACCGTCACCTCGGGCACGGTGGACATGCCGACTGCATCTGCCCCGGCATTGCGCAGGAAACGCAGGTCAGCCGGGGTCTCGAAAGACGGGCCGCTCAAGCCGACGTAAACGCCCTCGCGCAGTAAAATCCCGTTTTCAGAGGCGACCCGCCGGGCCAGATCGCGGAGCTGGCGGTCGTAGGCCTGGCTCATATCCGGGAAGCGCGGGCCGAACTCGTCCAGGTTGGGGCCGAATAGCGGGTTGAAGCCCGCCATGCCGACGAAATTCAGGTGGTCGAGGATCAGCATCACGTCGCCGGGAGCGTAATCCGGGTTGACCCCCCCGGCCGCGTTGGTCACGATCAGGGTCTCGATCCCCAGGCGCTGCATCACCCGCACCGGCAAAGTCACCTGGGCCATGCTGTACCCTTCATAAAAATGAACCCGCCCCTGCATCACGAAAACGGGCTGGCCTTCGAGCCTCCCCAGCACCAGCCGCCCGGCATGGCCCTGGACCGTCGAAACAGGCCAGTAAGGCAGCTCACCGAAAGGGACGATAACCGGTTCCTGGACCGACTCAGCCAGCCCGTTCAGGCCCGAACCGAGAATGATCGCCACGCGTGGCGCGAGCGGCGTGCGCTCACGCAGCATGGCGACCACCTCATCAATTTGTTCCAAAGTAATATAAGACGGCATAATTCACCTATGTAAGAAGAAAAGATTGGACCGGTCGTTTTCGATAAGCCAAAACCGCTCCAACCGGCAGCTCCCCGCCCGCCGGCAGCGTGATTATATCAAACTTGGCTTTACAAACACTTTACAGGCAAGATACCACCCAGTTGCAAGACTCCCCTGCGGCCAAACAAAGTATAATTTTATAATCCACTCAATCCCAACGAGCACCATGACAAGACGCTTCTACTATACAATCGAATTTATCACAGCCGGAATACTCGTCTCGACCGCGCATACCTTATTGTTGATTCCCAACCGCCAAACCCTGCTCAAAAGCCCGGAGTTTCAATCGCTTATCACCGGTTTGGCGGTCGCGTTTTTCCTGATCAGCCTGTTTTCCCTGACAGTCCTGATGACCGGCGCAAGCGGTCGGATGCGCCGGTTTGTCGGCAGCATCCGCACCCTCGCCATCGGGATACTGGGATTGCTCTACTTCACCAGCAACCTGCCGGTCGAAGGGCTGGCCCTGGTGAGCCTGGCAGTCGCTTTTCCCTTGTCCCTGAAATTAACCGAAAAGACCCCATCCCGTCCGATCTCTCCGCTCACACTGGCATTGAGTTTCATCAATTCCAGCGTGGGATTATTGCTGATATTGGAACCTCCGTCCCTGCTGGGGAATTACCGCCCGGTGGATGCGCTATCCCAACCCATCGGGGTCCTGTTCCTTCTCACCGGACTTTTGGGCGGTTTCGCGTTGATCTGGCCGAAAGCCGCCCCCAGCCCCCACCTGGAAAAGACCACTGTCCTTCCCTGGCTGGCCTGGCTGCTGGTTTTTACTTTCAACTTCCAGGTCTCGGTGCTGATCCCCGCGCTCTTCCTGGTGCTCAGTTTCCTGTTCGCCAACCGCCTGCCCTGGGAAAAACTGATCCCGCCCAAGCCGCACCCGGTTGCCCGGCAACTGATCCCGATCCTGGGTATGGTCTATGCGGTCATCATCGTATTCGTTTCCATGCAGTTGAACAGCATCCAACACCTGACGGACGACCCGCAGATCATCCAATTCGTGAACCAGGAGCGCGATGTCGCCTTCGCCCTGATCAGCATCCTCACCATCGCCCTGGGCCACCTGATCGGGATCATCAACCTGACCATCCAGAAAAATGTGACCGAAAACCTGCCGGGAGTCAGCCTCTCCCAGCCCACCCGCCCGCAAAAGCCGGGCGGCAGCGCCGACCTCCTCGGCGGGCAAATCCTGCAAGAAATGGACGACCGGGAAACCAGCCTCAATATCCTCGAAGCCCGGCTGCGCCACAGCAGCACCCAGTTGGAAATAGAAAAACGCCGCACCGCCCAGCTCACCCTGTTGCAGGAACTCCGCCAACAGCTTTTTAACCAGCACGATGAACCGGTCATCGCCCAACTGGCCGTAAACGTGCTTCAGCGCGCCTTCGATTGTTCGCTGGTTGCCATACTCCTGTTCGAATATGAGCGCAAGGAACTGGTCGTCCTGGCCGCGGCCGGGCCGGGCGTTTATGCCGTGCCCCCCGGCTACCGCCAATCAACCAACGTGGGCATCATCGGGCGGGCAGCGCGGCTGCGCAAGACCCAGATCGCCAACAATACCCGCCTGGACCCGGATTTCTTCCAGCTCGAAAACCAGGAAGTCCTCTCTGAGATCGTCGCTCCCATCCTGCACCAGGGACATTTGAAGGGCGCGCTCCTGGTGGACGACGCCCGGCCGATGGCCTTCAACAGCATTGACATCGCCACAATCGAAGCCGTCGCGGGCGAAGCCTTGCAGGCCTGGGAGCAGGGCAGTTACCAACGCCGCCTGACGGAACTCATCCGGGCAGGGGTATCCCTTTCATCCATGCTGGAGCCGAATGCGTCCATCAAAGAGATCGCCATCATCGCCCGGCAGACCCTCGAAGCGCGTTTCGTCTTCGTCATGCTGCTCGACCAGGAAGGCAAGTTCAGCCGCACCGCCTCCGCCGGGTTTGCCCCGGAGCTGATGAAATCCCTCAGCGAGGAGCCTAACAGCCATTCCCTGGTCGCGGCGGCGTTGAATGCCGGGAGCGTCTTCCGGGTCCGGGACGTGCGCAAATACGACCAGCAATCCCGCCTCACCCTGGACCACAAACGCCTGCAAAGTTTCATCGGCATCCCCATCCGCCTGCACCGGATGAGCATCGGGGCAATCCTGGCTTTCGGCAAGCAAAACGGCCTGCTCTTCTCGGAACGGGACGAATCCCTGGCAAACCTGCTCTCCTCCCAGGCGGCCGCAGCCGTGGAAAGCTCCTGGCTGTACAACGAACTGCGCACCACCATGAGCACCGCCACCCTGCTCTACCAGCTCAGCTTCGACATCATCCAGAAAGACAAGATGAGCGAAAAGGCCGAAGTCATTGCCACGACCGCCCACCGCATCATCCAGGCTTACAAGACCGGCATCGTGCTTTACGACGATAACGGCGGCATCGCGGCCTGCATCGGCGTCTCCAACGAGGGGACATACAACGAACCGACACTCCCGATGCACATCATCCAGCAAGCCCTGGATACCAACCAGCGTATTATCCTGGGAGGCGACCATGACCTGTTGAACGTCTGCATCCCGCTTTCCACCTCCTCGCGGAAACATGGCGCGTTGTGGTTCGAGGTCGAGGAAAACTTGTGGTACAACTCCCACCAGGCAGCCGGGCTGCAAACGATGTCAAACCAGGTGGCTGTGGCCCTCGAAAGGGCCAGCCTGCTGGTCGAATCCCAGCGCCAAGCCAGGGAGTTGGAACGCGCCTTCAAGGAACTGGAAACCACCTACGACCAAACCCTGATCGCCCTCATGTCTGCCCTGGATGCGCGTGACAGTGAAACTGAAGGCCACAGCGGGCGGGTCGGGAAAGCCGCGGCCATCCTGGGCAAGAAACTCGGCCTCCCGCCCGATGAGCTTAAAATCCTCGAACGCGGCTCGCTGTTACACGATATCGGAAAGATCGGCATTCAGGATGCCATCCTGAACAAACCCGGAGCCTTGGACGAGCGCGAATGGGAAATGATGCGCAAACACCCCGAAATCGGCGCGCAGATCGTCACCGGAATCCCCTTCCTCGAAGATACCATCCCCGTCATCCGCCACCATCAGGAACGCTGGAACGGCAGCGGATACCCGCTGGGGCTGGCCGGTGAACAGATCCCCCTCCTGGCGCGCATCTTTGCCGTCGTAGACGCCCTGGATGCCCTGACCAGCACCCGCCCGTATCGCGAAAAAATAACGATCCACGAAGCCATGGACTACATCCACACCGAATCGGGCGTGCTGTTCGACCCCCGCATCGTCAATGCCCTGGCCGGGTTGATCCGCTCCGGTGAACTGGATGGCCTGATGCAATGAATTCCATCCCACCCCTCCCGCAAAAATTATCGAACTCCACCGGGCGCGCCCTGATGGTCCCGATGCTGATCGCCACACTCATGCTCCTGGGTGTCCTGGTGACCGCCAGCACGGTATCCAACGAATTTCGGGAGCTGCCTGAAAACGTTTTCATCCTTATTTTCTTATGGGGATTTGCGAGCGTTTCGCTCATGTATCTCAGCTTTTTTTGGCCCACATCAACCCTGGGGAGGATCAAATGGGTCTTCGCAGCCATCAACGGCATTGGCCTGGGGATGCTGATCTCTTACCTCCCCGGATCTTTCGACACCGTTACCTATCCATTACTGGTCATCATCGTGATGCTCACAGCAATTGTCTATGGCCGCTACCCGACCTATACCGTGATTGCCATTTCTACCGGCATCCACCTGGCTACCCACCTGCCGCTGTCGGATACTTTCTTCGAAGTTGCCGGGCTGATAAGCCTGCCCACCCTGTCCATTGCCGCAGCCGAAACGATCATCCGTATGCAGCAAGTCAGTTTCACCCAAATCTCCCGCCTGGAAACCATCAACGAGTTCTCCCGCCAAATTTCAGCCTCGCTGGATATCGAACAGGTGATCCCCCTTTTGAACGAGGCCATCAAGAACGCCATCCGGGCCGATACGTATTACGTGGGCATTCTCGATGGCGATCTCGTCAAACTCGACCTGTTCTACGACGACGGTGAATATTTCTTCGATGTGACCATCCCGGCCCGGGGCAGCCTCTCAGGCTGGGTCTTGCAAAACAACCGCCCGCTCTTCCTGCCAGACCTGCGAAAACCCCTCGACCTCGAAGGTGTCGAAAAGGTCATCATCGGCCAGGACAAGACCAGCCTGGCCTGGATGGGCGTCCCGCTCCAGGCCGGGGAAGTGCTTGGGGTGCTGGCCGTCGCCTCCTATCGCCCCAATGCCTTCGACCGTTCCGACATGGAACTGCTCGAAAACCTGGCCCAGCAGGCCGCCCTGGTACTCCATAACGCCATCCACCACCAATCGGTCGAAGAGCAATCCAAGCTCGACAGCCTGACCGGCGTTTACAACCACGGGTATTTCCTGAAGGCCCTCGAAGAGCACGCCCGGCAAGCATTGATCGATTCGACCCCCTTATCCCTTATCATGCTGGACGTAGACTTTTTCAAACAGTATAACGACAGCTACGGCCACCTGGCCGGGGACGAAATCCTGATCCAACTGGTCGGGGCCATCCGCAGCCACATCAAAAGCGGCGATTTGGTCGGGCGCTGGGGCGGGGAGGAATTCGCCATCTGCCTGCCCAATACCACCGGCAGCCTGGCCCGGCAGGTCGCCCTGCGCGTCCAGGAGACGATGGGCAACATGCAAATCCAGGTTCGGGAAAAAACCGTCCCGTCCCCTACGGTCAGCCAGGGCATTGCGGTCTTCCCCATCGAAGCCGACGAGATCATCCGTCTCATTGACCTGGCCGACAAACGCCTCTACAAGGCCAAAACCCGCGGCCGCAACCAGATCGAACCCGACGATTCGCGCGGGAATTTCCTGAAATACTGTTGAAAATCAGGCTGCCAGCGCCTCCCCAAAGGCGGCTATCGCCTGGTCCACCCCCGCGTCGTCAATCCAGCAATGCGTCACCAGCCTGAAGCGCCGCGCCCCGGTAACGCCCACCAGCACCCCGCGGGCCTTCATTCTCTCGGCCACTTCCCCGGCGGACATGGGGACATCCTCCGCCAGATCGAAGAAGACCATGTTCGTAGCCGGACTCTCCTCCCCAAGACTCAGCCCCCGGATCCCGCGCAGACCGGCGGCCAGCTTCCGCGCCCGGGCATGGTCCTCGCCCAGGCGGGATACCATCTTCTCCAGCGCCACGATCCCGGCTGCGGCCAAGATCCCGGCCTGGCGCATCCCGCCGCCCAACTGCTTGCGGATGCGGTGCGCCCGGGTGATAAATTCCCGCGTCCCGCACACCACCGACCCGACCGGCGCGCTCAGTCCCTTGCTCAGGCAAAACGTGACCGAATCCACCGGCCCGGTGAGTTCTCTCACGTCCACACCCTGGGCGACAGCGGCGTTGAAGACCCGCGCTCCGTCCAGGTGGACGAGGACCCCGCGCTCACGGGCGAACTCTCCCAGGCGGCGCATGTACTCCGGCGTCTGGAAGGTCCCGCCGCAGCGGTTGTGGGTGTTCTCGATCTCGACCAGGCGGGTCGGCGGCTGGTGGGCGTCATTCGAGCGGATGGCCGCCTTCAGGTCGTCGAAGGCCAGCGAACCATCCGCCTGCTCAGGCACCTGGCGCGAATGCACCCCGCCCAGGGCCGAAATCCCGCCGCCTTCGTAGAGGAAGGTATGGGCATGGGCGCCCATGATGACTTCGTCGCCGCGCCCGCAATGGGCCAAAATCGCCGACAGGTTGCCCATCGTCCCCGAAGGCACGAACAGCCCGGCTTCCTTGCCGGTCATCGCGGCGGCCAGCTCTTGCAGGCGGTTGACGGTCGGGTCTTCACCGTACACGTCATCGCCGACGGGGGCCTGGGCCATCGCCTCACGCATCTCCGGCGTGGGCTGGGTGACGGTATCGGAACGGAGGTCTATGAAGTTCATGGTTTCTCCTGGGTAGGTTAAAAAAGTGAAAAGTTAGAGGTAAAAAGTAATAGGTGAGAAGAGATAAGTGAAAAAGGGAGAAGTGAAAAGCATCTGTTATTCTTCGTCTTGGTTTGAAAAATAATCTGCAATCTGCTCCTGCACTTGCAAATTTGCTCCCGGTTCTTTAGCGCCGACCTTTTGGGTTTTTAGCCAGGTTATATACCCATTCAACAACCGCCTGATCTCCTCGATTGGACTTCTTAAGTCAGCGTATAAATCTTGTGGGCAATATTCTAAATCTTTAGCAACAATCAAATGGTTGAGGGTCTCATCCAACGAGCCGCGCGCCTGATAACAGAACCGGACGTTGTCCATGTAATAAAATCGTCCGCTGCCTTCGGCAATATTTGCACCCACACTCTTCGAAGACCGCCGGATTTGATCGGCAAGCCCATATTTCTCACTTTGGGGCAAAAGCGGAAGTAACTTTCTGTGAATATCGAGCATCAACTGATGCGATTGTTGCCAAACTTTCAAAGTCTCAAAACTCTGCTCAGCTATTTCTCCTCTACCTTCTCACCTTTCACTTCTCACTTTTTGCTTTTTACTTTTAGCTTCTCACTTTTTACTTCTTACAACTTCCAACACCCCCTCCAATTCCTCCGGCAGGGGAGCCTCGAAGGTGCGCGGGGATTTCTCCCCCGGCAGGCGGACCGTCAGCCGGTGGGCGTGGAGAAAGTGGCGGCTGATCTCTACGGACGGATGCCGCCGCCCGTAGATGCTGTCGCCGACGATGGGGCAGCCGAGGAAGGCGCAGTGCAGGCGGATCTGGTGCGTCCGCCCGGTATGCGGATGGAATTCGAGCAGGGTATGGTCTTTGAAACTTTCGAGGGTGAGGTATTCGCTGACCGCCTCGCGGCCTTTGCCCGGCGTGAGCACGGCCATCTGTTTGCGGTGGGAGGGGTCGCGTCCGATAGGGGCTTCGACCCGCCCGGTGGGAGTCGGCGGCGCGCCGTCCACCAGGGCGAGGTAGACTTTCTCCACTTTTCGCAGGCGGAACTGGTCTTGCAGGTAGCGGTGGGCGCGCTCGTTTTTGGCGACCAAAATGAGGCCGGAGGTTTCCTTATCGAGGCGGTGGACGATGCCGGGGCGTTCCTCGCCGCCGATGCCTTCCAGGCCGGCGTCGTAGCCGAGCACAGCATGGACCAGCGTGCCGGACTCATGCCCGGCGGCCGGGTGGACGACCATCCCGGCGGGTTTGTTGATGACCAGTAAATCGTCGTTTTCGAAGAGGATGTCGAGGGGGATATCTTCGGGCGTCAAACCGCTCGGCGCGGGCGGCGGGATGCGGACCTGCACAAAAGCGCCCGGATCGAGCTTTTGCCCAGCCTTTTTGGCCGCCGCCCCGTCCACGCTGACGAAGCCGTCTTTGACCAGGCCTTGCAGCCGCGAACGCGAAAACTCCGGCAGGCATTCGACCAGGAAATGGTCGAGGCGGCCTTCGGAGTCTTTGTCGTAGCGGAATTCGGCCAGGCGGTCGCCCACGTTCAGGCGTCTCCGTTATCGGCAGCGGATTCGGGGGCTGAGTCGCCGTCCATGACGGGAGCAGACTCCCGGTCCCGGCGCGCTTCGGCCCGCTCCATCAGCCAGAATCCGAGCAGCAGGATAGCCGTCCCGACCGAGATGCTGGCATCCGCCACGTTGAAGACCGGGAAAGTCCCCACGGAAATGAAATCGGTCACTTTGCCGTTGAGGGTCAGGCGGTCTACCAGGTTGCCGAGCGCCCCGGCCATTTGCATGCCCATGGCCAGGCTGATCCACCAGTGGCCGGCTTCGATTTGGGGGTAGTAGTAGGCGATGACCGCCGCGACCACGACGGCCAGCCCGGCAAAGACCCAGGCCACGCCCTGCCCGTGGAACATGCCGAAGGCGGCCCCGTCGTTGTACCAGTGGACGAAGCGGGCGTAGGGCGAGAGCCATTCGAGCCAGTCGGGCAGCCATTGCTGGGCGAAGGGGATGTTGGCCCGGACGAGGGACTTGGTCCATTGGTCGAGGGCGATGATGGCCCCGGCGATGAGCGCCAGCCGGGTGTAGGCTTTGAGAGTTTTCAAGGAACCTCCAAAATTTATCCTTGCGAAGGGCAAGCCTTTGCAAGGGTTTAAAAACCGCCTCGCGGCGGGGGTAATTGTACCTGATAATGTCTGCCCGCGAATTTTCGCTAATCTCCGCTAATCAAAAGATGTCTTGCATTAGTGATAGGGCAAACGTGATGCAAACCTTCTAAGCCACTGAGACACGGAGACTCGGAGAAAAAAGAAAAAAGGCTCTTTGATATTTTATGGGGTTGCCCATTTTTTCACCACAGAGATCACAGAGTCCACAGAGAAAAACATTTAAAATCTCCGTGCTCTCCGTGTGCTCGGTGGTAAAACGGGTTTTCACCCCACTTAAACCCGAAGAGCCAGAAAAAACTCTGTGACTCCGTGGCAAAGATCGGACTTTTGCAAGAGGTCAAAAGACCATTAGCTCGGAAGACTCTTAAAATTAGCGAAGATCAGCGTGGATTAGCGGATTCGTCTCTCGATAACCACGCGCGGCGCACGCTTAGAAAGTGTTTGAAAAGTCTGCATTTTCACCACGAAGCAACGAAGTCACAAAGACTCAAAAGGGAGAATATTTTGTGACTTCGCGACTTGGTGGTAAGGTTTTCAGACACTCTCTAAAACTGCTTGGCGTCTTCGCGCCTTTGCGTTAAAAATTTAATTTCAGGATAGGCTTTAAATCGAATGGCCCCTCCAATAAGGCGGCTGTCATCTTGCCCCGCTCCCTTGCGCTTCGAGGGTGCTGCGCCAAGATGGCCGCCACCTTTGTTCCTGCAAAGATTTTAGATACGCTTGCTTCAAGCAGTTAAGGCGTAGGGGTCGCAGCAGGCGTTGCTGAAAGGATGACCAGAGGCGGCTCTTCCGGGTGTTCTCGCCTCCAATTCAGGTGGTCTGTTAACTCTTGAAAGTGTACTAGTCCACTAAAATACCGATTCTGTGCCTCTGGTGGAAACATCCGCCGAATATCAGGAGCATAATCGGCCCCTCCTCCTGGGATTTCCACGCTTTGGACAGTCCCATCTGTCTCGATATGAATTACAGCAGGCATCGTTCCATGATAAGGAAGTCCACCACTCCCAACAGGAAAAATGCTCATACAGACCGCCCATACATATACTTCCCGATCAGATCGTCCCAAAATTTCCCATTCGCACAGAAATTCATCCCGTTTGTAACTCGACTTGAAAATTGCTAAAGCCAAAGCGTCTTCATAGTCCCTCCAGATCTCTATCTGGACCGCGTCTGGCGTGATCATGGGGTAGGTCGGTTGAGTCGGTATCGGCGTAGGGAGTGTCACCAGCACAACCAAAAGGACGACCAGAGGCGGCTCTTCCGGGTGCGTTTTTCTGTAGTCAAGATGCGAACCTAGCACCAATATTCTTGGTCTATCAACAGGAAGATAATTGGGGTAGTGATAATCGGGGACTATAAAACGACATTGCGGCGTCAACCAAAAATAGTGCAAGCACAGTGCTTTTTGTACATCTGTTGGAAACAGATGGAGATCGTAGGCTGCCAATTGACTGCTTTCATCTTCCTCCATTTCGGAAACAACCACATTCCGAATGGATCCATCCGGTTCAAGATAGATGACAGCAGGACCGGACGATGACTCCAGGTTATCGGCAGAGCGGCATTGTGCCCATACGAACACTGCCTGATCCGTCTGCCCCAAAATATCCCACTCGCACAAAGCATCCCTGTATTCCTCAGGGGGATGGTCTCTTGGTGGCTTGTGGGGGAAGGTAAAAGAAAAGAGAGCCACTCCCAATTCTGCCTGGTATTCCTGCCACCTTTCCACCTGGATCGGATTCGGGGTAAGGATTGGGGCGGGTACTGGTGTGGGCGGAGGCGTAGCCGGGAATACAACATAAGTGGCGGTCGGCGTAATAGTTCGCGGCGGGAGTGTGGCGGTCGGCATCGCCGTCTGGGTGAGGAAAGCGTCCGTCCATCCGGCGGCGATGGCGGTGTTTTGGATGTCCGCTGTGCCGGTTTGCGCCGGCGCGCAGGCCGCCAGGGTCACGGCGAGAAAAGTAATGAGTATTCGGGTTTTCATAGTTCTGCCTCCCAAAGCAGGAAAGAGCGGTTCAAGATTCGAATTGTGACTCTACTGCAAAAACCTTAACGCAAAGCCGCCACGTTACAAAGGCGCAAAGAAAACCTGTTTTTCCAAAAACGTACTTTTTTCGCTTGTAAACGGCGA
>DIDQ01000112.1 GCA_002418215.1 Anaerolineales bacterium UBA5796
CGTAGACGAAAACCTCCAGCGGGGCGGGCGGGTCGGCGGCCACCAGCCGCCGGGCGGTCTCCAGCCCGGCCAGAGCTTTGTCGAGCGCCTGCTGCCCGAAAGCCGCCTCGCCCGCGTACCAGTGTACCCGCAGCGGGCCGTTTTCGAGCGTTTGCCAGGTGAAGCGGTTGTCGTCGTAGCGGAAGGCGAACCGGTCGCTCGCCAGCACCTGCCCGTCGGCCAGCGTCACACCGAACCAGAACACCACCCGCTCGAACGGGCGCAGCATCCCCGGCTGGACCTCGTAGCGATATTCGACCCGCCCGTCCCCGGCGGGCTGGAGCGGGAGAGCCAGGGCTTCGGGTTTGCCTTGCGGTTGGATGAAAAGTGTGGCGGATTGGAGGGGACTCCCGGCCTCGAGCCGGGCCGTTACCGTGACCTGTATCCCGAACTCGTAGCGGACCCCCACGTCACTCACCTGGACCCGGGCCTGTGCGCCCGCGCCCGAAACCGCCGCCAGGCTGACGAGGCAACCCGCCAAAAAGACCCGCCAAAAACGCATTTTCAACTTCCCAGGAGTACCAGCAAAGGCGTAAGCGTGAGCGGGCTGAGGATGGTGCCGAAAAAGACGATGGCCGTCACCAGCGACGGTTCGAGTTCGTACTCGGTCGCCAGGACGATATTCGTCACCGCGGCCGGGACGGAGGCTTCGATGATCCCTGCCTGCCGGGCCGGGCCGCTCAGCCCGAAGGGTATGCTCAACAAAAACCCGAGCAGCGCCCCGACGCCCAGGCGCATGGCCACGCTGACGCCCGCCACGCGCAGGTTGACCCCGTTTTTGGTCACTTGCTGCAATTCCAGGCCGA
Organism: Anaerolineales bacterium UBA5796; assembly: GCA_002418215.1. GTDB lineage: Bacteria > Chloroflexota > Anaerolineae > Anaerolineales > Villigracilaceae > UBA5796. Next base: position 846 of record DIDQ01000112.1, read on the forward strand.
GCAGCACCAGCATCAGCGGGATGGCTCCATCGGACAGGGTCGTGACCGTGCGCTCGACCAGCATGGGCAGTTCGAACCCGGTCACGTTGATCAGCGCCGCCAGCGCCACCGCGTACATGGTCGGGACGCGGGCCAGGCCCTTCACGGCCTCCAGCCAGGAGGACTTTCCCAGTGAGGCGATCAGCACGCCGACGGTGTTGAACAGGATGGCCGACATGACAAAATAAATGCTCGCAAAAGCCAGGGCTTCTTCGCCGAATGCGAACGAGACCAGCGACAGGCCGTAATTGCCCGAATTGCCAAACATGGAGGTCAACACCAGCGTGATGGTCAGCGTCCGGTTGAGGCGCAGCAGCCAGGCGATGGCCCAGGCGATGACCCCGGTCGAAAAGAACATGAGGCCCGCGAAGGACATCGTGCGGGTGACCTGGTCGAAGGGGATTCCGTTATGGAGCAGCAGGTTGAGTACCAGCGCCGGGCTGAAGACGTAAAAGATGACCCGCCCCACCGAGCGCGAGTTAATGGACAGGGATTTGCCAAGAAAATAACCTGTGCCCGCAATCAGCATGATGGGCAGCAGGTTGTTTGTAAACGTGCTGAACAGTTGGTCCAATGAAAGCTCTACAATTCGTCGAGATTGTCTTCATCATCCATATCGATATCGAACATATCGAATAAATTCAGTTCATCGGTGAAGGTCAGGTTATCGAGAGCCTCGTCGAGGAAGGCTATCTCATCCTCGTCGTCAAGTTCGTCGTACAGGCTTTCGAGCGCCTCGCGCACCCCTTCGCCGCCGATCTGCGACAACGCCCAGACGATGTCCAGCCGGATTTCAGGGTCTTCATCTTCCTCGTCTTCGGTTTCCAGCATGGCGATCAGGGCGTCGCGGGCATCTTCGACGGGCAATTCCCCCGCGGCCCGGATGGCCTCCGCCCGGATGCCGGGGTTGGAATGGTCGAGCGCGCCGAGTATTTGCTGGTCCCAGCGTTTATCGTGGGAACGCCCCATGGCGAACAGGGCGCTGACCTGCCAATCGGGGTCCTTGCGGGCAAAGGCATTTTCGATCAGCAGCGGCGCTTCGGGGATGGATGAGAATCCCAGGGCTTCGACGGCCCGGCGCTGGACCAGTTCGTGCCCGGCGTTGTGAGCCGCGTCGAGAAGTTCTTTTTCCACCTCGCGCAGGGTTTCCTCCGGGATCTCCTCCAGTTCGCCGAGGTTGATGAAATTTCCCAGGGCGGTCGCGGCCGCGGCCCGGGTATCAGGCTCCGGGTCCGAATTGAGGATGCGGATGTAAATCGGGACGAGTTTGGCGTCGTCGCATTCCCACAGCAGCCGGATGGCGAGCATGCGAACGCGTCCATCCCCGTCATCCAGCAACGGCCTGGCAAATTCATCGAACGAGAGCAGGGTATCGGCGTCGGCCAGGTTTTCGAGGTCTTCGAGCAGGCCGCGTTTGCGGGTCAATGAAACCTGCGGCCAGATGGCGAGCACGGAGGCCAGGGTATCCGGCTGGATGTCGGAAAACAGGTACATCAGCCGGGGCGGGAAAGGCTGGCTTTCGTCCAGCAGGGCGTCCAACACGATTTGGAAAGCTTTATTTTCGTTCATGGGCTTACCTTAGGGGAACTGGACCGGGTTGATGAAATCCCTGAAATTGACGAAGAGCAGCGCGCCGATCAGCAGCATGAAGCTGACGAAGGTGATCAGGTTGACGAAGTTTTCGTATTGGGGCGAGATGCGGCGGCCCACGATCAGTTCCGGCAGGGCGAAGACGACCCGCCCGCCGTCCAGGGCCGGGATGGGCAGCAGGTTGAGCATACCCAGCGAAACGGTGAGGGTGATCAGGAAATTCAACACGTTGAAAGGCTGCGGGGCGCAGGCGAACAGGTCGCCGGTGCGCACCCCGGCATAAATATCGTACATGCCTTTGAGTCCAACCAGGCGGCCTTCTTCGGGGGCGATCTGGTTGCGGATCAGGCGGATGGGCAGGTTGATCATTTCGTAGCCGGTGCTGGCCAGGGTTGACAGGCTGGCCGGCAATACCTGCCCGATGGTCAGCCGCTCGAAGGTCAACCGGTTGCTGACCTGGACTCCCATGGCGCCTTTGCCTTCCGGCGGGTTCGAACGCGGCACCAGCGAGACACTGGCGGGCTGCCCGTTACGGGTGTAGGCCAACGTCACCGGCTGGTCCAGGTTTTGGGAGATGATGGCTGAAAGGTCGGTGTGGGTGTAGACCGGCTGGCCGTTGACCGAGTTGATGATGTCGCAGGATTGCAGCCCGGCGGTTTGGGCAGGCGAATCGGCGTCCACAGCCGCGATCTGCACCTGGTCCTGGATTGCGACCGGGTTGCCGTAGACCCCATAGGTGTATGCCAGGAATATCAAGGCGGCCAGCAGGTTCATCACCGGCCCGGCGAAAGCCACGATGACCCGTTTCCAGGCGACGGCGGCGGCCAACCCGCCGATGATTTCGGGGTCATTCTCGCCTTTGGGACGCACGAATCCGCCCAGCGGCAGGGCGTTGATGGTGAATTCGGTCCCGGGCGCGATCTCGTTGAGAACACCCGAAATGCGGACCTCGTTATCCGGCAGCGGGATATAGTCGTTGGCGGGCGGGGTGTATTGGCCGTCTTCGGTGGCAGCCAGGGCGACGGATTTGAGCACCAGCTTGTCATTGACTTGCTGCGCAATCGCATCCACGCCGCGCTTGAGGCTGTTCCTGGCGTCGAAAGGCAATTCGAAATTGCGCGGGATCTCAAGCCGGCGGCGGCCGATGGTCATGGAGCCTTTCAGCCGCCAAAACCGGAAAAGCTTGGGCGGCAGGCCCATGCCGAACTCCTCCACTTCGACGCCCAGCGCCCGGCAGGCGATGAAATGTCCAAGCTCGTGGATGATGATAAGAAAAGCCAATGCCCCCACAAATTCGAGGATCAGTCTGAGTGTCATTTTAGGTTACCTATATTTTGTGAAAATCAAACATTCATTATATCAGGTCAACAAACGCGCCGGGCCGCCCACGCCGGCAACCAGTACCTCTGTCACGCCCGGCAGGGCGCGCAGGTTCTTCTCCGTTTCGCCGATGTACCCGCGCGGGCAAAGGACGTGAACGTTCGGCCCGGCATCTATGGTGTAAAAGACGGGCAATCCCCGGCTGCGCCACTCGCGCACGGCCAGCATCACCGTCAGCGTGGCGGGCTGCCAGTAGAACAAGGCCGGCTGGCTGGTCATCATCACGGCATGCATCATGTCCGAATCCAGTTCCGCGATGGCGGCCAGGGCTTCGAAATCCCGGTCCAGGATGGCGCGCCGGCACAGGTCCAGGCGGCGGGAGGCGTCGGCCACCCGCGCCTCCTGCAACGGGCTGGAGGGGGCCAGGGCATGGCCCTCGGTCGAACCGGTCTGCTTGTGCCCGGCGCTGATGATCGCCACGCAGTCGGCCAAATCCCAATGACCGGGAGGGGCGATGGATTCGGCGAACGACTCTTCGTCCGTATTCCCGGCGTACCATTCGACGAATCCGCCCGGGACCGAGCGGCTGGCCGACCCCGACCCGCGCCGCGCCAGCCGGGAGAGTTCCGCCTCGCTCAACCCCAGACCCGCGGCCTGCGTCGCCGCCAAAGCCAGGGCCGCGAACGCCGACGCGGACGAGGCGATCCCCGCGCCGGAAGGGAAGTTGTTCTCGCTGACGACCTCGGCGCGCATCTTGATTCCCGCCATGCCGCGCGCCAGGTCGAGGATGGACGAAACCCGTTCCAGCCCCTTGCCGGCCACCTCGCGCCCGTTGATGATCAACTCATCGAAAGGCAGCGACGGCTGGAAACTAACCGACGTGCGCGTGAACAACCCATCCAGGTTCATCGAGATGGAGCCGTTGACGGGGAGGCGCAAGGCCGGGTCGCGGTTGCCCCAGTATTTGATGAGGGCGATGTTAGCGCAAGAGACACTGGTTGCGGTGAGATTAGGCATGTGACGTGAACCACCTTTTCTTCTTCAACGGCGAGTCTACCACGAACATCAAAAAGTTCTATCAGTTGGCGTTTCTCGTCAAAATTTGCTGTATCAATACGGTCACGGATGCTATCACAAAATTCTAGGATGCGTAAAAGAATAAGTTCCCTCACTCCGATCAAACGGTGTCATTGCGAGGGCGCTCTTTGCCCGAAGCAATCTCCAAAAAGGCAGAAGCACCTATTAACTGGGTTTTCCCAGGCTGGAGGAGATTGCTTCCCTTCGACTTACTCAGGGCAGGCGTCGGGAAGAGCACCCTCCTCGCAATGACAGCGCGGGAAATTATTTATTTACGATCCATTAGCTCTTGCTGCTCTTTACGAAGACTTGCCAAATTCTCTTCTAATCGGGCTTTTCGTTCAGTTAGCATTTCTCGCGCGAAATCACCTGAAAGATATAAGTCAAGGAGTTTATCCAGTTGCTTTTCCTGTTCTCCAACCTTTTTTTGATAATTTCTGACACACCCTACAAATTTCTTACAACTCACTTGTGGGATTTATCGAGGGACTCATGTAAGAATAACTTCCCGATTCTGGATTTCTTCTCGCCCGCGCTCGTCGGACTAAAGTCCTGCCTCAGTTCATGGAAGTCGGTTGAAACCGACTCGTTGCGCCAGCCCAAAGGCGGCGCGTTGAGCCTGTCGAAACGGCTTCCACGAACTGAGCAGGTGGCTTCAGCCCCGCTCACCCCACGCGAAAAACGGAAGTTATTTTTACACGACTCCGAGGTAACATCACGCCAGGGAAGGGTGTTGCTGTTACTCATCCTCGTCAAGAAAACCGCGCACGACTTTCACGAATTTTGGCCAGGCGGCTTCATCTTCCCTCAACAGGTGATTCTTACTCTCAAGCGCGACGAATTGCGCCCCGGGAATGAGGGAGGCCAGTAAACGGCCTTCTTCAAAGGGAACTGCTTCATCTTCGTGTGAATGCAAAACCAGTGTCGGGACCGTAATCTGTCGTGCGAGATCGCGAACGTCAATGCGATGCATTTCGCTTTCCAATCGCACCGCGTTTTTTGGAGAAACCGAACGGCGCATCTGCTCTTCCAAAGCGCGTATATGTTCGGATGTCGCGTCAGGAAAGAGTTGCATTGCAAACACCTGTCGAAAAGCGGGATTGTCTCGCCCCCATCCAACCCGCATCAGACTGATCATCAACTTCTCTTCTTCAATCTGCTCCTCGGTTAAATCTCGCTTCAACCAGCCCCGTGCGTAAGAGCCATGCACAATCAAGCGAGTGACCTTGTCGGGATGGCGGGCAGTATACGCGACAGCAACGGCACCCGCCTGCGACATCGCAAAGAGTGGGAACTGTCGAAGCCCGGCAGCGTTCACCACTGCTTCGAGATCGCGCACCCACGCTTCGAACGACATGTCTTCAGCATTCCAATCCGAAAGTCCTGAGCCGCGTTCATCGTAGTGGATCAGCGTATGACTGTGGGTCAGTTCCTCCAGCCAGTGTGCCCACACAGGGCTATCCCAATCGTACTCCACGTGACTCATGTAATTACCGACTTTGACCAACGGTGGTCCATTCCCGGCGACCGCATAAGCGATGCGGGTACTATCGGTGCTGGCAGTAAAGGAGATATGATGCTCCACCTTCCGGCGCTGTGCGATTGGTAGCTTACTGTCGGCCTGAGAGATCACCGGTTCAGGGAGATCGTTTGCGCCGAAGAGTCCCAAGGCTCTGGCTTTGGTGATGGCTTGCGTCCGACTGCTGACGCCCAGCTTGCTGAAAATCTGTCGGTTGTACCACTTGACGGTGTGAAGGCTCAGGAACAGCTCATCGGCGATCTGCTGATCCGATAAGCCGGTGGCCAATCGCGCTAAAATCTCCCGCTCGCGTTTGCTGATTGGAGTCAGGTACGGTTCTTCGTCTTCCATAAAGGCATTCTCAAAGGATGATACTGATAAACACAGTGTTGACTTGAGCCATCCTACCATACTTGGTTGGCTTTTTCCATTCTCTTTTCCATTCTTTCGAGTGGAGACATTCAGCCTCTTTTTGTCTATGCTTGGAGTATCGAAAATCTGTTTTGCACAAAGAAAGGAAATCAAACCATGAATACCCAAGCTCCAACCCTCGTCAATGGCGTGAATGTGGATCAACTCGTGGGCACGGTCAATGCCATCCAGCAGAATCCCGATCTCGCTCGTTGCCAATTTCGGGCCCACAATGAATGGCTGGAAGGCGGTCATTCCCGCACCTTTATCCAGGGATTTTATGGCGCCGGTCAGGAAGATGCCTCCCGCACAACGCCGTTCGTGCTGGAAGGGGATGAGCCGCCCGTATTACTCGGCGCCAATGCCGGTCCGAATGCGGTGGAAGCCGTTTTGCACGCACTGGCATCGTGCCTGGCTGTGGGCTTTATCTATAACGCGGCTGCCCAGGGGATTGAGGTCGAGAGCCTGAAATTCGACATGGAAGGAGACCTGGACTTGCGCGCCTTCCTGGGTCTCTCGGAAGAAGTGCGCCCGGGGTATGAGGGGATCCGCCTGACCTATCAGGTAAAGAGCAATGCGCCGCGTGAAAAGATCGTGGAATTGTGCAATTACGTCCAGAAAACATCGCCGGTGCTCGACATCATCCGCAACCCGGTCCCTGTGAGCGTTTCTCTGAAGAGCTAGAGTCGTGATCAGGCTTTGAATTAGAGCATGGAGCGGGAGGCCGTTTGCCGCTCCATGCCTGACAATGCCTCGTCAATGGTCAGGAGAAGAAACCATGATAGCTACAGCAAGCTCTACCCAAACACCAGAGTTGGAATCATTGCGCGCTGCAATTCAGGAAGAGTACAGCCTGGTTGCCCTGGAACCTCAACGCGGCTTTCATTTCCACACCGGGCGGCGGCTCGCCCACTTACTTGGCTACCCTGATGAATGGCTTGTTGGACTACCGGAGTCTTCCATCGCATCGTTCGCCGGGACAGGAAATCCTTTCAGCCTTGGAGTATTGAACCCTGGGGATAACGTGGTGGATATTGGCAGCGGCGCAGGGTTCGACAGTTTGATTGCCGCTCGCATGGTCTCACCGGACGGGCAGGTAGTAGGCATAGATATGACCCCGGCGATGATCGAAAAAGCAAAAAGTGCTGCTCAAGAAGCCGGAATCAGCAATGTCGAATTCCGCCAGGGCTATGCCGAAACACTACCTGCTGAGGATGGCTGGGCCGATGTCCTGATCTCGAATGGCGTCCTCAACCTGATCCCGGATAAATCCACAGCCCTGCATGAAATGGCGCGGATTCTCAAGCCTGGCGGGCGTCTGCAAATCGGTGACATCCTGGTCCAAAAAGCAGTTCCGGAGAGTGCCAAGCGTAAGATCGATCTGTGGACGGGCTGAATTGCCGGCGCTCTGCTGGAAGCAGAGCTCAAAGCTACGGTCGTAGCCGCCGGTTTTGTTGATTTCGAGATCACATGGCAAGGTGATGTCTATGGTGATGCGCCTCAATCCTCCAGTGCAGCAAACTTTGGCACCCTGGGAATCAACTTCCGAGCGAGAAAACCCGTTGATGACGCAGAGTGGTCAGCGGCATTGGCGGAATTGACTTGCGAAGTCACATAGAAAAAGGAGATTACGCATGACAGCCGCTTATATCCTCATACAAATGAATGCAAAGGATCCGCGTAAAGTCATGGCAACGATTCGCACCATTGCGGGAGTGAAGCAAGCCCACCTGTTGGTGGGACCCACAGATTGCATCGCATACGTTGAAACGGATACCCTCGAGTTACTGGGCGATACCGTTGTTGCTCTGCGCAGTGTGGGTGGTGTGGTGAGTACTGATACTCGTATCACCGTTCCCGTGCTCTGACTTGATTCGTCCCATAAAAGTCGGTACCCGGGGCAATCCCAAAAAGCGATGTTACTTTATGGACAGGCAGCATTACTGGTGGACTGCTCAAAGCACAGTTGGAGCATAAGGTTTTAGCTGCCGGGTTCAAGGATATTTTCAGCCAAAATAACGGTCACCCTCCCCAATCGTTCGGACGGCTCGGATTTCCCGAAATTTACCAGTTTGCAGTATGATTGCATCATCCCATGCCAGGAAAATCACATGAGCCAAAATCCCAGTAATTCCGAAAAAATAGATGAACTGATGCGAACCATTTTCGCCCAGGCGAAGGCCCATTTCGGCCCGGCTGTCAAATCGTCCTGGTTTTACGATGGCGTCTGCCCCGGCTGCGCCCAGCCTACCGACGGGGCGATGAAATTCAAGGGTGACGATGCCCTGTCGCTGAACGCTTACATCTACCGCGAGCGCGGGGTGCTGATTGGCTATCTCCTGTGTAATAACTGCGCCAAATACATCCACACTTCTGCCCAGAAAAACCCTTACCGCCAGACCCCGCTCCATACCCGGATCGAGCAATTCCTCAACGCTGCCTATCTCAACCACATCCGAAAACAAGATTCCTGAAGAATTGCCCGCTAACTTGCCGCCCTCCACATCGCCGATGGGCCGACGTGAGCCGCAATCCGGCTACAAATCCTTGATTTCCCGTTGCAGCGCCGGACGCCGGGCGTAGGTCATTCGCAGGTTGTCAATGTAAGCCCGCCACTCTGCATCCCGGCCTTTTTGGCGGTACGCCCTTTTGGCCCGTTCCAGCCAGCGGGCGGCGACCGGATACAACTTGCTCTGCGCTCGGGCGATCAATCCGTCCGACTGTTTCAAGGCCACGCGGATCACCCAGCCCGGGCGGTGGGGGATGACTGCCTCGGCCACCTTTTCGAGCAGTTGAAACGACCACATGTCATGTTTCACGGCTTCGATGGCCGCATCCCAATCCCCTTCTTCCAGGTGAATGTCCACCAGGACATCGCGGTTGTTACCGGCTTTTTGAATGAGCGCGAGGCGGAGACTGGGCCAGTTCCCACCGGCCAGCCGCTTGAGGTGGCGGTAAACCTCGATACTTGGGGATCCCTCGTAAACGGTGCGGTAAGCCAACAGGGCCATGTCAATCCTGCCCTGGGACTCTTCCAGAGGGGCCAGCCAGAGCGCCAGTTGAAAGGTATCGTAACCTTTGAGTTCCAGCCCGCGTTCTGCCAGGGCAATGACTTCCCGCAGGCGGCCAAATTCACGCAATCTTTGAGCCACTTCGAAAATATCGCTCGTATTTTCCAGCTTTTCGCTGGCTTTGATCGCTTCGTCCACCCGGCCAAGATCGAGCAGTTTCAACGCATAACGTTTCGGGTCCATTTTCTCGGCCATCTGGAGGAAGGCGTCATCGTCGCCCTGCCGCGCCAGCACGTTGAGCCGGGCCTGCTTCAGCTTGTCCAGGGTCATCCAGTAATCTTCTTCGTACTCGTCCCATTCCGTCTCTTCATCGGGCAATTCGTCCCAGCCATGCTCCAGCGCGGCCAGGATGAGTTCAAGCTCACCATCGGCCTCGATCATTTCGTCCAGGTCGTCGAGGATGTTCTGCATGGCTCCTTGAAGTTCCTCGCGGGTGTCCGGCTCCAGTTCGAGGCTGAGAATGGCCTCGGCCAGCGGCACCCCGATATCCTGGATGATGCAGGCCAGGTCGCCGTTGTAGTCCATGTCACTATCGTAGTCTTCGGTCAATTCTTCCAGCAGCACCCGCAGGATGATCAGCGCGCCTTCGGCATCCCCCGCATCCAAAAACTTGACGCCGGTTTCGAGTATTTCCTGCAAATCGGCAATATAGCCAGGCTCGTTCCAGTCGTCGTCATAGTCGCCCCGGTATCCCTGTTTCAATATCCGGGTGATCTGTTTGCGGTAAGTCCCTTCCGAGACCTGGGTCTGCCGTCTCTCCGGCTTGCCAGCAGATTTTGGCTGCGAAGAAACTTGTGCCGCCGGGATTGCCAGCTCCAGCGCGTCGTATAGATCGGGAACGCGCTCCACCAGGCGGACGATCAACGCCACCAGCGCCTCCTTTTCCAGCCCCGCCAGCAAATCGGACACGCTTTTCTGCTCCGAAAACCCATCCGGCTGGTGGAGGTACATCAGCAGCAAAGCGACGATGTGCTTGCAATCCCCACCCCAATCATACGGGCAGGTGCAGGAGGCGGACCGCACGCCGCCACCGTCCAACTCGACCCACAGGCGGTAGGATGGGGCGCTGCTCCCCTCGCAGTGCGCCGTCAGCGTGACCCCGCCGGGCGCAGGCTGCCGGGCGGGGTTGTAAATCGCATCGGATTCGTAATAGGCCAAACCCTTTTGGAAACTCTGCTCGCTGGCCCGCGAGCGGATAATTTTTTCGGTCAATTGAACGTTCATGGAGACGCTCCTCCAAACCAAGCGCCATTTGTCCTGTTTCTTCGCCGGAAGTCTTGACAAAACGCCTGTTTAACTGTATTATTAGAACATGCGTTCTAAGATCACGACATCCGGCCGTATCACCATTTTACTCGGAAAGCAGCAGGCTGAGACCGGCGAGCGCACCTCCCCGCGCAAACTGGCCGAAAAAGCGGGCGTGCCCAAAGATTTCGTCTACCGTCTCGATGCCGGCACCGCCCGCCACGTTGACCTGGAGGCCCTCGCCCGCCTGTGCGCCGCGCTCAACTGCGAGCTGCAAGACATCCTGGTCTGGGAGGCGGAACATGGCGAATCCCTTTGATGTCCTGCCGCTCAACCTGTTCAACCTGTTCAGCACCCAGGGTTACATCACACTCCAGCGCCATTACATGGCTATCCTGCTGCGGATTTATGGACTGGCCGAGTTCAACCGATTCGGTCTGGCGCGGGAGGTGGTCGTGGCTGAAATTGTGGATTATTTGACGGGCGCGGACGCCGAGGCGGAGATCGCCGTCGAAATGGCGAACCAGGCCCCGGCTGAGTCCGCCGCGCCGGATCAGCCGACGGGTGGGCCCGCTGTCCTGAGCCTGTCGAAGGATGATCCCGTTTCGATAACGGGCCAGAAATCCGGGCAGGACTACGCCTCCTATCTCATCCGCCGCCTCGAAGAGACCGGCTGGATCGAGCGCGAGCAGCACGCCGATTACAGCGAGACCATCTCCCTGCCCGATTACGCTTTTACCCTGCTCGAAGCCCTGCGCAAGATCGAGGAGCAGAAGCCGCACGAATTTACCGGGCAAATTTACACCGCCCACCAGCTCATTACCGCAGCCGAGACCAACAAGGATTTCTCCCCCGCCCTGGCCGTGACCCAGGCTTACGAAAATGTGCGCCAGATGGTGCGCGGCCTGAGCGAACTCAACCAGAACATCCGCCGCTACGTGGAGCGCGCCACCCGTGAAAAGGAGATCGCCGACCTGCTGCGCCTGCAATTCGACGACTACTCGCAGACGCTCGGCGCTTCGTACCACGCCCTGAAGACCTCCGACCACGTTTCCCGCTACCGCCGCGACATCATCAACCAGCTCCAGACCTGGCAGCTCGACCCCGGCTGGCTGACCCAGACCGCCGACGAGATGGCCCTGCAGAGCCGCTTGAACCCGGCCCAGGCGGAGCAGACCCTTTCCGGTTACCTGCAATTCGTCATCCACCAGCTCGAAGGGCTGGACCCGCTGCTCGAAGATATAGACCAGCGCCACGCCCAGTACCTGCGCACCTCCCTGCGCCAGATCCGCTATCAACTTGGCAACGCCGACGGCAGCTTCAAGGACCGGCTGGTTTCCCTGGCCCGCCATCTCTCGGCAATGAGAGACGAAGGCGAAGACTACCTGCCTGAGGAAGCGCCCGCCCTGCGCCAGCACCCTGTGGGCCTGCCAGACATCCATAGCTACTACACCCCGCCCCAGCGCCGCGCCCCGTTCATGCCCGATACGGTGATCGTTCCCACCCTGCATCCTGAAGACCTGGCAACCCTGCGCAGCCTGACCATGAAAGATGTCACCCAGGCCTTCTCGCCCGAAAAGGTCAACCGCAAGGTGCTTGGCTTCTTCAATGGGCACAAGAAACTGCATATCTCCGAAATCCCGGCGGACGTGTCCGGCGACTTGCACTGGCTGACCACCATCCTGGCCTACGCCCACCATCCCGAAGTCGCCTACGGTCTCGAAATCACCGGCGGCGACCCGGTTGACATGGGAACGTACCGGGTCGTGCCGTTCGAGTTGTACAAGTTGTAGCGTGTAGCGTGTTCCGTCCCAACTCATACGCAACACGTAACACGCATCACGTAACACGATAAACCTATGGAACTCACCCACCTCACCTCCCTCCCCGAAAAATCTCAACGCGACCTGCCTCGCGTGGTCAATCGTCTCCTCGGCCAAGTCTTTCTCTACCAGGACAAGGACGAAGACAAGGACGATTACTATTTCATCCACCGCCACCGCGACGCCTGCGAAACGGCGCTCGGACTGGCCGGTTACAACCTGCTCCACGACGACTACCACCGCATCTTCCAGGCCGTCTCCGAATACAGTTACTGCCGCGCCCGCTATAAGCTCGATGAAACCCTGATGATCGTCGTCTTGCGCAAACTCTACGAGGAGCGCACCGAACGCCTCAGCCTGGCCCAAGACCCGGTCGTGACCATCGGCGAGGTCCGCGAAGAATACCGCACCATCACCGGCAAGGAACGCGACCTGGGCATCATCCAATACGAGACCCTGCTGCGCCGCCTGCGGACGATGGGCTTGATAGACACCCTCGACGGCCGCACCATAGACGTGCGCGACGCCGACGCCCGCCTGCGGCTGCGCGGCTCCGTCCGCCTGATCCTCCCCGTCCAAACCGCCGACGAACTCGACGCCTGGATCCGCAAATATCGCTCTGCCGACAGCGAAGAAGATTCTGAATAGCGTGGGACGTGTTCCGTTTTGCTCTTGCGAAACACGCGCCACGCAGCAAGGATTATCCATGAAAACCCTAACCAAAATCCGCCTCATCAACTGGCATTTGTTCGAAAACACCACCATCAACTGCGAGGGCAGCACCTACTTTATCGGCATCAACGGCGCGGGCAAATCCACCGTCCTCGACGCCGTCCAGTTTGCCCTCGTCGGCGGCCAGCGCGACGTGCGTTTCAACCAGGCTGCCCTGGCCGGCGGCAAGCGCACCCTCGCCAGTTATGTGCGCGGCGAGCTCGGCACCGAAGGCCAACGCTTCCTGCGCCGCGATGCCACCGGCGTGATCGCCCTCGAATTCCGCAACCCCGACGGCGCGTACTTCTCGCACGGCGCGGTCATTGACGCCTTCGAAGACGGCCGCAGCCCGGATGTGGCCTACTTTATCGTCCACAATGCGGGATTGGATGACCGCTGGTTCTTCCAGGCGGATTCCGCCCCCGGACGGCTGTTCGACACCCGGGCTTTCAAACGCCACCTCGAACACTTCGCCCTTCCGGCCGGCTCCCGCGCCCAGGTCTTCACCCGGCTGGAAGATTACCGCGTCCACCTGCTCAACCGCCTCGGCCAACTGAAAGAGTCCTTCCCCGCCAAGATCGTCAAGGGACTGGCCTTCAGCCCGCTCACCGACATCCGCTCCTTCGTCCACAACTACCTGCTCGACGAAAACCTGCTGGATGTCAAAACCCTGCAAGCCCAGCTCGACACCCTGCGCCACTTCGAGAGCCTGGCAGCCGACGTGCGCGAACGCATTGGAGCTTTGGAGCGCATCGAAGAACTCGACAAGGAACGCGCCGCCAACCGGCGCAGGCGCATCACCAACGGCTACATCGCCCGCCGCGTCCGCGGGGAACTCCACAGCACCGAACTGAAGAATGCCCGCCTGAAACTGGACGAAATCCGCCTCGAACTCAGCCGCGCCGAAATCCAGCGCGAACAGCTTGCCAGCCACCTGAAATACGCCGAAACCGCCCTGCTCGACGCCAGGATCGCCCTGCAAACCGACCAGACCGCCGTCAAACAGCGCGACCTGACCGAAAAACTCGCCGCCCTCGCCGCCGAACTCAGCCTCCTGCGCCAGCGCCAGGCCGACGCTGAAACCGCCCTCGACCGGGAACGCGTCGACGCTGAAAAACTGCGCCAACTGCTCACAGCAGACAACCAACCAATTCCGCCGGAACTTGAAACTTTCGTCGCCGAGCAAAAAACGCTCGAGCTTGTTCTGCGCGAAGTCGATGACACAGAACACCAACCACGCAACATATCGTCCCGAAGCACAGCGGAGCGGACGCTCGAAAATTACCAATCCACCCTCGCCGCTATCTCACAGGAATATTCCCGCGAGCAGGCAATCCTGGACGAAAAAGCCGCTGCACTCCGGGAGGAAGCTGCCAGACTCGAAGACGAAATCCGCAAACTCCGCACCGGCGACCGCGACGTCAGTTACGAGAGTGAAGCCCCGCAGGCCAGCCGCTTGCGTCGGTTGCTGCGCGCCGAACTCGGCCTCTCCAGCGAAGAAGTCGTTTTCCTTTGCACTGTCATTGACATCCCCAACAAGGAATGGCAAAACGCGGTCGAAGGCATCCTCGGACGCAGCCGCTTCACCATCCTCGTCCCCCCCGCCCACTACGACGCGGCTATGAAACTCTACCGCGACCGCCGCCATAAAGAGAACCTCCACAGCGTCGCCCTCCTCGACACCGACCGCATTACGCAACATGCAAGCACCCAGGTAGACAAGTACGCAAGTAAACAAGCAAACAACGGAACACGCAGCACGAATCAAGACTCGCTTGCATCCGAAGTCATCACCGAACGCGCCGATGTTCGCGCATTCGTAAACCTTCTTTTGCAAAACTACGTCAAATGCGACAGCCTCGAAGAACTGCGTGAGCATCGCACCGCCATCACCCGCGACTGTTTCGTCCGCCGCAACTACACCGACAGCCACCTCAGCCCGCAGGTCTACGGGCGCTGGTTCATCGGCGAACGCGCCGTCACGAGCCAGGTGGAAAGCCGCCGTCAGCGCCTGGACGAAATCACCGCGGAAATGGTCTCGCTCAACGAACGCGATTCCGCCCTGCGCCAACGCCTCGCCCTCACCCGCGACAAGACCCGCCCGCTCATCGAACTCGAACACGTCCTCGAAGCCCTCGCCATCCTCCCTGAACGCACCACGCAACACGCATCACTCAAGCAAGAACTCGAAGCTCTCGATCTCCACACCGCTGAATCCTTGAAGGCCAACGTGGACCAGCACCAGGCCGAGTACAACCGTCTGCAAACGGAAGCAGGCTCACTCCAGCACCGCATCGGCGGGATGGAAGCCAAAGCCCAGACCCTGGCCGAGGGTGAAATCCCCCGCCTGGAGCGTGAGATAGATCAGTCCATCCAAAATGCCGAAGAATTCCTCAATGGCGAAAATCCCGATGAAGAATTCCGCGCCGAGATCGAAAAGGAATATGCCCGCCGCCTCGAACGCCAGCCCGTGGACGTGATCCGCCAGAACGCCGAACGCTACGAAAACGACTACCAGACCGCCGAAACCCGCAACCGTGACCGCCTGCGCGAAGCCAAACAAGCCTACTCCATGCGCTACGACTTCGGCTACGACGATACGGATCACGCAACGCGCTACACGGATGAAAGAAACAAACTGGTTAACTCCGAGTTACCTCAATACGAATCCCAGATCGCCCGCCAGCGGGGCCTCGCCGAACAGGAATTGGTCGAGAACTTCATCCACCGTCTGCGCGAGCAGATCGAGGAAGCCCGCCAGCAACTGGCCTACCTGAACACCACCCTCTCCCAGTTGCGCTTCGGCGGCGAGCGTTACGAATTCATCACCCAGCCGGCCGCCAACCTGCGCGGCATGTACGACATGGTGATGGACAGCCAGAGCGTGCTCGGCGCCTCGCTCTTCGACTCGGACTTCCGCCAGAAGCACCAGCAAGCCTGGGACCTGCTGCTCGAACGTCTGACCCTCAACAATCAGTCGGGCGAGACCCTCTCCGCTGAACTGCGCGAGTTGCAGGATTACCGCTCCTACCTGCAATACGACATCCGCATCCACTACCCCAACGGCGACCGCGCCCTGCTCAGCCAGATCAACGCCAAGAAATCCGGCGGCGAGACCACCACGCCCTTCTACGTGGCCATGGCGGCTTCCTTCGCCCAGGCCTACCGTCTCAACCAGCCCCGCCCCTCCGACACCATCCGCCTGGCCCTCTTCGACGAAGCCTTCGGCAAGATGGACACCGCCCGCACCGCCAGCGCCCTGCAATTCATGCGCGAAGCCGGATTGCAAGTCCTTCTCGCCACCCCGCCCGACAAATCCGGCTCGCTCCTGCCCTTTGTGGATACCGTCTGCACCGTCGTCCGCAAGAACAGCCACGCCTTCGTGATCGAGATTGACAAGAGCGAGATGATCCGGGAACTCGAAAACCAATAACGTGTTTCGTAAAAGCAAATCATGGAACTCTCGTTCGTCCCCTCTCACGACGTTGAAATCATCCTCAACGCGCTCCTCGATAAGTTCGAGAACCGCGCCAAACGCGTCACGCACCACGCTTCACAAAACACGCCACACGCTCCACGCGCCATCAAAATCACCCTCACCGACCTCCCCCTCCCCGCCTACTTCTCCCAGGCCGACCCCGCGCCTCGTCTTATCGCCAATGAACAACTCACTCAACTCGAACGGGCCGGCCTGATCGCCCTCACCTGGCTCCCCGGCGAAACCAACCACCTCCTCCAATCTGTCTCCCTCGCAACAAGCAACACGCATCACGCATCACTCTACACCCTCCTCCACCGCGAACCCGCCTCCACCACCCGCGCCCGCCTCGAAACCATCCTCCTCGCCGACCAATTCCGCTTTTCGAAGGATGACTGGCGGACCCGCGCCGTCCACCGCGCCCTGGACCAGCTCCGCGCCGGGAAATCCCCCGCGCCCTTCAGCCTGACCGATGCGTCCTGGAACCTCGACCTGCTCGCCGTACTATCCGCGTTATCCACCCTCGAAGCCGAGACTCCCCATCGCGTCTTCAGTGTGCGCACCTTCAACGACAGCAAACGCTTCGACGATTTGAAATCCGCTGTTGTCCGCCTGGCGCTCGCCGCCAACCGGGACTGGAAGCCGCTCTCCGCCGAAGACATCCTCCGCGAACTCAACCTTGTCGCCAACCCCACCTACATCCATCTCTCCGGCAACTGGCAGCTCACCACCCAAAGCGGGGAAATCCTGTCGCTGGGCGGATTCGCCCCATCGGTCGGTTTCCCCGCCGCGCAAGTCGAGACCATCCAATCCGTCGCCATCCACGCCGACTCTGTCCTCCTGATCGAAAACCTCACCTCCTTCCACCAACAAGCAGACAGGGATACAAGTAAACACGAAAACAACCACGAAACACGAAACACGTCCTACGCAACACTCTGTTTAATGGGCAACCCCTCCCCGTCCGTCCGCCGCCTGCTCCGCCTCATCCCCGAAACCACCCCCATCCACCTCTGGTCCGACATGGACTATGGCGGATTCAGCATCCTTTCGCAACTGCGGAAAAAACTCAAGCGCCCCGTCCATCCTTATCTCATGGACATTCCCACCTTCGAAAAATACGCTCAGTTATCCCGCCCATTGACCCAGGCAGATATTCGCAATCTCAAACATTTATGCGCCCGCCCCGAACTGGCCGATGTTCGGTACGTAATGGAGCATCTCATCCAGCGCGGGCTTAAGCTTGAGCAAGAGGCGGTCCAGGCTTGAAAAGCGCAAATTTGATCTCGCTCCCCTGACACTTTCGAAATTCCCCTGATTGGCAGGGTCTCACCCCGATTAAGAAAACCAAAAACCCGTCCATCTCGCTATATGTCCATTGGGCAGCGAAAGGAACGGGTTTCTCTAAAATGGATGCAGCTTTTACGAGGCCGGGGGCAAAGGCTCGTCAATATTCTCCACCACAGCGGGTTTCGGTTTGCGCAGGGTCAGCACACCGACCAGGACCGGGATGGCGATGAAGACGATCCCGCCGCACAGCATGGCAAGCCCCGTGCCGATCGCAGAAGCCGGGTCACTGCTGCCAAATACGTCAATGTCTGCGCCCGGGATGGCCCCTACAAGTGCCATCATCCCACCCACACAAAGGCCCAACAGGCCGGGACAGCCGCAAAAAACGGCGGTAGCGATTGTTGCAATTAGGCCGGTAGTTTTCTTATCCATAGTCTCCTCCAGATGTTATAAATTTTGGCTCTCCCGTTTTTGACGGGAAAAACCTTTTGAAACACAAAGGAACACGAAGGAAACGAAGGAAAAAGGCTATAAGCCAAGCCGCCTTTCCCCTTTGTGTCCGTAGTGTCCTTTGTGTTTAGGCTCTTTCCCGTTCGTTACGGGAGAGCCTAAATTTTTTCCAGTATACAGCGAAAACAAAGCTGTGCGCAAGCCGGTTTTGCTCAAAATTCCCCGCAAATCTCAATATGACTATTGCGAGGGCGTCCTGAGCGGAGCGAGTGTTCTTCGAACGCAGTCGAAGGATCGCCCTGAAGCAACCCACCTGATTCAACGAGGAGATTGCTTCCCTTTGGCAGGCGCAGGCAGGACAGGCGTTCCTCGCACAACGTCCCTCGCGCAGCATCCCACAGGGGCGAACGGGGAGTGACAATTTCAAATTGAGAACTGCTGCAAAGTTCCTGCATGGACGGGCGGGCTTAAGATATACTCCAACTATAAATTTTGTTATTGTGTTCAACAAAAGGGAACTCGAATGAACACGACCATCTTTGATACCCCCGTTTTGAGCAAATTGCTTCGCGGCCTGTCGAAGGCACTCCTACGACTTTTTGGCTGGCGCGTCCAGGGACGGTTGCCCGACCTCCCAAAGTTCGTCATCGTCGGCGCGCCGCATACTTCCAACTGGGACTTCGTCATGTTCCTGGCGCTGGCCTTCGTCCTGGAAGCGAAAGTCCGCTTTATGGGTAAGGCGGAGTTATTCCGCGGGCCGTTCGGCAAGTTCTTCCGCTGGTGCGGCGGCGTCCCGGTGGACCGCTCCAGGTCGCAGGGGCTGGTGGAGCAGATGGTCCAGGCTGTTCGGAAAGCCGATCATTTCCAACTGGTCATCACCCCCGAAGGAACCCGCAGCAAGGTCGGCGAATGGAAGCGCGGTTTCCATCACATCGCAAGGAGCGCCGGCATCCCGGTCGTGGCAGGCTTTGTGGACAGCGTCTCCAAAACCTGCGGCATTGGCCCGACCTTTGCCCTGACCGACGACATCAAAGCCGACATCGGGCGCATCCAGGCGTTTTTCAAGGATAAAACCGGGATCAATCCCAGACTGACGAGCGAGTTGTAAAGGTTATCCCAGTAAAAACTCCCCGTCGCGGAGCAACCCATCCAGAATAGCTTTTATTGCCGGAGAACTCTCGGGTT
Source organism: Anaerolineales bacterium UBA5796 (assembly GCA_002418215.1). GTDB lineage: Bacteria > Chloroflexota > Anaerolineae > Anaerolineales > Villigracilaceae > UBA5796. The sequence continues at coordinate 20,055 of DIDQ01000112.1, forward strand.
TCAACTCATGCCAGCCGAACTTCTTGAGCATTACCATTCCCGGCCTGTAAAATGGGACGATGAACTTCTCGAACGGCAGCGAGGTGCGGAACAACTGGTAATACAGGAAACGCCGCGCCTCCAGCCGGCGCCCCGCGGGGACCTCCAGCCTGTCCGCCGTTAAAAAGGCTTCGGCCTGCGCCCGGAAATCTGTCACCGTTTGCGGGAAGAAAACGGTCGGGTATTGGGTATAGCGGGCCTTCCCGCCGCACAGGACTGCCGCGCCCATGATCGAAGCCTCCAGCCCGATGGACGAGTTGTAGACCATCACGAACTTCGAGCGCTGGATCAATTCATACGAACTGACGTACTCCCCCGAATCGTAAAAAACCACATTGGGCAGGCTGTCCACGCCGTGGGCGCGCACCCAACCTTCGACCGTCTCCCGCGCCTGTTTGCGGCTGTTGGGCCGTTTTTCGTCCGGGTGGGCGCGGATGACGAACAGCGTCTCCGGGTGGGCTTTGACCAGTTCCAGCACCACATCCAGCCAGGCGAACATGTTGCTGAAAACCACGTTCGAGTGCGGCTGGCTGGTGTCGAAAATCACGTTGGTAAAGACCGGGACCAGTTGCTCGAACCCGGCCAGTTTCCGCAAAAAGGCCTCGTCCAGCCGCTTCATCTCCGGCCAGAACCGGATGCCCGCCATGCTGAATTTGCCGTGGAAGCGGTTTTCGAGATAGGCGTCCAGGCGGGCATCCTGTTCGGGAGAGAGGGCGAAATCGGCGGGCAGGTCAACCGGGGAGGCGGTGGCCTCGCCGGGCGTGAAGAAAGCCGTCAGCGGCTGGAAGCCGACCTCGTGGGTGTAGGATGGGATGCCGCGCTGTCGGCACAGCCAGCGGGCGGTCGCCTCGGGGAAGAACTGCCCGTTGAAAATGACCGCAGCCTGAGGGTCGGTCTGGTCGAGCAGGGCGGAAAACTTCCTCGCCACGTTCCAGGCCGAGAGCATGAACTCACGATACAGCGTCCGCGTCGTCTCGTCATCCTGCAAATTGTGGAGGCGCAACCGCCAGCGGATGCCGGGCAGCACCAACGATCCCAACGGCAGGGTTGGTGATGGCAGGTTCCAGGTCGGGATGGGATGTTCATACACCATCAGTTCGGCCAGGGACATCTTTGCCAGCGCTTCGGCCAACTCGCCATCCTGCTCATACGTGAAAAAGCGGGCATCGGCCTTGTTGTAGACCACCAGCGACTGGCGCACGCAGGTATCGCAGGGCATCGGCGCGGACGGGTCGTCCTGGTCGGTGCCGAGCACGCAGCGGCTCATCCCCCGCTGGCAGACGAAATGGACGACCGGCACGCCCTCCAGCCGCACGGCAAAAGAGGTCAGCATCGAAAAAGCCGCGTTCTGGCTCAAGCCGAGGATGCGGGTGGAGGCGTTGAAGAACACCACCGGGCGTTGGTCCGAGTGCGGGGCGTGCTGCGCCACCTGGGTGGACAGGCGCACGATGCGCATATCAGCGGCGATGCGGTCGAGGCCGCGTTTGAGTTTTGGGAGAAAAGAGTCTTTCATAGGCCGCGAATTGTAACAGACGCAAGCAAAAAAGTCCGCTATAATTAATTTATGAGCAAGGTTATGGTGAAGGTACCAAAATCCAAGATTTCAGATTTTTGCAAACGCTGGGGAATTTCCGAGTTTGCACTCTTCGGTTCAGCGGTGAGCACTGACTTTAGCCCTGACAGTGATATTGACGTGATGGTTTCGTTCACTCCGAATGCGAATGTAACTTTATTCGATATGGCTCGCATGCAAGATGAGTTGAAGCAAATCTTTGGCCGCGAAGTGGATCTGGTGACTAAATCAGGCGTGGAAAACAGCCGGAATTACCTCAGGCGAAAGAATATTCTCGAATCGGCCCAGGTGATCCATGTCGCGGGATGATACCTATGGCGGGAGATGACCAGCATGAGGAATCTGGTCATTCATGAATACGATGTGGTGGATATCCAACAGGTTTGGGATACGGTTCGAAATAAAATCCCACACTTGATTGAAACATTAACCAAAATCGTCCCTCCTGAAAAATAAACTCAGAATCACGGTTCAGCCTGCCAGGGGATCCTTTCCCGGTCGCCAGCACAAAGCCACCTGGACCCTTGGCGTGCTTCACAGAAGGCGGCCTGGGCACTCGTCCCGGCCAACCTGTGCGCTCACGCTTGCCATCCTGTGCTCACTCGTTGGCAAACGTGTACTTAGAGGGGGGAAATACCCTGTCAGGATATTGATAATAGGCTGACAGGATATTAGCAATAGGATGGCAGGATATTGACAGTAGGCTGACAGCCTATTTCATGGATGAGCAGACCTGTCGGCCAACGAGGCCGCTCATCTTTGGAGGCGAGTCCGCATCTATGGCAATTGTTCTCGGGTTGTCATTGCGAGCATAGGACTCATGTAAGAATAACTTCCTGATTCTCGATTTCCTCTCGCCCGCGCTCGTCGGACTAAAGTCCTGCCTCAGTTCATGGAAGTCGGTTGAAACCGACTCGTTGCGCCAGCCCAAAGGCGGCGCGTTGAGCCTGTCGAAACGGCTTCCACGAACTGAGCAGGTGGCTTCAGCCCCGCTCACCTCACGCGAAAAACGGAGTTATTTTTACACGACTCCATAGCGAAGCAATCCCTGGTTTTGGTAAGAGGCCCCGTCGTTAATTGCAAATAAAAAGACGTCCGAAGCACGCTTCGGACGTCTTTTTATTCATCAGTTACGTCACGCTGCCAGGGGCGACAACCTACTTCACCCTCCGCAACTTCTTCAGCGACCCCATCTCGCTCTCGTAAACCTTCTTTACGCCGTCGCCCATCGCCGCCTCGGTGACACGGATGTACTTCACCAGCCGTTCGAAGCCGCCCGGCTCAACGGACGCGGCCTGGTCCGAGCCCCACATGGCCCGGTCGAGGGTCAGGTGGCGCTCGACGATGCAGGCCCCCAGGGCCACCGCGATGGTCGAGGGCACGAGGCCCACCTCGTGTCCCGAATAGCCGACCGGCACGTCCGGGAACTGGTCGCGCAGGGTCTGGATCATCTTCAGGTTCAGCTCCTCCGGTTCGCACGGGTAGGTGCTGGTGCAATGGGTGATCGCCAGGTTTTCGGTGCCGAGCACCTCCACCGAACCGTGGATCTGGTCGTAGGTGGACATCCCCGTCGAAAGGATGACCGGCTTGCCCGTCTTGCGCAGGTAGCGCAGCAGGCCGTGGTCGGTCAGCGAAGCCGAAGGGACCTTATAAGCCGGGGTACTGAACTGTTCCATGAAATCCACCGACGGCTCATCCCAGACCGAGACCATCCAGTCAATGCCCTTTTCTTTGCAGTAGCGGTCAATCTCGCGGTATTCCGCCTCGCCGAACTCCACTTTATAACGATAATCCAGGTAAGTGATGTAGCCCCAGGGCGTCTCGCGCATCTGCTTCTGCTGTTCGGGCGGGGTGCAGATTTCGGGCGTGCGCTTCTGGAACTTGACCGCGTCCACCCCGGCGTGTACCGCTGCGTCAATCATCTCCTTGGCGATGTCCACGCTGCCGTTGTGGTTGATGCCGATCTCGGCGATCACGTAAGCGGGATGCCCGTCGCCGACCATTCGGTTACCGATTTTGATTTCACGAGTCATTTTGGCTCCTCTATTTTCTTCAAAATGATTTCACACAACTCCCGCACCGCCCCGTGCCCGCCGGGTTTGCTCAAGACAAAATCGGCGGCGCGCAGGACTTCGGGATACGCGTCCGCGACGGCCACGGCCCAGCCGGCGATCTCGAAGCAGGGCAGGTCGTTGAGGTCATTGCCGACGTAGACGACCCGCTCCGCCGGGACGTTTTTCTGCTCCAAAAGCCGCATCAGCGCGGGACCTTTGGCCTGGATCCCGACCCCCTGGGTGGATTCCAGCCCCATCTTTTTCGCCCGCGCCGCCACGACCGGGTTCGGCTCCGACGACAGGATCACCGTCTCGACGCCTTTCTCGCGCAAAGCCTTGAGATACAAACTGTCGCTGCGGCTGGCGGCGACCATCTCGCGCCCGTCCTGGTCGGTGTAGACCCGATTGTCGGTGATCACGCCGTCGAAATCCAGCACGATCAATTCGATCCGTTCCGGCATCGGACGCCGCGTCCGGCCCGGGGAGACGGCCTCCAGCCCCCCGGTCGCGACGACGTGTTCATAGCGGGCCCAGTCTTGCAAGGTGTCGATGTCCACCGTGTAGCGCGGGTCAATCACCAGCGGGTAGATCACGTCCCCGGTCAGGGAATGCTTTTCGAGGATGGACGCGGTGCGGATGGCGTCAATGTGCCCGGTCTGCCAGTAGACCGGCGGCAGGCTCTGGCGCGGAGCGTTGTAAGGTTCGGGGATGCCTGGCACGTCGAGCAGATTCTTCATCGGGCCGGAGTCGCCTTCAGGCAGCCGCCACATCTTGTGCGGGTTCTGCCCCGCCGGGACGACCCCGCGCACGCAATCGGCATCTTGGTGGTCGAGCAATTTCTGAATAGCCGCGTCCACCAGGTTGACGGGGCGGATCGGGGAGGTCGGGCGGAGTTGCACGACAATTTCAGGAACGTAGCCTTCGTTTCCCTTGAGCCAGGCCAGGGCGTGCTGGAAGACCGGCAGGTCGGTGGTGTTGTCCTGGGCGAACTCTGCCGGGCGCAGGAAGGGGGTCTCGGCCCCGAACCGGCGGGCGACCGCGGCGATCTCCTCGTCGTCGGTGCTGACGATGATCCGCGTCACCAGGCTGGATTTCTGTCCCGCGGCGATGCTCCAGGCGATCAGCGGATAGCCTGCAAAGTCGCGGATATTCTTGCGCGGGATGCCTTTCGAGCCGCCGCGGGCGGGGATCAATGCGAGGATGTCAGTCATCGGTCTTCTGTCATTGGTAATTGGTAAATGGTAATTACCATTTACCAATTACCGGGTTTACCAAGCCGTCCAACCGCCATCCACCACGACATTGTTGCCTGTCATGTACGTGGATGCATCCGATGCCAGGAACAGCAGCGCGCCGTTCATCTCGTCTTTGTGGGCCATGCGGCCGAGGATGGTTTTGGCGGAGTAGTTGGTGACGAAATAGTCTTCGTGGTTATTGTACACGCCGCCGGGCGTCAGGGCGTTGACCCGGATTTCCGTCCCGGCGTAGTAGGCGGCCAGGTATTTGGTGAATCCCATCACCCCGGCTTTGGTGGTAGTGTAGTAAACCGGCTTGAAGGCCACCCGCTTGCCATCCTTGATGTAGATGCGCTGGTCGGGGCCGTTCAGCCCGTAGGTGGAGCAGATGTTGATGATGCTGCCCTTTTTGCCCTGGGCCACCATTTGCCGGGCGCAGGCTTGGGTGACGAGGAACATCCCGGTCAGGTTGACGTTGAGGGCGGCGTTCCACTGGTCGAGCGGATAATCCTCGAATGCGCCGGGAGCGATGCCCCTGGCCGCGGCGTCGGGGTCGAACTTGGGGTCGAGGGCCGCGGAATTGACCAGGATGTGGATCCCGCCAAAAGTCGAGACGACCGCTTCGGTCATCGCTTTGACGGAACCAGGCTGGGTGATGTCGGTTGCAACGCCCAGGGCGCGGTACCCGGCCGCGGTCAGGCCATCCGCAACGCCTTGAGCCGCGGCTTGATCCAAATCCACAACGGCGACGGAGGCCCCGGCTTCGGCCAGGGTGCGGCAAAATTCCTTGCCGAGCAGGCCAACCCCACCCGTCACGATGGCGGTTTTGCCGGTTAGCGAGAATTTGTCCAGGATTGTGGTCATTCTGTATCCTAAAAATGCTGCTGCGCCGAGGGTGCGTACCCTATGGGTATGATATCGCACCTTTCTAATTGGGCTAATCTCGAGCGGAAGGCCTCCCCATTTTTGGGATTTTTTCACAGGGTCAGGTGCGACGCACTTCCGGGTGACAAAGCAGGGCGGGATGGTATCCCGCCCCACTTGAAATCCGACGATTAGTGGTTGTTAGGGTCGAGATAGCCCTGGGCTTCAAGGTACTCGACGATCTTGCGGGCGTTCTCTTCGGGAGTCGGGCCGTAGCCTTGCAGGGTGATTTCGGGGTCAATCGGCGGTTCGTAGGGATCATCCACACCGGTGAAGCCCATCGGCTTGCCGTCAATCATGGCCTGGCGGGCTTTGGCATACAGACCCTTGACGTCGCGCTCTTCGCAGACTTCGACGGGGGTGTCCATGTGGACCATGATGAAGTTCTCGCCGACCATCTTGCGGGCCTCGTTGCGGGCGGCGCGATAGGGGCTGATGGCCGCGCAGATGACCGATCCGCCGTGGCGGACGAGTTCGCCGGCCACGTAGCCGATGCGCAGGATGTTGGTGTCGCGGTCTTCCTTGCTGAAGCCAAGGCCCTTCGACAGGTGGGTGCGGACCACATCGCCGTCGAGCACGGTGAGGGTTTTGCCGCGTTCGAGCAGCAGGTCGGTCAGCACCTGGGTGGTGGCCGATTTGCCCGCGCCGCTCAGGCCGGTGAACCACAGGCAGAAGCCCTGTTCGTGGCGCGGCGGGTACGACTGGCGCAGGATTTCGGCCGTCTCGGGGCGGGTGAACCACTCGGGCAGGAGCTTGCCTTTGGCGAGATAGTCGTCCCTCACCTGGGTGCCGGAGATGTTGAGCACCTTCGCGCCGGCGGGGATGTCTTTCTGCTCGACGTAGCGGTCTTCGTCGGGCAGGTAGACCAGCATCTCGAACGGGACCATCTTGACGCCGAGTTCGGACTCGTACTGCTTCATGGTCTCCTGGGCGTCGTAGGGACCGTAGAACGGCTTGCCGCTGCTGTCGTTGCCGGGACCGGCGTGGTCGCGCCCGACGATGAAATGGTTCGCGCCGTGGTTGCGGCGGATGATGGCGTGAAGCAGGGCTTCCTTGGGGCCGGCCATACGCATGGCCAGCGGCAGCAGGGACAGCATCGTGCTGGATTTGTCGTAGTAGTTGTCTACCAGGGCTTTGTAGATGCGGACGCGGGTGTAATGGTCCACGTCGCCGGGCTTGGTCATGCCGACCACCGGGTGGATCAGCAGCGAGCCGTTGACGGCTTCGGCGGCGCGGCGGGTCAGTTCCTCGTGGACGCGGTGGAGCGGGTTGCGGGTCTGGAAGGCGACCACATTCTCGTGGCCCATCTCGTCCAGCTTGGCGCGCACGTCGGCGGGGGTCAGGCGCAGGTCCATGAAGTCGTGGTACTTGGGCATGTTGACGATCTTCATCTCGCCGGAGATGCAGACCTTACCCCAGCGGGCCATCTCGGAGACCATCGGGTGGCGGGCGTCGTCGGTGCCGTAAGCCAGCCGGGCTTCCTTTTCCTGGTTCCAGGAGTAAATCTCCTCCAGGGTCATGATGGCGATCACGTCGTTGAGGGCGTTGCGCAAGACCAACTGGCTGCCTACACTGGGCAGTTCGGTCGGGTTGGCGGTCAGGGTGATGGGCAGCGGCCAGAGTGTGCCGTCAGCCAGGCGCATTTCGTGAAGCACGCGCTCGTAGTCGGCCTTGCCCATGAAGCGGTCCAGCGGCGAGAACGCGCCGGTGGCGATCATTTCCAGGTCGTGCAGGGCACGCTGGTTGATCTTGATCGAGGGCAGTGCCGCCGCCAGGTCGAGCAGTTGCTCGCGCTCATCGCCGCTTGTGATCAGGTTGACCAGTTCGCCGCCATAAGGGGCGATCAATTTCGTTCGAGACATTAACTTTCTCCTTCAAAGTAATATTCAGTGACTGAATTTTGCACAAGGCGCAATTATAGCAGGGTTTTGGCAAAGTCAATAGTGAGAAAACCTACGACCACTTAACGACTTTTGAATGGGATTGGGAGTCCTTCGCGGCGAGGGCCAGCTCCAGCGCCCGGACTCCGTCCTCCAGCGTACACAGCGGAGCGGACGACCCGTGGGCGACCTCCAGGAAATGACGCGTTTGCGCCACGAAGAGCTGGTTCCGCTCGAAGCCTTCGGGCGGGGCGAATGTCTCGGTAACGGGAGCAGGCGGCGGGTCCGGGTAGGATCCGAACGGGGCGGGCATCCGGGAGAAGTGGAGCAGGCCGTCGGCGTTGTCCCAGCGGAGGGTCCCGTTCGTCCCCACGATTTCGAGCCGGTGGACGGGCGGGCGCTGGAAGTAGTTGAGATGCACCCCGCCGAGCGCCCCGGACCTGAACCTGATCCCGATTTCGGCGGCGTCCTCCACCCCCGACAGTTCCAGCGGCGAGACGCGCCCGTTGAACGACCAGAGCGCCTCGACCTCGCCGAGCAGGTAGCGCAGGTAGTCGAGCGGGTGGGTCAGGGTGACGATCACGCCGCCGCCCAGGTCGGCGCGGGCGGCGTAACTGGCGCGGTAGTCTTCCCAGGGGTGCCAGTTGGGCAGGTATTCGCCCCAGTGGGCGTGGGCGGTCAGGAGTTGGCCGAGGTCGCCGTTTTGGATAAGGTCGCGGGCTTTGTTGAGGGTAGGGTGGTAGCGGAACTGGAACCCGACCAGGATGCGGCTGCCGCTTTTTTCGGCAGCCCGCCGCAGTTCGTCGACGCGGGAGAGGTCACCGGCGATGGGTTTTTCGAGCAGGATGTGGCAGCCCGCTTCGGCGGCGGGGATGGCAACGTCCATGTGCAGGGCGGTCGGGTTGGCGACGACGACGGCTTGCGGGCGGTGCTTCGCCAGGGCTTCGGCCAAGTCCGTTTCGACGGGATACCCGGCCAGTTCGTCATCCGGCAGGGTGGACCTTTTCGTGCGGAAGAGGACCAGGTCCGTTTCGCCGAGCGCCACCAGGTTGCGGAAGTGACGGCGGCCGATGGAGCCAAATCCGGCAATGAGGATTTTCATATCTCACCTGTGTTGTCACTCTGAGCGCAGCGAAGGGTCTCCTAAATTGCAGGGGAGATCCTTCGGGCAAAAACCGCCCTCAGGATGACATAAGAATTACCAATCGTTGTCTTTTTCGTAGCCCAGGCGGATCAAAATATCCCCGGCGCTTTCTTTGAAGAGGGCCTTGTTGGCCTCGGTGAAGTGTTCGCGCCAGTTACCAGGCTGCCCCTTGCGGAAGGTGCCGGATTTTTTCGGCTGGATGGTGGCGTGGAGCGCGGCGAGAGCCTGGTCACGCGGCACGGCGAATTTTGCGCCGCGCCCTTCGAGGTAATCGAGCAGGCGGCTGAAAGCCTCGTCCCGCGCCAGGATGATCTCCTCGAAGCGCAGGCTCAGCACGGACGGCTGGTCCAGCCAGCCGATGTATTTCTCGAAGCGTTTACGCACGCCGGAATAGCGGTTTTCGGGGTCGTCAATGCCGGTGATCTCGGCGTTGATGCGTTCTTCGACCGAGCCGAATTCCTGGTTGTAATATTCGTGCAGGGCGTGGCCGGGGTTGATCTCGGAGATGTAAAAAACCGACGAGACGATCACGTCCCGCGGGTCACGGTGGATGAAGACGGTAGCCCGCTCCGGGGCGGCCAGCAGGCCGAGATAGGGTTCCTCGCAGCCGATGTAGCCGTAGCCAATGTCACCGGCGCGCATAGCCCTGAGATTGGACAGGATCAGTTCGGGCTGGAGTTTCAGGTTGGCCTCGTCCCGGTTGACGGGCGGGAAGCCGGGATCCACGAACGGGCCGATGTCTGTCAGCCCGAGCAGCACCTGGATGATCAGGTGCGACCCGGACTTGGGGATGGCGTTGCCGAAGACGATCGGAGCACGGCTCAAGGCTCCCGCGCCGTAGCGGCGGGCGGCCTGCACCCGCCGGTATTGCCAGCGCAGGGTCTTGAGTTGGCGCTTGAGGGTGAGTTTGTTCAAAGTGTTCCTACGATACCAAAATATTGCTCGTGGGATGAAATTTCGGAATGCGACTCCGAGATTTCATCCCTTATAGGCCAAGAACTCTGCCGGGCGCAAAATAGAGATGCCTTCGAAAGGATGCAGGACAAGCAAATCTGCGTCGCCTGAAACGATTGCCTCTGCATTTCCGGCTAGCGCTACTTCGAGGAATTTGTTGTCTTTGGGGTCGCGGCAAGCGGTGATCGAAATTTTGGGGATGACCAGTTCGCCGCGCAGTCGGAGAAGGTTTACGAGGGTCGTGGCATCACCAGGGTAGATGTGATACTTTTCGCGAAAGAATGGGCGTCCAAGCACATCAATAATTTCGACGATCGTCGGGGTGGAGTAGACAGGGGTGAAGCGCCCATCCCGCAAGGCTCGCAACACTTCTCCCGGCGCGCCTTGCGGGCGGATCAACCCGCTGACGAGGACGCCGGTATCCACCACAGCCCGCATGAATTATCCCTGCCGGGCGGCTTCAATGTCGGCGGTGATTTCGTCATCGCCGTAAACGGCATTGGCTTCGGCGATGCGGTTCCAGACCCGGTCGAAACGGGCCAGGACTTCACTTTCCTGCAATTCCTGGTAGCGGAGATAATCTTCGTAAGGAATGAGCACTGCTTCGGGACGCGAGCCGCGGGTTAGCACAAGCGGGATGCGCTTGCGGACAACTTCTTCAAAAAACGGGCGAAAGCGGCGCTGGAGTTCGGTCACACCGATGATTTTTTGCATATCAGACTCCTTGACACATACTATAATACATATTATAGCATGTATCAACCGCCCAGCACCTTCAAGATAAACTCTGCCGTCCGTTTCCCGGCGCTGGCGTCGGTGTAGGTGATCTCGTCTTCGACGAATTTGCGGCGCTCGACAGAATCGAGTTGCGGGTTGCGAAGATAGGAGTTAAGGATGTCGCGGAGTTGGTCTATGTTTTCAGCAACGCGGCCAGCTTTGGCCTCCCGGAAGCGTTTGTGGGTCGGCCAGTCCCCGATCTCCTTGAGCGAGAGCGAAAACTTGCCGGGCACGTTCCAGCCGCCGGGGGTATCAATCACCGCGCCGACGATGGGCGTATCGTGGACGGCAGTCTCGACCACCATCGTGGAGTAAACTGTGACGAACACGTCCGAGTGGGCCATCATGGAGGATTTCTCGTCCATGTCTTCGCCGCCGTAGTAGCCGAGCGACCCGCCCAACGCCACCGGGCGGACGACATGCACGTGCGGATATTTCTCCTCCAGCGCGTGGATTTTGGCCCGCTCCTCGGCGAAGATCTTGGGCCTGTCCTGGAAGTGGCTCGGGTGCAGGCGGATGAGCAGTTGGCTCGGCTCCGCGAGTTGGTCCGAGGCGACCAGTTCTGCCAGGGCCTCGACATTGGGATAATTCGGCGCAAAATGGACGAAGGAACAGGCGTAGGAGATCAGTTTGCGGTTTGGGTCGAGATTGTGGCGCTTGAAATACTCGTCCTTCGGGATGAGCCAAGTCTTGCGGAAGTAGCCGTCATACGAGGGGATGCCGCCGATGTGGACGCGGTCGGGGTCCCAATCGGAGCCGTGGACGAGTTCGTCTTTCTGCAACTGCGACCAGCAGGTGGCCCAGTCCATCGGCGCGCCGGGGATGCTGTAACTGGAGGGGTTGTCCCAGCCGACGATAGCGGCCAGGGTCGGGATGCCGCGGCGTTTGGCCTCGCGCAGGAGATAGCGGTCCAGGCGCCAGCCGGCGGTGGAGGCGATGACCAGATCGGGCTGGTATTTGTCGAAATAATCGGTATACAGGCCCGGGTCCGGGGTGAAGCGGGTTTGGGCGTTGACCAATGCCCGGCGGGCGAGTCGGCTCGAGCGCAGGACCAGGATCGCCAGCGCGGACGGAATCCAAATCCCCAAACGGAACTTCCACGAGTTTTCTTTCCAGACTTCCCAGATATTGCTGTCCATGGCTTCGGTGTTGATCCGCCACGAGCCGCCGACGCGGCGCAGGTAGGACGAGAGCAGCCATTGGAGGCGGGGCTGGACGGTGTTGGCGTATTTGTTCGCTTCTTTCAAGCGCAAGCCTTCGAAGGATAAGCCGTTTTGCGTTTTGCGTGTTGCGAGCTTTGTTTTAAGTTCGTCGTCGGTTAATAGAACGACTTCGACCCCGGCGTCGAGGAGCGTGGGGATGACGTCGGTCTGGAGGAAGTAGATGATAGCCATGCCGTGGTCGGCGGAGATGAAAATGCGTTTTGTCATTGGGATTATGATGCGGGCTTTTTTAATACAAGATGATACCCAATCGCCGCGGGGTTATTAGCTTCTTCCGGCGATTTGACGAACGGCTTGCCCGCCAGCGGACTCAGCGCGGCCATGAGGCCGTCCATCAGCATCAGCAGGCCGCGTCCCAGCCAGCGGGCAGGACGGGGGAGTTTCGGCAGCACCCAGAAGCGGAAGTTGCGCGTGCCTTCACCCATGAAGAAGATCGGATCGTAATAACCTTCGAGCAGTTCGATCTCAAAGCCGTGCTGGGCGGCGATGTCTCTCAGGGAGTAATGGGTGTAGCGGTGGAAATCGTAAGGCGCCTGGTGGATTTTGATCATGAACGGCACGGCAATGAACAATTTGCCGCCCGGTTTGAGCACGCGGAACAAAGCGTCCATCAACTCGTGGAAGCGGTAGACGTGTTCGAGTACGTTCATCAGCACCAGCGCGTCGAAGGTGTTTTCCCGGAAGGGGATGCGTTCGGTCAAGTCGCAGACCAAGTGGACTTCTTCGTAAGGGACAATGTCCACCGACAGGTAACGCCGTCCGGTGAAAATATCGGCAAAATCGCCATGCCCTGCCCCCACGTCCAGGATCAGGGCTTTTGGGTCGAGGTCCCGTATCTGGGCTTCCAGAAAGCGCCAGTTTGCCTGCCGCCAGGGCGTACCTTTGCCGGGGCCGCGCTCGATGCGTTTGAAGATGTGAGCAGTCTCAGGTGTGGGCGTGAAGACCGGTTTGCCTTCGAGAATCTGTACCCCATGTCCGCATCCCTGGCAGCGCCAGAGATTTGCAGTCTCGATTTTGAATTCACCCTGGCATTCCGGGCAAACGACCACCGACAATAACTCTCTATCTGAAAATTCCTGGAGTGCGGACTTCAGTCCGCTGAGAACCGGCAAGCTTGAGCTTGCACTCCTTTTTCGGATAGGCTCTAAATCTTCCATAATACCTACTTGTAATACAGGTTGAAAATGGCGTTGTAAAGCGCCAGTAGCGGTTTCTTGAATACCGGCAATTCCCAAAAGCGGCTGGACCGCGAACCAGTCTCCGGCTTGGCCTGCCCGGAGCGAAATTCCGCCGGCAGGGTGTTGCTCATATTCTGGACATACCGCTCGGATGGCATCAGGCGCAGGTATCCGGCTTCGTTCATGCGGGCGTCTAATTGCCGGACCTGGCCCATCGGGCGGTCCATGTCGAAGGGCAGGAACTGCCGGATAGTCTCCTTGCGGGTGACGAACTGCCAGTGACTGCCGCCCAGGTAGGCCTTTTGTCCCCGGTAGGTCACGACGAAATCCTGGGTGGAGGCGTAAATTTTCTCCAACTCTTCATCCGAAAAGCCGAGGGTGGTGGAAAATTCGTAGAACCACTCCCAGGGCAGGATTTGGCCCCGCTCGATCTGGACCTCGGGGCTGTCCCCTGCCCATTCGAGAGACCGGGTCAAGAACTCCTCGGGCGTGCGGAACGGGCGGCTGGTCACCATGCCGACATTCGGGAAGGTTTCGAGCAGTTCAACCGAGCGGGAGAGCCAGCCGGGGTAGTAGAGGATGTCGCTGTCGGCGTAGGCGATGATCTCGCCCGGCGCGCCGGCCAGGATCACGTTCCAGGCCCCGCCCTTGCCCATGTTCTTCTCGGACAGGATCAGGTACTGGATCCGCCCGGCGTCCTTCTCGGCGACGAGGTAGTCGCGCACTTCGGCGCAGGAGCCGTTGTCGAAGACCATCAGGTCGAAAGGCAGGCCGGGATTGTCCCGCATCGACTCGAGGCTGACTTTGAGTACGTCGAGGGCTTCGGCGTAGAATCCGCTCAAGAAGGGGATGTAGTTGAGCACCGCGGCGGTGATCCGCTCGGGCTTGGCGACGGATTTGGCAGATTTGGCGGGGTTTTGGCCTTTTCTCATTCGGTTTAAAGTTCCAGGTTTGAAAGCTGAAGATTGATAGGCGAAGGTCAAAGGTCGAAGGGTTGACTTTTGATTTTCGACTTTTGACTTTGTTTATAGCGCCGCCAGGCCCAATCGGTTAATTTTGTGGAACCAAAGGCCAGGAGCGGGAAGAAGATCATCCGGCGAATGAGACGCTCGCCGGTCAGCACCTGCGGGCGGATGCGGCCATCCACGAGGCGGCGGTCGGCGTCGAGCAGGGTGAAGCGGGTCATGGCCCGGCCCCCGGCCAGGCGGACGTTCTCGTCCGTTTCGGGGTGGTCGTAGTGCGGCTGCCCGCCGGGCAGGTGACGGTAGTCGTGGTTCTGGTGGACGATGGTCACGTCGTGGGTGGCGTCTATGGCCGGGAAGCGGGACTTGCGGGCGTGGTAGATCATCCAGTTATCCCAGCCGGCGCGGCCGATGACGAAGGCGGGGAGTGAGTGGTAAGTGGTAAGTGGAAAGAGAAAATAGTCTGAACCAGCAGGGCGATGGAGTTCGCCCTGACTTTTGACCTTTGACTTTAAACCTTGAACCCAATCCCCGGAGAAATCAAGGGGTTCGGTGACGTCCAGGTCCCAGCGTTGGCCCATCATCACGAATTTCTGGCGTTGGGAGGCAACCGTCCGGGCAGCCTCGACGAAATCGGGGAGCAGGAGGATGTCGGCGTTGACGATGGCGAGCAGGGGCGAGGCGCTGTGTTCCCGCGCCAGGTCGAACATGGACGAGATCAAAGGCGTGTTGTACGTGTTGCATGTTACGTCGGGAATGTGCTTTACATTGAATTCCCTGGCGGCAAACGCAAGCCCTTCTTCGTCGCCGAACAAAATAACCTCCACGTCCGGCAGCAGTGTCCAGGATCGGATGGCGTTGCGCTGGATGGTGGCTACGTGCGGATCGGTGAAGGGTTTGGGGGCGGAGAAGATGGTTATCAGGGTCATAAGTCGAAGGCCAAAGGTTGAAGGTCAAGGTCAACAAGATGACTTTTGACTTTCAACTTGCGACCTGGAATCTATTTCGGTGAGGGTTTTGTGGCGCACCCCGGCGTTGATCCGGCCGAGTTCGGGTTCGTTCTGGACGAGTTGGAGGATTTCCTGCCACGAGAAATCGTCGCGGCCGTCGAAGCGTTTGTAGATCTGCCGGATGAAATCCAGGTCTTCGGGGGTATCCACCGTCCAGCGCAGGGAGCCGTAGTCGGGGGCGGTGTGGAGTTGGGCAACCCGAAATCCGCGCGGCGACGCGCCGGTTTGCAGCCGATCGCTGACCGCTGAAAGCTGAACGCTTTCGTAGATGTACGGCATAACGTGTTCGCGATGGAATTTCTGGCCGGCTTCCTTCCAGGCGCGTTCGAGAGCGGAGAAGGTGCAAACTTCGACATCCAACCCAATCGGGAAAGTCCTGCTAAAAGGAGGCGGCAATCGGTTACAGGCAAAATCAAACTGCTCACTGCTCACTGGTAACTGATTACTGGTTACTGATGACTGATGACTGACCAACTTCACCACTTCATCCACCACAACCGGGTCAATCACCGGGCAGTCGGCGGTGATGCGGACGACCACGTCGGCCCGGTAGGATTTGGCGGCCTGACAGTAGCGGTCGAGGACGTCGTGCATACTGCCGCGGAAACAGGGATAGCCGCGCCCGGCGCAGAAGTCCGCGACCAGATCGTCAGCCGGGTCAACGGTCGTCGCAACCGCGAGCAGGCCAATCGTCGAGGCCCGCTGCGCCCGCTCGTAGACCCGCGCCAGCATGGGCTGGCCCTCGATGTCCTTGAGCACTTTTCCCGGCAGGCGCGAGGCGCTCATCCGGGCCTGGATGATCCCGACAACGTTCACGCTATTCGAGTTTCTCGGCGTCCGGCCTGGCGAGTTCGGCTTTCTTTTCGGCTTCGCTCAAGCGGGTTTTGTGGTCGTCGAGGTCTTTTTCCAGTCCGGCGATCTTTTTGCGCTGGCCAGACAGGTTGAGCGAGCGCTTGACGACCGAGGGGGTCATGACCAGCAGGCCGATCAGCACACCGACGGCCAGGGCGATCAGCACCACCAGGGCTAAAGAGCCTTCCATTTGCCAGGAAAAGAACACAACTTGCACCGCATCCGTATTTTGCACGGCGAAAATGACGGCCAGGATGGCGAACAACAGGGCCAGGATCAGGGTAAAAACCATTTCAACCTCCTCGATAGAGTTCGACAGTCCGATTATAAGCGCCCATCAATTTTAGCGCATTGGCGGGCCAATCCGCTTTTTCTTCGGCGGTTTGGCGGGCGCGGCGGCCAATTTCGGGCAACGAGCGGCGCTCCCGGATGGCCTGCAAAATCTTATCGGCCAGCGCCCCGGCGTCGCCGTCGGGGAAGAGCCAGCCGTTCCCGCCCTCCTGCACCCACTCCCGGTTGGCGGGGATGTCCGAGACGAGACAGGGCAGCCCGCAAGCCAGCGCCTCCATCAGCGAGACGGACGAGCCGTCCACGTGGGAGGGCGAGACGTACAGGTCGGCCATGTGATAGTAGCGCGGCAACTCTTTTTGCGGGATCTGGCCGGCAAAAGTGACCCGGTCGAGGACGCCGCCGCGTTGCAGGATTTGACGGATAACCTGCGCCTGTGAGCCGCCTCCCAGGAGCATCAATCCGACGTTTGGGTCTGCTCCCGCTACCTTGACAAAGGCCCTGGCGAGGACATCCACCCCGTAACGCGGCTCCCAGGACCTGTTACAAAAGAGAGTGAAGCGATTTTCAGTGTTGCTTGGTGCGTGTTCCGTTTTTGGTTTGAAATGGTTCAGGTCTACGCCCCAGGGGAAGACGAGGGTGCGGTTGGGGTCCATGCCGTATTCGATGGCGGTGTCGCGGGTCACGTTGGCGTCGCTGGTAAAAAGTGTCGAACGCTGCAACGTGTAGCGTGTTGCGTATTGCCACCATTTGCCGCGATGGATGTATTCCATCAGGTCGAAGCCCCACGACATGGTGAGGACGGGGCGAAAGCCTGAGAGGACGGCGATGAAAGCGCAGGTTTGGATCGGCCCGGCGTGGACGAGGTCGGGCTGGATTTCGCGGGTCAAGCGCCGGAAGTCGAGGGCCAGCTTCGGCAGGTCGCGCCAGCGGAAGGGTCCGCGCCCGCCCGCCCAGCGGACGATCTCCACCCCCTCCGGCACGGGGCGGTCTTCCACCTGGCGCGGGTTGGCCTGCAAACGCGCGTGGAACACCTGATGCCCGCCCTCCCGGATCGCGGCGAGGAAGCGGTGGTCGTGGGTGCAGTAGTCGTTGGAAAAATAAAGGACTTTCACGTTTCAAGTTCCAGGTTTCAAGTTCAGGATATGGGTGATGGCTTAGCTGGGCGATGAGGGTTTTTCAATACGGCTTTCTTCAACCCGCCGATAATGGCTTGAGTCTTTTTGGCTTGGTTGTAGCAAATTTGAAAATCCTTCTCAGTAAGGTGATTGACATCCAACGCAGCATAACACAAGGACTGTACTTCCACTGCCGAACGGCGAGCCATGCCGAGGAAACGTGCAAACTCAACCGAAGACTCGTTATCAAACCCTTCGGCGATATTGGTCATTGCTGATAGAGCCGCTGCTCTTAATTGGTCTCTCATTTCGAAATCTTTTGCAAATGTCCCTTCCGACGTGACCTTATAAGCCAATTGCACCAATATCCGCGCTTCCTGCCAGGCAATCAAATCCTCAAACCGTGTCACTGCTGTCATTCGATCCTCCTCTTGTTACGATGAAAATGGATTGAATAAACCATGGGCTGCCAAACGTGGAACATGAAACTTGGAATCTGGAACATTACATGCCCAAATCCGTCCAGCGCAATTCCTGGCCATAAGCGAAATCATGCAGGGCTTTGGCGCCGATCACATTTTGGATCTGGTCGGGTTTGATCGCGCCGGGGGTGGCGGGACGCAGCACGTCAATCATGTCTCGGGTGAAGGTCTCTCCGGTCTGGATGTCGCGGGCGGCGCGCAGGCAGCGGCGCTGGACGATTGCAGTATCGCGCTCATTATCGGCGATGAACTTGTCCGCAGAGCCGAGGGCGCGTTCGAGCAGGCGGGTCTCCTCGACCATGCGGGCCCACTTGTCGGGGTCCATCGCGAATTTATGGTCGGGACCCTCGCGGTCGTTGCTGTCGGTGAAGTGGCGCTCGATCACCCGCGCCCCCAGCGTCACCGCTCCCACCACCGGGGCGACCGCGTGGGTATGGTCCGACAGGCCCAGGATCACGTCCGGGAACATGCTGGCGTAGGTTTTGAGTACGTTCAGGTGCAGGTAGTCGTAGTTGTCCGGGCTGGCGGTGTAGTTGGTGTTGCATTGCATCAGCACCAGTTGTTTGTTGATCTTCAAGATGGCGTGAACCGCCTTCTGCACCTCGCCGATGGTCGAAGCCCCGGTAGCGACGAAGAACGGCTTACCTTTGCCAGCCATCCGCTCGAGGGCTTCGATCCAGTCAATTTCGCCGGAACCGGCCTTGTAAACCGGGACGTAGGGGTCGAGGAAATCAATCGCCGCGAAATCGTAGGGCGATGAGAAATAGTCAATCCCGACCTCCTGGCATTCCTCCATCAGGGTCATGGTCCACTCGAAGGGGATGGAGGCGGCCCGGTAAACTTCAGTGACCGGCTTTTTCCAGGCTGCCTGGTGCGATACCTGGCTGTTCATGTGGCTGAAGCCGTAATCCGAGACGATCTTCGGCGCGTCGAAATTCTGGAATTTGGCCGCGTCCGCCCCGGCCTCTTTCGCCAGGCGGATGAGCAGCTTGGCCCGTTCCAGGTCGCCGTCGTGGTTGGCGGCGATGTCGGCGATGAAATAGGTCGGGTGGTTGAGGCCGATGAGGCGATTGCCTATTCTGATTTCCATTTTCCTCCGATGATAACTTTACAGGATCGTGCGCTTTGGGCAAAATCGTAGTGAAATTTTTCCATACTTGTTATATAATGTTTGTAGAAATAGCCAGTCGGCTATAGGTGAAAGTCGGCTCCATGCCGTGCGCTCGAAATCCGAGCCTAGCCTATAGAGGGCTGGTTTTTTCTATGACAAAAGGGTTATTACGGTTATACCAATTCTTTGGATATTTAGCGTTATCGTAGCGGTCCACCAATAGACTGACCTTATCCTGGATAAAACGGAAATAACGCATTTCTCGTTTTATGAATGCCCGGTAGACGGCCCAGTTCATGTAATCCACTACTTGAAGGCATGGTTCACCAACAGCGGTGTGGGGGAAAATTCGAGTCTCCGTAGTCACTTTCTGATTCCAGCGATGTTCAAAATTGGCTATTCCTTTCGACACTGCTTTTTCCAGTTTCTCCTGGCGAAGGCGAGTTCCACGCTGAGAAATATAGATATGATTGATCGTGTAACGATGCAGGATATTCTCAAATAAGAGGCTGATCAGGTAATCGTAGAATTCGCTCTCATTCGCGTGAAAGGAATTTCGGAAAATGCGTTCCCGCTTACGGGCAACGACAAATTGCGCTTTAAAATCCAATGAACGTATTACTTCGAATACAGCTTGCCTCACTTCGGGGCTATCATCTTTGGCATGAAAGGCGATGTTGGTTTTCTTCATGGACGGAATTTCGCTGAGATATTCGTTTGCAGCTAATTGGGTATGCAGATCGTTCAATGCGACTCGCATGGAATGAGGATCGGAAGTTTCAACAAAGCCCAGAATGAAAACAGGCGAACACCCTTCCTGTCCGACGATTAAATTCCCGTGGCGGTCATAAAAAGTCGGATCGCCCGATTCGTCCACAAAATACCAATGTTCGCTGTCTATTGGCTTTTTCATACCTCTCCAGACTCGCGATTATCTTCCAATCCTGCCCAAATGCGTGTTCTGGAAAGAATCCGGGTGTTTCAGCCCATAACCAAGAACGCGGTCCAGGTTCGAGTGGCCGAGCAAAATGACTCCTGCGAGTTGCAAAACCGGGACGCCCAGGAGAAATCCCAGAACATACAGGCCGAGTGAAACCGCGTGGTGATGCGCAAGGTTATAAATTACTGCGCCGATGCGGGGACCCGCCAGGTAGCCGAGCATACTGAGGTCAGGCGCGAAAAAGAGCAGCGGATACCACCACCAGGCGTAATCCAACTGCCCGAACAGGAAGATGGATAGTCCGAACAGCGCCAGCCCCTCAAGTTTCAATAGATTTTTCATCTCACACCTGTTGATAACTCCGCATTTTCTGTGGATAACCCTGTTGAGCCTGTGTATAAAACTTCTCGACCCCTGTGGATACGCCGGGAATCTCGATCCCCAAATCTGTGGATAACTTGTGGACAGACAGCCGCAAGTTGTGGGAACGTTTGGCGGTTAAGCCGGATTCTTCGACGGATTTGGGGATAACCAGCCCCGGATCGAACCCGAACCGGCGGGCGATCCGCACCCCGAAGTCGTACTTCGTCAGCGCCTCGGACCCTACGGTGTGGTACAGTCCCGAAAGGCCTTTTTCCAGCATCCGAACCAGGGTCGCGGCCAGGTCGCCGACGAATATGGGGCAGAACCAGACATCGGTAAAGCCGTTGCAGGTCTGCCCGGCGGATAATTTGTTGTAGAAAAATTCCGAGAGCGAACGCGTCCCGGAGAGGCTCCAGCCAAAGAAGTTGACCCGGGCCACGGCCGCCTCGGGGTGGGCAGACAGGACATTGATCTCACCCTGGAGTTTGGTGGCGGAGTAGACGCCGGGCGGGCTGGGCGGGTCATCCTCGGTGTAGACGCCGGTTTTCGTCCCGTCGAAGACCGCGTCGGTGGAAATGTGGATTAAGCGGATGCCCTTACGGGCGGCGGATGCGGCCAACTCGCCGGGCATGTCGGCGTTGAGGCGATGCGCCTCGTCTGGATTCGCTTCGCAGCCTTCGAGACTGGCTAACGCGGCGGTGTGGATGACCGCATCGGGACGGGCAATGTCCAGTAAACGGGAGCAGGCCGACGGGTCGAGCAGGTCCGCCTGGATCAGCTCGAAGGGCGTACCGGCCAGCTTGTTCCGGTCCACGCCGACGAGGGTATGAGTCCCGGTCATCATCAGGGAAAGATTGAGGCCGAGGAGTCCAGAAGCGCCGGTAACAAGAATTTTCATGGGTGGTTTCCACGGAACACGTTCCACGCTACACGTGTTGCGTGTTCCGTTTATCCCTCCAACATCCCGTTCGCGAACGCCTGCTCGAAAGGTTCGATGTATTGGCGGATGCCTTCCACATCCAGCCATTCGGTGTTGTTGGCGCTGGTGTAGGTGAAGCCTTCGGGCAGGGATTTGCCCCTGTCTTTCCAGGAGTAGCCGAACCAGAAGGCCTCGGCGGGCTGGATGACGTACATGTCTTCGAGTTCGACGGTGTGGCGGGCTTCGTCGGCGGAGAGCAGGTCTTCGTGCAGTTTTTCGCCGGGGCGGATGCCGATGATCTCGATCTCGGCTTCGGGGGCGATGGCCCGCGCCAGGTCCATGACTTTGGTGCTGGGGATCTTGGGGACGAAGACTTCGCCGCCTTCCATCTGCTCGATGCAATGGATGACGAAATGCACGCCCTGTTCGAGCGAGAGCCAGAAGCGGGTCATGCGCTCATCCGTTATCGTGATCTTGCCGTTGCCGCGCTGCTTGAGGAAGAGCGGCACGACCGAGCCGCGGCTGCCGACCACGTTGCCGTAGCGGACGCACGAGTAGCGGGTGGCGCTCCCGGCGGCGTAGGCGTTGGACTGGATGACGAGTTTCTCGGCGACGAGTTTTGTGCCGCCGTAAAGGTTGGCCGGGCTGACGGCCTTGTCGGTGCTGAGGGCGAGCACTTTCTGGCCCCCGGCGTCGAGTGCTGCTTCGAGGACGTTGGAGGTGCCGATGATGTTGGTCTTGACGGCTTCCATCGGGTTGTACTCGCAGGCCGGGACCTGTTTGAGGGCCGCGGCATGGACGACGATATCCACCCCGTGCAGGGCGCGGGTCAGGCGTTCGCGGTCGCGCACGTCGCCGATGAAGTAACGCAGGCGCGGGTCGTTGAACCCGGCGACGCGCATCTCGTGCTGCTTGAGTTCGTCCCGGCTGAAGATGATGATCTTTTTGGGATTCTTTTCTTCGAGCAGGATCTTGGTCATTTTCTTGCCGAACGACCCAGTGCCGCCGGTGATGAGGATAACTTTATCTGTCCAGTCCATAAGACTCCTAGTAAAAAACTTAATCGAACCGCGAAGGGCACAAAGAGCGCTAAGAAACCTTTTTCTTTTTTGCGTACTCAGCGGTCTCTGCGATTCGATAAAGGACGTGAAACAAATTTCGCCGGTAAAGCAGGCTCAACGATGCCATTGGCGATGCGCATGATACCATCTTTCATGCGTTTGACGTTCCAGTTGAGTATGAAACCCAATTTGCATTCTTTCAACTTGAGATAGGTGATGAGTTGGGCAACATGGATAGGCAAAACTATATCGACAGTTTTGTTTTCGACAATGACCAAATCATCAATTAACATATCCAGGCGATAACCCGCATCGACTTTTTGTCCATCATAGATGATGGGAACCATCAATTCAGTTTGGACTTTTCGGCCACGTTTGCGAAGTTCGTATGCATGACACTGCTGATAAGCCGATTCCAAAAGGCCGGGGCCAAAAGCCATGTGGACTTTTATGGCAGCATCGACAATATCCGTGGCAATGGCTTCAATATCGTTGGACATATGACTCCTTCTTTGTCGAACCGCGAAGTGTGCGAAGGATACTAAGAAAATCTGAAAACTTAGCGCCCTTGGCGGTCTTTGCGGTTCGATTATTTTTTAAAGGGGCAAACCGTGTTTTGGGCAGGTCAACATAAGGGGTGGGAATGCCAGGAAAAAATCAGGGGAGTTTTTCACATTTGCGCGCCAAGAACAATCCCGCATCTTTGGTGATGAAGATTTCACCTTTTTGGGAAAGCATATCTTCCAGCTCCTGGCGGATTTCTGCCAATGCAGATTCAGGGATATCATTTGCTTTGATTGTGGAGAAAATATACGCCATCAACGGCTCGATCTCGGTGACGCGCAGGTTATCATCGTAGCGCTTTATCTCCACGCTTGAAAAGAATGGTTTAATCTGCTCCAGGCCGTTATCGAGGTTGAAAGGATTGTTGAAGGGGATGAAGTCTTTGTCTGGGCTGGCCTTTTTGAGCCAATGGTTCAATTCGGCCAAGTGTCCCTGACCGGCGGTTGCAGCGAGGAGATACCCACCCGGCTTGAGCACGCGGCGGATTTCTGCCAGCGCTTTTGGCCGGTCCGGGACGTGGTAGAGCATGTAATTGGCGAGGACGATGTCGAAGGTCCCGTCCGGGTAGGGGACGGACTGGGCGTCCATCTGTTCGAACTTGAAGGCGCGTCCGGTCACGACCAGGTTGCGCCAGGCCGCGTCCAGCATCCCGTCCGACAGGTCGCTCAAGGTGATGTTCCAGCCTGCCGGGATGCGCTCGATGCAATCCTTCCACAGGTAACCGGGACCGCTGCCGAGTTCCAGCAGCCGCGCCGGGTCAGGCAGGGTTTCCAGGATGTCGAAGACCCAGTTGAACCAGCCGTAAGGATTGGTGCTGAAGCGGCGATGGATGTTGACGCGGGCATTCAGGTTGGAGGCATTGCGGTACTGGTCGGTTCGGAGGAAGGTTTGGTCGGTGAATTTGGAGGCCATCGTCATCAATCATCCCAGCCAAAATTCATGCCGAGATAGGTGTAGAGTTCTTCATTGTAGGGTCTGAAGTAATCGGACAGGCGTTGCCAGAGTGCAGGGGACAAACCATCATAGCTGCCTTGCTTGAAGACCGAGAAATCATCCGGTTGCCAGGCAGTTACGCCCAGGAAATTGGTTGCCTTGCGATAGGCCGTTGTCGGGGTTGCATAAAGTTCCTCGCTTTGCAAGATCAGCATTTGCTCACGCAGAAAAAACTCATGCCATTTTTTGAGTTGCTCGATGTAACGTCCACGCGCCAGGTAGGAATAATGCAGATGGTTAAAAGCAGGATGATTCGGGCCGGCGATGATCTTTTCCGCTTCGCCCGCCAGCCGTCCCGGCTCTTGCTCGATAGCATCTTCGAATGAGAGCGGCTCGCGTCCGACGCGTACCATGTGGTTATAGTGCGAATAAGCCCGGTCGATGGGATTGCGCAGCACGACGATCAACTTGGTCTGTGGCAGAGTCCTGGCGATGCGCCGAACGGCTACCGGGTGGAAAATGTAATAAGGCGTGGCCTCGCCGGTCACGGTTCCGGGTTGCATTTTGGTCCGAAGTGGGAAATGGGCGCGGTACCAGCCCAGTCCCTGCGAGTAGTGGATGTCAAAATATTTAATTTCTTTGCGAAAAGGCGGATGGATTTGCGGATGCCGGGCCAGATAATTGAACAGCGAAGTTGTACCGCCTTTCATCACGCCGATGACCAAAAAATCGGGCAGGGTGCGCAAGGGCGTGGTCAGGCGGTGATACATCCACCAGAAAAACAGCCTGGGATTTTTGCGCAGCTTGAACCATTGGCTGGCGCTTTCTTGGATATCGAAATTCTCGGCCATTGGCTGGATTATGCCTTACGGAAAATGATCAGCGGATATTGCCCGTTTTCGCCAAAGTAGCGCGGGAATTTTTCTTCCAGCCAGTAAACCATTCGTAAAAAATACCGTCCGCCCAGCCCGGTGTGGATGAAAGTACGCATGAAGTGAACGTTCAGGCTCCGCCAGGCGATGATGTTGTACTCCAAGGAGCCGCGCAACTCATCCCGCAGCCACTTAGCGCTGGTCTTGTTGATGAAGGTACCTACCGGCTCGTCATCGTCGGATAGACCGGTGTTCTTTTTCCACAAGTTGAACTTTTTGCCGTTCAGGGCGAAGCGCACCGCCTTGCCGAGGCGCACAAAAGGCCGGAGAAAACTGGTCAAGGGCGCGTAACCCCATCCATTGACCACCGCGATGCTTTTGCCCGGAGCCAGGACGCGGAACAGTTCGAGGTAGGCGCGCTTGTGTTCGTCCACGGGCAGGTGGTGGATGGTGTGCATCGAGACGACCGCCTCGAAGGCGTCGGCTTCGAAGGGCAGGTTGGCGATGTCGCCGACGACGAACAGGCCGTGGCTGCCGATCCGTTTGCGGGCCTCGCTCAGGGCCTGGATGGAGATGTCGAAGCAGACGCGGTGTTGGTAGCCCTCGGAATAGGCCAGGTATTCATCATATTGCACGGGACCAGACCCGGCGTCCAGGAAGAAGCGGCCCGCAGGCGCGATCACGTTCTTGATCCGCAGCCGCGTCTTGTGGACGTACTCCGCCGCCACCGGGCGCAGGTCATCGTAACGGGCGTTCTGGTACAGTCCATCATCCTCCTGCTGCCAGCCGACGTTATCGTAAAACTCGCGTACTTTTTGTTTTGTATCGGTCATAGAATTCGTTTCAGGTTGAAGGTCAAAGGTCAAAAGCCACCGGATTCACCTTGTAACTTTTGACTTTTCAACCTTTTACCAAATGATCGTCTCACCGGCCAGATAATCGAACGTTTTGCCGAACTCGGCCCGGCCTTCATCGGACAGAACCCGGCTCACCGGCCAGATGTCCACGTCTTTCCAGAAGTGCATCAGCCGCCAGGGGAAGGGCTGGGGGTATTCGTAGAAAAAGCGGTAGGCGTACTCCCAGGCGGTCTCGACCTGGGTCTGCGTTAGCCGTTTCGGTTCAGCCAAATTTTTCTCAAGAATGGCGTAATACTCGTCCCAACTGGACGGGTCGAAGGTGAAGCCGCGCCCGCGGTAATGCGTCTGCCCGCCGACCACCACCGGGATGCCGTTCATCGCCATTTCCATGCCGGTCGTGGTGGTGTAGACCAGCCCCAGGGCAGCAAACTCCATGAGGTCGTAGGTGTTGACCTTCTCCAGTGGGCCGATGATGTGGGTGTGTTCGGGGATGGAGGGCAGCGCGGCCCGGACGACTTCCGCCATCGAGGGGCCGTGGGCCAGCCTTTCGCCGGGATGCACCCGGATCACCACCTGGACCGTGGGCCTGTCCGCGAAAAACCTGACAGTTTGGGTGATCCAATCGGCCATGCTCGCCGCGAAGACGTCCCGCCCCAGGGTCAGGCTGTCGCCCAGGACGTTGGTCGCCAGCAGTACGACCGGGCGCTCGTCCAGGCCCAGGTCAGACCGCAGCTTCCCGCCGCCGACGGTCGCCACGTCCTGCCACTGGCGCACAGATTTGCCGAAGGCTTTGGCCCCCATCCGGGCGGATTCGAGCTCCTCGATCATTTTGCGCTCATTAGCGGTCAGCGGATGGCCGCCCTTGGCCTGCCACAGATTGTCGGTATTCTGGTGCATGACTTCGTCATTGTGGGCCAGCCAGATCTGCTCGCGCTGGTCGTTGAACTCGTAGGTCGTGGTGTGCAGACCCAAATGACGAGCTACCCGGTAAACCACGCCCAACTCGGTAACGGTCCCGTTCGGCACGAGGACCACGTCCGGTTTTTCGGCTTGCAACAAGGACAGGGCAGCCCGCGCCGCCTGGCGGTTGCGTTCCAGGCGCAGGCGGTAGAGGGCGCTGTCGGTGTCCACGTCTTCGATTTGCAGGGTGTACTGGGCGTCGTAGATCGAGACCTGGCGGACGGCCTCTTCCAGTCCGGCAGGCAAAGCAGCGGATGATTTCACGTCCAATAACGAAACAGTTTTGAGCAAATCGCCAGCCGGAGCCAGGACGCGGCGGGTATAGGCATCCTGGCGGCGCAGGTCGAAGGCGTTGATCTCCTTGCGCCAGTCGAAATAGGGCAGGTAGGCCACGGTGACATCGTGTCCCAGCCCGCGCAGGGTCAGGCCGATCATGGCGGCCTGTTCGACCCAGTAGTGCAGGGTGGCGAACAGCAGGATTTTCCTGCCCTTCGGCGCTTTTTCGGCAAACGGGCGCACCTGCCCGGCCGCGGCCGGGATATGCGCGGCCAACTGCTCCAGGTTGTAGCGCGTCCGCGGGCGGCGCTGGATGATGGCGTCGTAGAGTTCTGCGGAAAAAGGAACCTTACCCAAAATATCTTTGATGGTCATGGCTTGACTTCGAGAATAAAAATCGTTATCATAACAGTGTAAAAGTCAAAAGACTTCTCCCATCCCGCGAAAGGTCGCCGATTGTGGCGGCCCCGCCCCGTCTGGAAGCGATGACGGTAAGGCTAGCGGGGTGGGTTGCGTTTAAGGGTGGTATTCCAGCACAGCCCGATATTTTGCTTGAAGCATATCAAAGGCTCCAGAATCGTGCTGGCTATCGCGTCGCAGAACAGCCCCAGCCACCAAATCCGCCACCTGAATCAGCGGCTCACTCTTCGAACGTTTGGTGAGTACACGGCTGAAATGGCGTGGAAGGTTGCGGCGTTTCATATAACGGCGGAATTCCAACGGCAAATTCGGCTCGCCGCCAAATTCATCCAAGACCAGGGTGGCCTTTTCTCGTTGCGATTCTGGAATGATTTGGAGCAACTCGGTAATGAAAAACAGGTAAAAATCCAGCCGCCGGGCAAAAATAAAAGGCTCTTTTAGCATGGTTTTGTCGACCACCAGCGCCCAGGCTTCAAAATCGGCTTTTTGAAGCGCCTGGAAAACACGCTGGCGTAATGAAGATGATGATAATGCGTGAAAACTGAACTCATATCCATCCGGTAACCTGGACGATTGGCGAACATCCGTCAGCATCTGGCGCAGTTTTTGTGGCTCGGAAGTGGCAATGACAGCCATGACAAAATAACGCGACGCGCCTTTTTCGAAATTGAAACTGACATCCCCGGCTTCATCACCGGCAAAAGTGAAAGTGATCATCAACGCTTCCACTCCGGCAGATTGTAGCGCGTACGAGGACGGCGCTGGAGGATGGCGTCGTAGAGTTCTGCGGTGTAGGGGAGTTGGCCGAGGAGGTCTTTGAGGGTCATGTTTGGGTAAAAAGTAGATTGGGAGACAAGTAAACAAGTAGACAGGTACTTGTGTACGTGTTTACTTGTTTACCTATCCCACCTGCTCGATCTTCCAGTCCAGCCGCGGCCTGATCGGCCCCAGGCGCTGTTCCGGCCAGTGCATACCGGGTGCGCCAGTGGCGTCCACGTTGAAGGCCAGGGCCTGCTCGTCCTGGAAGTAGCGGCGCACGGCGAAGGAGCTGGCGTTGATGCCCAGGGCGTAGCGGCCCTCGTTCAACAGATCGGCGGGGATTTCGCAGCGGCTGAGGTAACGTCCCGGCTGGCGGGCGCTGAATGCCTCGAATTGTTCAGGGTTGTCGGTGTCGAAGGAGGTCAGCACGAACTCGCCGCGCATGGTGTTGAGATACATCCCGACCCGCAGGCCGGTGATTGGCGCCTCGAGCTGGTACTCCATTTCGACGGTCAGCGGCTCGGTCGAGCGGACGGTGTCCACCACGTCGCCGCGCGGGGAGCGGACACGTAAGGCGATCGGGCGGAAGGGGGCCGCGTTAACGGGAACCTCATCCGGGTCCCAGAAACGCTCGCCGGCTTTGGCGTGGCCGGACGACAGGTAGTAGTCCACCGCCTCGGAGGTGGGGGCGCGCAGGGCCAGCCCTCCTTTTTCGATCACCAGGGTTTCCTGGGTCAGGCGCAGGATGGCGGACATGTTGTGGCTGACGAACAGCACGGTGCGGCCCTGCTGGGCGACGTCGCCCATTTTGCCGAGGCATTTGCGCTGGAAATCGGCGTCACCGACGGCCAGGACTTCGTCCACGACCAGGATTTCGGGTTCGAGGTGGGCGGCGACGGCGAAGGCCAGCCGCAGGTACATGCCGGAAGAGTAGCGTTTGACGGGAGTGTCAATGAACTGCTCGACTTCGGAGAAACTGACGATCTCGTCGAATTTGGCCGCGATCTCGCTGCGTTTCATGCCCAGGATGGCCCCGTTCAGGTAGATGTTGTCGCGCCCGGTCAATTCGGGATGGAAGCCGGTTCCCACTTCGAGGAGGGACCCGACCCTGCCGCGCAGGGTGATGCTGCCTCTGGTCGGCTCGGTGACGCGGGACAGGACTTTGAGCAGGGTGCTTTTGCCCGCCCCGTTGCGCCCGATGATGCCGAGCACCTGGCCTTCTCCCACATCGAAGGAGACGTCGCGCAAGGCCCAGATGAAGTTGTTGTGGCGTGAGGCGTGTTCCGTGCTTTTGCGGCCAATGGACTTGAGCAAACGGATCGGCGCGGTGACAGTATCCACGATCTGGTCGCGCAGCATCCCGTACTGGAATTTTTGCGGCGCAGCCCCGATGCGGTAGCGTTTGCTGACGGATTCGACTTTGATGGCGAAGGTCATTTTAGTTATTAGAGAGCGGAGATTAGAGAGAAGTCGCTTTGACTATTCTCTGGTCTCTGTTCTCTACACTCTCTTTCTAAATCATGTCCGCGAAGGTGCGTTCCATGTTGCGGAAGTAGAACAGGCCGGAAACCAGCACCAGGACGGCGATCACCGCCGAAATGGCGACCAGCAGGTCGGGCGGGTTGCCCGCGCCGAGCAGCGCCCAGCGGAATCCGTTGATCACGCCGGTCATCGGGTTGAGGGCGAAAAGCACCCGCCATTTTTCCGGGATGACCTCGGACGAGTACACCACCGGGGTGACGAACATCCAGAACTGGGTCAGGAAGGGCAGGGCGTAGCCCACGTCACGGTATTTGACGTTGATGGCCGAGAGCCAGAGCGCCACGCCCAGGGCGGTCACGATCAGCAGGAGCAGGAAGACCGGCACGGCCCACAGGGCGTTCCAGCCGGGATAGACGTGGAAGTAGACCATCATCCCGATCAAGATGACGAAGGCAATGGCAAAGTCTACCAGCCCGCCCAGGACGGAGGCCATCGGCAGGATCAGTCGGGGGAAGTAGGTCTTGGTGATCATGTTGGTGTTGGAGGTCAGCGAGCGGCTGGCGGCGTTGAGGGCAGTGGTGAACAATCCCCAGGGCAGCAGGGCCGAGAAGGAGAAGATCGGGGCGGGGATGTCGTCGGTGGGCAGTTTGGCAACGGTGTTGAACAGGAAGGTGAAGACCAGCATGGTCATCACCGGCTGGATGATGGCCCACAGCGCGCCCAGAGCGGTCTGCTTGTAGCGGACCTTGATGTCGCGCCAGATCATGAAAACGACCAGCTCGCGATAAACCCACAGGTCGCGCAGGTTGAGCGCCGACAGCCCGGTCGAGGGGCGGATGACGAGGGTGGGGACGTCGGAATGGGTGGCTTTAGTTAGTTGGGTCATACGTCATAAGATAATTGGAGAGCAGAGAGTGGAGAATAGTGAGTTGCGGGAAAGGGACCACTCTCTATGCTCTACTCTCTATTCTCTTCCGGTTTTTCTTGAACCACTCGATCGTGTTCTTCAGACCTTCTTCGAATGTCATGCGGGCCTGCCAGCCGAAATAGTCTTTGGCGCGGCTCACGTCCAGGCCGCGGCGGGGCTGGCCGTTGGGCTTTTCAGTATCCCAGACCAGATTGCCCTCGAAGCCGGTCAGGCGGACGATCATCTCGGCCAAATCCTTGATCGAGATCTCGTAGCCGGAACCCAGGTTGACCGGGTCGGAGCCGTTGTATTTCTCGGTGGCGGTCAGGATGCCTTCGGCGGCGTCTTCCACGTAGAGGAACTCGCGGGTCGGCGAGCCGTCGCCCCACACGACCAGTTCCCGGTCCCCGCGCTCCTGGGCCTCGATGGCTTTGCGGATCAGGGCCGGGATGACGTGCGAGGAAGCCAGGTTGAAGTTGTCGCCCGGCCCGTACAGGTTGACCGGCAGCAGGAAGATCGAATTGAATCCGTACTGCTCGCGGTACGCCTGCGACTGGACCAGGAGCATCTTCTTGGCCAGGCCGTAAGGTGCGTTGGTTTCTTCAGGATAGCCGATCCACAGGTCGTCTTCCCTGAACGGGACCGGGGTGAACTTGGGATAAGCGCAGACCGTCCCGATGGCGGTGAACTTGCCCACGCCGCGCTGCCAGGCTCGGTGCATCAGTTCCACGCCCATCATCAGGTTGTCGTAGAAGAACTCGGCCGGGTGCTCACGGTTGGCCCCGATCCCGCCGACGTGGGCCGCCAGATGGATGATAATCAGGTCCTTCGGGTCGAAGCCGTTGTTCAAAGTCGTATCGAGCAGGCGGCGGATGTCGTCCCGGTCGGTCAGGTCGTAGTCCTCGATGAGCGGGATGACAATGTCGGTCGCGCCGCGCGCCTTGAGCTTGGCCGTCACGAATGACCCCAAGAACCCTGCCCCGCCGGTCACGATCACACGTTTGCCTTGCCAGAAATTTTCGGTCATGTTCTCTCCTTGAGTAGAGTACACAGGTACACACGTAAACAAGTCCGCAAGTGGTCACGTATCTACCTGTTTACGTGTCTACTTGCCTACCTGCCTACTGCACAATGAACTGCGCGTTCCGATACTTCTCGTCCTGCGGGTTGCGGATCAGGCCGGTTTGCAGGGCCGTCAGCACCTCCCGCACGCCGTCGTCCACAGTGAGGGTCGCCTCGAATCCCAACTCGCGGCGAACCTTCTCGAACGAGACGGTGATATCGCGCATATCGCCGCCGAAGGTCAAATCCTTGTAATGGACGAAGGTCTCCGGCAGGCGCTTGAGCACCAGGGCCACGATCTCATCTTTGGTGTAATTGCCTTCTTCGACGCCCAGGTTGTAGATCTGGCCGCGCACCTTCCCGTCCGGGGCTTGCAGACCGAGCATCATACCACGAACCGTGTCGAACACGTGGATGAACGAGCGTGAGTAGCCGCGCTGGTAGATGATCAACTCGCGGCGGGTGTAGGCTTCCAAGACAAATTGGTTGACGATCAGGTCGAAGCGGGTGCGCGGCGAAATCCCGTAGAGCGTGGCGAAGCGGAACAGAAGCGGAGCCGGACCGCCATTGGCTTGCGAAAGCAGGTACTCCTCCGCCGCGATCTTGGTCTCGGCGTAAAGTGATTGGGGATTGAGCTTCGACTCCTCCGTGACCGCTTCACCCTCCGACAGCCCGTAATTGCTGTAAGTGGAGGCGAACACGAACTTCCCGGACCCCAGGCCGGCTGCCTGCTCGAAAGCCAGCTTCGTCGCCTCGACGTTGTACCGCCACGCCGCCTGGCGTCCCACCGCCTGGCAGGCCGGGAACCCGACGATCGCCGCCAGGTGGACGACTGCATCCGGTTTGGGCCAGTCCTTTCGCAGCGAATCCTTCACGGCTCGCGGCTCGGTCACATCCACTTTGACAAAATGAAAATTCGGGTGCGAGAGGAACGTCACCAGCGATTCGCCGCCGAAGAGCAGCGCGTCCAGCACGGTGACGCGATAGTTCGCCCGCAGCAGTTCCGCCGTCAGGAGCGAACCGATGTAGCCCGCCCCGCCGGTGATGACCACATGTCCGGTTGGTTCGTTCATTCCATCCCATCCATGCGCAAGACGACTTTCAGGCCGCGCACTTCCAGCACCGGCGCGTCGCCGTCGGTCACGATCTCCAGCCCTTGTTCGATGCAAGAGAGTTTACAAATCTCAGCCACTTCACCCTCCCCAACCAATCGGACTTGTTTGATCCCGGCCTGGCGCGCCCGTTCGATCTGCTCGGCCACGCGCTGGCGGGTATTGCGATAGAGTTTGAACTGCTGCTCGATGTAATCCACCGTCAAGCGGGCGCGCAGGGCGATGCCTTCGGGCGTGATAATGTAACGCAACTTTTTGCGTTCGGCGCGCTTGATCTTGACGTAGCCTTTGGCGATCAACCGCTTGAGATGCCAGTTGACCGTCCCGACCGCCACGCCCAATTGCGTCGCCAGGGTGGACTGGTTCACGTCCGGGTCGGTTTCGATATGTTCGAGGATGGCCAGTTCGCGGCCGGTATCGGGAGTTGTTTCCATAAATATCTTCGTAACTTTTCAGCCTTGCGAGGGTCCGCAAGGCTACTCCAAAATTCAATTATTGAATTATAATCTCAGACCAAGATGCGTCAAGAGGCATCGGGAGCTGCGTCGCACCGGGTTTTACCGGGAGATGCCTTTCGATGAGCCAATCCCGTTAAATGAGAGTAAACTGCCCGTCAGGTGCGACGCACTCGCGGAAGTCTCACATGCTGCCCAACCCACCCATCCCGTTCAATGACCCGGCTGCGGACGATTACCAATCCACCCGCATCGCCCACTGGGATGGCGTTGCCCGCAATTACGGCCGCCACACCTCGTGGGGCACGCGGGCTTATTACCGTCGCATCAAGGCCGTTTACCAGTTCCTGGTCAGCCCCGGCCAGCGCGTGCTGGAGATCGGCTCCGGCCCCGGCCACCTGCTGGCCGACCTCCAGCCGTCGGTCGGCGTGGGCGTGGATTTCTCGCCCGAAATGTGCCGGATGGCCCGCCGCGCCTTCCC
Organism: Anaerolineales bacterium UBA5796; assembly: GCA_002418215.1. GTDB lineage: Bacteria > Chloroflexota > Anaerolineae > Anaerolineales > Villigracilaceae > UBA5796. The sequence continues at coordinate 53,282 of DIDQ01000112.1, forward strand.
CGGTCTGACCTTCGTCCAGGCCGACGCCCACGACCTGTCGGGCCTCGAGGGTCCGTTCGACGTAATCCTCCTGTCGGATACGGTCAACGAACTGTGGGATGTCCAGTCGGTTTTCGATGGATTGAGACGCCTCTCGACCCCGCGCACCCGCCTGATCCTGAATTTTTACAACCGCCTTTGGGAACCCCCGCTCGGACTCGTCCGCCGACTTGGGCTGGCCGCGCCGACCCTGACCCAAAACTGGCTGACGGTGGAGGACGTGCGCAACCTGCTGCACCTGGCGGGATTCGAGGCCGTCCGCAACTGGCAGGAGATCGTCCTGCCGCTGCCCATCCCGCTGATCGAGCCGCTATTCAACAAATTCCTGGCGCGCTTCTGGCCGTTAAAGGACATGGCCCTCTCCAATTTCGTCATCGCCCGCCCTGAACCGGGCAATGACGTAGGGCGGAATGATATTCCGCAAATGCCTGGCAGGGTGGGATTCCATCCCGCCCCACAGGAAAAGCCGACAGTCTCGGTCATCGTCCCGGCCCGCAACGAAGCCGGGAACATCCCCGCCATCTTCGAGCGCGTCCCGGAGATGGGCGGCGGCACCGAGTTGATCTTCGTCGAGGGACACTCCAAAGACGAGACTTACGCCGTCATCGAGCGGGAGATCGCCGGACGTCCCGCCCGCTCCGCCCGGCTGTTCCGCCAGACCGGGATCGGCAAAGCCGACGCGGTCAGGCTGGGATTCGCCGAAGCCCGCGGCGACATCCTGATGATCCTGGACGCCGACCTGACCGTCCCGCCGGAAGACCTGCCGCGCTTCTACGAGGCGCTGGTTTCGGGCCGGGGCGAGTTCATCAACGGGGTGCGGCTGGTCTATCCGATGCAGGAACAGGCCATGCGCACGCTCAACTTCTTCGGCAACAAGTTCTTCAGCCTGGCCTTCTCGTGGCTGCTCGGTCAGCCAATCAAGGATACGCTGTGCGGCACGAAGGTGCTCTGGCGGGAAGATTATGAACGCATCGCCGCCAACCGCTCGTATTTCGGCGATTTCGACCCCTTCGGCGACTTCGACCTGATCTTTGGGGCGGCCAAGCTCAACCTGAAAATCGTGGATTTGCCCATCCGCTACCGCGAGCGGACCTATGGCGAAACCAACATTGACCGCTGGCGGCATGGGATGTTATTGTTCCGCATGATCGCCTTCGCCGCCCGGCGGCTGAAATTTATTTAGTCGGTAACGCGAGATTTATCTCGCACGGGGCGAGATAAATCTCGCGTTACGATGGAGATTCTATGACCCGAGCCGAAAACGAAATCCAGCACGGACGCAAGCTGTCGGAGCACGGCCCCGAAGCCATTTGGGGCTGGGGCACGCCTGCCGGGCAGAGACGCGCCGCCCGCCGCGCCGGACTGATCATGCAAGCCGCCGGTTTGAAATCCGGGATGCGCGCCCTCGAGATCGGCTGTGGCAGCGGCCTGTTCACCGGGATTTTTGCCCAAAGCGGGGCGGAGATCGCCGCCCTCGACATCTCCGACGAACTGCTGGACTACGCCCGCCAGCGCGGCCTGCCCCCCAACGTGACCCTGGTCTGCTCACCGTTCGAGGCGCTGGATCCCGCCGATCCGTTCGATGCGGTGATCGGCTCGTCGGTGCTGCACCACCTCGACATCGAGCCTGCGTTGGCCGAGATCTTCCGCCTGCTCAAGCCGGGTGGGGTGATGAGTTTCGCCGAGCCGAACATGCTCAACCCGCAAATTGCCGTGCAGAAGAACATCCCCTGGGTCAAGGAAAAACTGGGCGACTCGCCCGACGAAACCGCCTTCATCCGCTGGAAGTTGGCCGGGCAGATGCGCCGCGCCGGGTTCACCGACATCCGCATCCGCCCGCTGGATTGGCTGCACCCCGCCACGCCGCAAGGACTGATCCCGGCAGTCGAATCGCTCGGCAGCCTGCTCGAAAGCCTCCCCCTCATTCGTGAGATCAGCGGCTCGGTTTATATTTCTGCGCGAAAACCTTAAGCCAGAGTATTTGTCATTGCGAGCCGCGTTTTTTGCGGCGAAGCAATCCCTATTAACCTGAGACTGCTTCGTTTCACTCGCAGTGACACTTGGATAGGAATTTTATGACTACTCCCTCAAAACTCAAACTGCTCCCCGCCGACCAATACCGCGGCGTCAACGAAGACGACCCGATCCGTTATTATTACTGGCCTTATTTTGGACGCCTGTACCGCCGTCGGGTGGAACTGTGCCTGGCCGAATGCAAGGGCGGCGAGTCGATTCTCGAAATCGGGTTCGGCACCGGGTTGACCTTTCTCAATTTGGCGGACTCCTACCGCGAGATCCACGGCCTCGATTTGACGGCAGACGTGGACGAGGTCCGGGCCGTTTTCGAGCCGCGCGGCATCCAGACCTTCCTCAAAAACGGGGACGTGCTGTCCATGCCCTACGCGGACAATTCCTTCGACACGGTCCTGCTCATCAGCATCCTCGAACATCTCCGGCCGCCGCAGCAGGACCAGGCTTTCGCCGAGATCAGACGGGTCCTCAAACCCGGCGGACAGGTGGTCTACGGCGTGCCGGTCGAGCGCCCGCTGATGGTCTTCATGTTCAAGGTGCTGGGCTACGACATCCGCAAGGCGCACTTTTCGACTGAAAAAGATGTCTCGTCTGCCGCGCAACGCGCCTTCGGGCCGGGGAAGATCGTCCAGATAAAAAGCAAACCGCCCATTTTCGGGGCGGTGTATGAGGTGGGGCATTTTATCAAGGGTTAAGGTTCAAAGGTCCCAGGGACACCTGTTAACTTTCAACCTTGAACTTTCCAACCTTAAGCCGATCAGCGGCAGCCGCGTAAATCCAGCAGCCGCCTGAAATCCTTGCGGAAATCGGTCGGGCTGCGGAAGCCGAAAACCTCGTCTACGAGGGCGGCGCAGGTCTCACCCAGCCTGGACTGTAATTCCGGTGTCAGATCGTCCCAGTATTCGCTCCCGAAATAGACATAATCGAATCCGGCCGCGGCCAGCGCCGACGGGTCCGGGGCGGCGACGAGAGCCTCCCATTCGGGCTTGGGCACGTACCACGAGTCGAAGGCGCGGGTGTAACGGCCAAAGACCGTCACGCTTCGTACCGCTTCGGGGTCGAAGATGCGGGCCGAAGGTTCGAGCTTGTTCCAATGCTCCTTGAACATGACCACGTCCATGTCGGTGATGAAATAGGAATAGACCGGTTTCGGCGCGGCGATCAGGGACACGCTGAAGAGCACCAGCCCGCCCAGGACGGCAACCATCCCGGCGAGCGAAACCCCGACCCGCAGGCCGTCGCCCCGTTTCGCCAGCCACAGCCACCCCAAAGGGACCGCGAACAACGCCGCCACGTGGAACATCCCGGCGTAGAGCCGCGTGGTGGCCGACAGTCCCAGTTCCCCAGAATAATAGATCATCAGGGCGATCGCGCTCATCAGGGCCGAAGCGGTCACCACCGCCTCCAGCCAGTTCCGGCGGCGGATATAGCGGAGTCCCAGCCCGAACACCGGCGGCAGCAACAAGACCAGCGGCCCGGCCTCGAACAGGGCGGTCAGCAATTGGGTCATGTTTCCCAGCGAGAGCCGCCCCAGGTGGCTGGAGATCAGTTCCGGCGGCCACAGGAGGGCAAATTTCACGTCGAAGTAGGAGGCGGATTGGTCCGCGCCGCCGAACCAGCCGCGCGCCACGTCGGTCAGGATGCCGCCCTGCACCAGCGACAGCAATCCCGCCGCGGCCGCAACCATGACCCACGGCCACAGTGTTTTGGCGAATTTTCGTCGCACGATTAACGAAACGATCAACACGATCAACGCCCCGCTGACCAGCAGCCCGAACAGGACTTCATTGGTCAGCGCCAGCGCGGCAAAAAGGATCGTGACCAGGATTCCACCCGTCCAGTGTTTCCAGCGTGAGCCGGTCAGCAGTAGCAGGGCCAACAGCAGCACCGGCAGCGCCCCGAACCCGCCCAGGGCCATCACCAGCGGAGGGTTGACCCCGTTGACGAAGGCGAACGGGTACGGGAACGGTCCCGCGCCTTCGAGCACCCAGGGCTTCGTCAGCGCCTCCAGAAGCGACGGGGCGGTCTGGGCGCCGGTGCCCATCAATGTCACCTGTTCCGAGATCTTTTCGAGCAGGTTCTTCGGCAGCAGGAGCAGCAGCCAGCGCGTTCCCCCGGCAAAGGCGACGAAGAATCCGGTTAACGCGGCCGCGGCCCGGCTGCGGGTCAGCCGCCAGGCCCACAGCCCGGAGAGGGTCATCGTCAGCGCCAGGACCAGGCTGCGGACGAGGTCGAGCGCGTTCCACGGGTAAACCTGTCCGATGCGGACGAACTGGGCCGCCTCGAGCAGGAGAAAGTAGTGGTAACCGAAACGCAGGCCCGGGTCCAGGGCGAAGCGGGGCGGGACCTCGCCCGTCGCCAGGAGGGAGGTCACGGGCAGGTTCTGGTAATCGTCGAAGAGGGCCAGCCCGCGTCCGGTCAACATGAAAAGGCCGGTGAGAATGAACAGGATCAGGAATTGCGGCAGGGCCGGTTTCAATTCCGCCAGCAGCCCGCGCCAGTCGTCCGGCCTGGCCCAGACCAGGCTGACGAAGGCCATCAAGGTGGAGGCGATCCAGACCGCGCTGGGGAAGTCCACTGCCTGGGCGAGCAGGTTGGCGAGGAAGTTCTGCGTTACCAGGCCGACCGCAAACCCGGCCAGCAGGCGTTCGCGGCGTTTCAGGCGGAAGACCCGCCGGGCAAGCAGCCAGCCACTCACGGCCCAAAGGAAGATATTGCCGATGAGAGCCAAGATGCCGAGATCCAGGTTCATTACGGGCACTCCTGCGGCCCGGCGCGCGGGGCAAGCAATTGCAGGTTGTATTCGGGGTAAGTCGCTACCGGCTCGTAATCGCACAGGATCGGGCGGGTGACTTTGCGTACCCAGGTGTTGTTCTCCACTCCAAAGTGCTCGTTTGTACCGACCAGCTTGAACACTTGCGGCTCGGCCACGATCAGCCCGAAGCGGCGGTGGTACAGGTCGTCGTAAAACCCACCCAGGTATTCGGTGTTGCCCGACATGACCATTTCAATCAGGAAATCTTTTTCGTAGTCGGCCACGAGCGGGACGTCCACCTCGCCGAAGGCCAGCAGGTGACGCTGTGAGATGAACAGGACCGGATCGCCGTTTTCGGCGACCGACTCGACCCTTTGGCGGATATCCGCCAAAGCGGTTTGGGCCGCGGCCAGGTCCACGCCTCCCAGCGGACCTCCGACCTGCTGCAACGCGAACCAGGCCGGGATCACAGCTGACAGCAAAACCCAGGCCCAGGGCGGCTTTCCGGGCGCGGACTCCGAAGTCTCCAGACTTCGGCCTTCTTGCTCGGGGGCAACCCGCCCAAACGCGGCGTATCCGCTGACGAGCATCAACAGGATGATGTAAGCGTCCAGGTTGTGCAGGTCCCCGCCGCCGCCGATCTTCAGGCTGACGACGATCCCGCCAAGGAAGAGCACCCCCAACGCGGCCAGGATCCCGGCCAGGCGGAGCGGGTGCAGGCTGGTTTTCCGCAGGCTGAAAAACAGGATTCCCCAAATTGGCAGCGACAGGATCAGCGCGCCGGGCAGCACGCCCAGCCAGAAGGTGGCGTTCGGCAGCAGCCGCTCCCACAACAGCGGCGACGACAGGCTGGAATAGAACTGGGCCGCTCCTCCGTTGCCCGAAAACAAGATGTAAAGCCGCTGGCTGGCAAAAGCCGCCAGGGCGCCAAAGGCAAAAAAGTTGAACGGCATGGACAGGTAAAGCACGGTTTTGTGGTAAACCCGGCGCGGGGTTTCGAGCAGGTACAGCACCGCGGCCAGCAATCCAGGCGCCGGGAACCAGTTGATCCGGCTCAACCCGGCCCAGACCGAAGCCAATAACACAAATTCCATTGTGCGGCGGGGATTATCGTTATCGTAACCCCAAAGAACAAGCACGACCGGCACGAGCAGGTGGGTGTAGACCGGCCCCTGCAGGATGAACAGGAACGCCCAACCTAAAAGCAGCCAGCGCAGACCGCGCCTTTCGAGGTCCAGGCGGCGCACGAAAAACGCGCCAACTGCAATCGTCAGGCCGAGGAACAGTCCCATCTGCCACAGGCGGTGGACGATGATCGGCGCGCCGGGGATGGCGAACGGTACGGCATACAGCAAATGCAGGCTGGGGTGCAGCACCGAGAGCGGCACATCCATGCCGTAGAGGCGTCGGGCAAAGAACAGGGAGGCGTCGTAAAAGCGGCTGGATTCCGACCAGCCGGGTACGAAAGGATAATCGCTGATCTGCGGGATGAAAAATACCAGCCGGTAAAAAATGGCGTGGATGATCACCACGATCACCAGCGCCAGTTCCCACTCCACATCTTTGTTGGCCGTCTTGAACGCGTACAACAGGAGCAGCGAAGCGCCCCAGAAAAACCCCCAGCGCAGCCACAAATTGAAGCCAATTAAGTTCCCGGTATAAGGGCACATGATCAGCAGGGTAAACAATGGCAGCAGCAGCACGAACGCGGCCCATCCGATCACGCGCCAGCGCCGGCCCTCCAGCCGCCCGGTAAAGGTCAGGGCGCGCAATACACGTTCGGAGGCGGATGTCCACGTCGAAGCCAGCAGGGCCAGGGTGACGAGCAGGGCAACAGCCAACCCTGCCAGCAAAGCCAGTCCCTTCGGGTGCGTGGCCGGGATGCCCAGCGAGAGCATCAGCCCGCGCACCGCCAGGCCAAACCCTCCCAACGAGAGGGCGGTTAAGGCCAGGATGATCCGCCAGAATGCCGGACGCGGGACTTCTTTCACGATCGGGAATCCTTCACAACCTTTTCGAAAATCTCTTCGTACTGTTTTACGATCAACGGCAGGTCGAACCTGCGCGCCTGGATCATACTGGCCTGCTGGAAATCTCGCAAGTGCGCCTCATCCGTCAGCAGGCGGGACAGGGCCTCGGCGAACCCCGGAACGTCGTCCGGGTCGAGCATGTAGCCGTTCGTCCCATCGGCCACAATGTCCAGGAAGCCGCCGATCCGTGAGCAGACGACGGCCAGCCCCTTGGCAATCGCCTGGACGCCGACCACCGGCAATCCCTCGGACCGGGAGGGCATGAACAGGATGTTGGAGTGGTCGAACCAGTCCAGCACTTCGGGAGGCGTGATCCAGCCCGTCAGCGTAAACCGGGACGCCAGGCCGGCTTCCGCTATGGCGGCCTCCACCTCGCCCCGCAGCGGGCCGTCGCCCACCATCACACAAGTCCAGTCGAGGTGCTTCAGCCGGGCCAGGACTTCGACCAGGCGCAGGGGATTCTTTTGCCGCATGAAGCGCCCGGCAAAGATGATGCGCGGCAGGCTCCCGCTTTCATCCCGGTCGCACTGGATCGAGGCCAGGTCCACGCCGTTGGGGATGACCTGCACGTCCACCGGGTAGTGTTTGCGGGCCAGGCTGCGGGTGAAGTCGCTGACGGCCACCACCTGCGCCGCCCTGCGCCAGACCGTATGGGTGAATGGGTAGACCCAGTGGAACCAGCCGTCGGTTTTTTCGGGTGTGCCGCCGGGCACGTCGCCGAGGTGGGCGGTCAGCACGTAGGGGATGCGTTTGAAGCGCGAAAGCGCCCAGGCGACCGGTCCCGCCGGGACGGCGAAGTGGACGTGGATCACGTCGGGTTGGAATTCGCGGATTAAACGGCGGCCATGCCAAAGTCCCGCGAGAACGAAGGCGCCCATTGTGATGAGTCCGGCCCGGTAGGGTTCCGTCCGCAGGGAGGAAATCCGTACCAGGCGCACACCTTCCTGGGTTTCTTCATGGGGTAAATCCTTATAGTGGGAAGTCATCAGGGTTACTGCATGGCCGCGCTGGACCAAGCCGGTGCAAATATCTTTAGCAACCTGCCCGCCTCCGCCGCCGACCGGCGGGTATTCATGGATGATGACAAGGATCTTCATGCCGGTTCGGTAAGGCGCTCGCATTCAAAGATGTTCAGAAAGCAGAATGGCGGGTAACCCAACAGGGCATTGTACAGGCGGTGCAATCCAATGGTTTTCGAAGGCCAGTAAAACGTGAGGAAGGATAGCAACGGGAAAGTGGGGAAAATGCCCTTGACCCGTTTGATCTTAAAATAAGGTTTGAGCATCCGGGCGTATTCTTTGCCGGGCCGGTCGCCGAGGTGACGTTCGGGAGTGGAAGTGCGAATGAATTCGCCACGCACAAAAAATGAGAGCCGGGATGCCAAATGCCCCAGGTTCGGGACGCTCAAAAGCAGGGTCCCACCGGGAGGCAGCAAACGGGCGAATTCCTGGACGGCTGACTTTTGATCCGCAAAGGTCAGATGTTCGATCACGTCCAGGCAAAGGACGAAATCAAACACTGCATCGGGAAAACTCGTGGCGAGCAGATTCCCTTGCTGGACGTATTCAGATGCGTAGTTGGCGTCGATGCCAAGGATATTAAGCCCTTTTTCCCGATATTCTCGCACCAGGAGGCCTTCACCACAGCCCAGGTCCACCAGCTTTTTGTCTGATGAGACTTTATCGAGGAAGCGGCGCACGAAATCCATTTTTGCCAGGTAGACTGGTAAATACGGCCAGTTGGGATCCAACTGAAGATGATAATTGCCTTTGTCGGCATATTCACCAAATCGCGTTTGGTTCATTTATCGGGTTCCATTTTCAATCGGCTCCGGGCAGGCACGCTCCCGGCGCGGCACAAGAATTTGAACGTTAAGCTCATCGAAAGTTAGGTAAGGCTGGTACTCACACAGCAGCGGGATGCTCACATGACGCACCCAGGCGTTGTTCTCTTCGGAGAATGAAGAATTTTCATCTTTGATGACCGCAAATTGCTTGTCGGCGACGATCAGCTTGAAGCGATGGCTGTTCACATCGGCATAAAACTTGTCCAGGTAGGGTTGGTTGCCGGAAATGGACATTTCCATCAGGGTCAGCAATTCATATTCGGGTACGAGCGGGATCTCGACTTCGCCGAAGGCGATCAACTGGCGCTGGGTGATGAAAAGCACCTCGCCTCTTTTACTCCTGTTGACTGCCATTCTTTGAAGCGTTTTCAATTCTGCGGTGGCGGTCTGGAAATTGAGCGGCTCGATTGTCTGGATCCTGGCGAGCACGAATGTAAGCGGGACGAGCAATCCCAGGGCGATCACTGGCCAGGGTAGGAACTTCAATTGCCAGGAGCCGCTTTCGGGACGGATCTGCCCGAAGAAGGCATAGGCAACCAGGACCAGGAAAACGACCAGGAAGGCGTCCATATTGTGCAGGTCGCCGCCGCCGCCGATCTTGGTGCTGACCACCAGCCCGCCCGCCAGCAGGACGACAATGTACCCGGCGATCCCCAGCCAGCGCAGCGGGGCGACCCGGCGGGCCTGTCCGCGCAGCAGCCAGACGAGGGCCAGCAACCCCGGAAAGGCCACCCACAGCACCGAAGGGATCACTCCCGCCGGGTAAGACGGGCTGGGCAGCAGGCGGTACCACAGCAGGTCGGATGTGAAACTGGAACCGAAGCCGCGGATGTCCTGGTTGCCCGAAAGGGCGATGTAAGCGCCCTGCGAAAGGAGCGCAAAACCGATCCCGCTGGCGAACCAGACCGCCGGCCAGGCCAGGTACTTGAGCCAGTTCGAGCCGGAGACCGGCTTTTCGAGGAAGTAGAGCAGCCCCGCGAGCATGGCCGGGACCGGGAACCAGTTGACCCGGCTGATGCCCGCCCAGAGCGAAGCCAGCAGCACGAAAACCAGCGTCCGGGCGGGCTTCTCGGACGAGAATCCGGACAGGACCAGGATCACCATCACTTGCAGGTGGTAGTAAACCGCGCCTTGCAAATAAAAGAAAAATGCCCAAAGCGAGAAGATCAGGAAAACCCAACGGTCGGCCAGGCGCAGGCGGCGGGCCAAGGCAATACTGCTCGCCCCGGTCAGCGCCAGCCACAGGAAAACCTGCCAGAAGCGGTGAAAAACCAGGCTGGTGTTCCCGGCCAGGAAGGGCAGCGATTGCAGCATGTAGCGCGTCATGTGGAAAATCGGGAGCGCCGCGTCTTGCCCATAGAGTTTTCTTGAGAAAAATAGCGAGGCGTAATAATAACGGCTGGCCTCCGACCAGCCCAGCGAAAACGGGAAGGAGGTCACTTCGGGGAGGTAGAGTGCCAGCTTGTAAACCAGCGTTTGGGCCAGGGCAGCCAGCACCAGGACGCGCAGGTAAGGCGACGACGGCGAAACCGCCTTGACGATCCCGGCAGCCAGCACAGCCAGCGCGGCGAACAGCCACAGGTGCAGCCAGGGGTTGGGAATGGATGCCCCAACCGAGCCGAGCGCCCGCAGGCCGCTGGCCGCGTTGATGAAAACGTAACCGTTCCGCTCCCAGCCAGCCACATAATACCCGCTGGACGGGTTGGTAATCAATTGCCAGCGGATGGGCGAGGCCATCGTGACCCAGGCGTAAGCCAGGATGATGACGAGAAAAGCTAACCAGCCGAGCACCCGTCCGGGCGGGGCCGGGACCCGGAGCCGGCTGAGGCTTTCGAGCCGCCTTTTCCCCGCCGGATGCCAGGTCGCGGCGAACAGAGTCGCAGCCGCGAGGAACGCCAGGGTCAGGGCGAGCAGGATCAGGGTCCAGTTGGAGCGGAGGAGGGAAATGCCGATGTGGTCGAGCAATCGCACGAGGTCGTAAATTGCCAGGGCCGAGAGGGCCGTCCCGACCCCCAACCCCCAGCGCCAGGGTTTGAGTGATGGATCAGGGCTGGTCAACGGGCAGTCCTTCCGAGTCCGCAGCGATCCGGTCGCTCATCACCGAAGGCAGGAAGAACGCCCCCGGCAGGCTGGCCAGCATCATGAACAGGCGGTGCAGCAGGGCCAGCACGAAGGCGCTCCCCGCGCTGACGCCCGCCAGGTTGGAGTAGATGAACGTTACCGACAATTCCTGCAAGCCATAGCCGTTGATGGAAATGGGCATCAGGCCGATGAAGTAGGTCAGGCTCGACAGCCCGGCAATCGTCCACCAGGAGACGGAGTCGTGCAGGCCGCCCAGGATGATGTAGAGGGCCGAGATGTTGCAGGTCATGTGGGCCAGGGTGAAGAGCAGCGAAACCAGCAAGATGCCCGGCTTTTTGGCCCAGTACGAGATGGATTGCAGCACGCGGCGCACGTAGCGCGTGCCCCGCTCCCACAGCCCGGCCAGCGAAACCGACGAAAGGGCCGCCCCCCCGGCCGACCAGGCGAAGAAGCGCGCCAGGCCGAGCGGCAGGAGCAGGGCCATCCCGGCCATGCCGACCAGGCGGTCGGCGATCAGGGAGGCCAGGGCAATCGCCCGGTCCACGCCCATTTTGATCGCTCCGGCCAGCCGGGCCACGTCTCCGCCGATGGTGGTGGGCAGGAAATTGGATGCGAACAGGCCGGTAAAGGTGATGGCCGTCGTCCGCCAGAAGGAGACCGGCGTGCCGCTGGAGCGCAGGAGCACGTGCCAGCGGGCGACGGTGAAGAGGCGTGAAGCCAGGACGAGCGCAAAAGCCAGCAGCAGCCGCCAGAGCGAAATCTCTTCGACGGCCCGCTTGATCTCATCCCAGCCCTGTTGTTCGAGCAGGATGACCAACAAAACGAGAGCCAGGAGGGATCCCCCGGCTCTCAAGAGTTGGCCTTTGTTTTTGGTGATCCAAACTTTCATAAATCGGTTGTTATCTTTCGTTTTGGGGGATTGCGGAGTCCGACGACTCCCGGCGTTGGAGGACCCGCCGCACGGTGTAGGTCGGCTTGCGCTGGGACTCGTGATAGGTGCGTACCAGCAATTCGGCGATCAGCCCCATCAGGATGGACTGGAAGCCCAGGATGAAGAACATCACGCTCATCAGGAAGAAAGGCGAGGTCAGCACCGGGATTTCGACCAGGATGCGCCGCAGCATGAGGTAGATCATGGTCAGCACGCTCAAGATCATCAGCCCGATCCCCGTCCCGCCGAAGAGGTAGATCGGCTTGTTGGCATAACTGAGCAGGAACTTGACCGTGACCAGGTCCAGGATGACCTTGAGGGTGCGTTCCAGCCCATACTTGGCCTTGCCGTATTTGCGCTCGTGGTGCTGGACGGGAACCTCGATAATCTTTGCTCCCACCGCATGGGCATAGACCGGGATGAAGCGGTGCATCTCGCCGTACAACCGGAAGCGGGTCAACACCTCCCGGCGGTAGGCCTTGAGCGTGCATCCGTAATCGTGCAGGTGAACGCCGGTGACGGTCGAGATCAGCCCGTTGGCAATGCGGGAGGGCAGGGTGCGGGTGGCGAAATTATCCTTGCGGGATTTGCGCCAGCCGCTGACCACGTCGTAGCCCTGGTCAATGTAGCCGAGCATCATCGGGATGTCGGCAGGGTCGTTCTGCAAATCGGCGTCGAGCAGGACGATGACCCCGCCCTGGGCGTGGTCAATCCCGGCCGCGATGGCTGCCGTCTGGCCGAAATTGCGGCGCAGTTCCACGACCCCCACGTGATCCGGGTCTTCGGCAGCGAGCCTTTCGAGCACATCAATGCTTTTGTCCGCGCTGCCGTCGTCTACGTAGACGACCTCCCAGGTCCGGCCCAACCCGTCCAGGGCGGCGCGCAAAGCTTTGTGCAGGTGGGGCAGGCTTTCGTCCTCGTTGTAAACGGGGATAACGAGCGATAAATCCATTAAGTCTCCATAGCCAGGCAGAGGATGCGTCGCACCTTGCAGCCGGGAAAAATCCATTAAACGAGGTTCGTCATCGCTTGGACGAATCTCGTTTAGAAAGGTGCGACGCATTCGCGCTCCGGCTCACTTCCTCTTGAAAATTCGGATGACGGCGTCGTCCGTACACGGGGCGGTGGAAGCGGTCGGCGTCAGTTCCTCGAAATCACCGGATTCTAACACGTCTATCAGCCATTGTTCGCGGTCGTAGTAGCGCACTTCGATCAGGGCGTAGTCGGCTTCGGCGATCCAGCGCCGCGAGAGTTCCTCGTTCCACCAGCCGTAGCGGTAGAGTGCCTCGGTCTCGCCGGTGGTCTTGTAGGTGTAGGCCAGGTTCAGTTGCGGCGGGTAGATTTCCACGTCCGGCGCGTAGAGCAGGTTGACCGGGGTGTACCCCTTCCAGTAGAGCTTTGCGCCCGGCGGCAGGGTCTCGCGCAGGTACGCGCCGACTTGCTCGAAGACGGCGATCTCGTCCCCGCCGCAATCGTAGACCCGGTAGCCGCCGGACAGGAGACGCGTCGGCGAGAGCAAACTGCCGGTGACGAGGAACAGGACCAGGGTCCAGGCCCCGAACGAGCGCGGCAGCGAAGCGTTCCGGGACCGGCGGGCCTGCATCCCGCTAAAGAGCAGGATCAGTCCCCCGGCCAGTCCCGTCAAAGCCAGCGGGACGAGCAGCTTGAACAGATCGAACGATTGCTCGAAATCCAGGTGAAAGAAATTGGCGACCATTCGCCACAGTTCGACCGAATCCCAGCCGCTGGCGCGATGGACCGGTACGCCGATGTTCATCAGGCGGCGGAAAAACTCCACCGGGAAGGCGGCGTTGATGTCCTGCGCGCCGCTGTAGCCGATGCCCAGCAGCGTGCCGAAGACGAGGAGCACGCCGGACGCCTGCGCCCAGCCCGGCAGTTCCCGCCGCCACGATTGGACGCTGGCCGCCAGGAGCAGGATGCCCAGGCCCTCGTAGAAGCCGGTGTAGACCCGCAGGCAGAGCACGCAATAGTCGTTGCCGACTGCGGCCCAGGTGTGCATCAGGATCATCATCACGAAAAGCGCCGCCAGGAAAACGGCCATCTTGAAGTGTGAGGTGGATTTCCAGTCGCGGCGGTGGGGCCACAGGAAGGCGACGGCCAGCACCCCGGCCATGGGGATGAAATGGTAGCGGACGGTCTCGAAGAAACTGCTGAAGCGGTCGCTGAAGGCCACGTCTTGCTGCCAGAAGGGAGTCACGCCCTCGGGCGGGAACCAGGGCTTGAGCGCCGCGATCCCGAAGCGCTGGCCGAGCGATCCCCAGATCGAGAGGATCCCCGGCCAGAAAACGGCGTGCCCGACGACGACCACCGCCAGCCCGGCCAATCCGACCCACAACGCCGACTTGAAATCCCGCTCCCACCAGACATAGAGCACCAGCAGCACCAGCACCGGCAGCATGTTGATCCGGGCCATCGTCATTACGCCCGAAAGCACTCCCGCCAGGACGAGTTGCCACATCCTGCGCCGTTCGCCCAGCGCCAGGGCCATGATCCACATTAGCAGGCAGGCGACCAGTCCCTGCGAGACGGCCTGGCTGTAGATGCGGGCGGTGGCGGGCATCAGCACGAAGGCCCAGGCCGCCCCGGCCCCGATCCAGGGTGAGCCGATGCGCCTCGCCGTCAGCCAGACGGCGACCAGCATCAAGGCAGCCAGCAGGACGGCGAAATAGCGCCCGGTGCGCAGTCCCGGTTCGAAGACGGCCTGCACCCAGCCAGGGATGTAGAACGAGAGCGGCATCTGGTTGGTCCAGAAGCTGTACGGCTCGAAAGGCTGGTAACGCCCCAGGACGTATTGCAGTCCCTTGTAGAGATACAGCCCCTCGTCCAAGACGGAACGCTGGCTGTGGGCGAAGGACCAGAGTTGCCAGGCGTAGGCCAGGATCCCGGCGACGGCGGACAGGTCCGCCAGCCAGGGGATGGAGAAAATTTGTTGCAGGCGAGTTTTCATGAAAATCACTGTTCCTGCCGCGAGTGCGACGCACGGATGGGCGATCACAAAATAGCAAAAAGCAGCCGGGCGGCTGCTTGATTTTACTTTAGAGTTTGCCGGACTCCAACGGCTCCTGTCGTTGGATATCAAAAGTCGGGAGACTTTTGAATCCGCATCAATTTTCAATGCGAATTCGACAGCCGTTTCAGGTCCGAGTCCACCATCATCTCGACCAGTTGCCGGAACGAGACTTCCGGCTGCCAGCCGAGTTTTTCCCGCGCCCTGGACGGGTCCGAGACCAGCAGGTCCACTTCGGCGGGACGGTAGAAGCGCGGGTCCTGGACCACGTAATCCTGGTAGTCCAGTCCGACGTGGCCGAAGGCGATCTCGCAGAACTCGCGCACCGGGTGGGTCTCGCCGGTGCCGATCACAAAATTATCCGGCTCGTCCTGCTGGAGCATCATCCACATCGCCTTGACGTAATCCCCAGCGAAGCCCCAATCGCGGCGGGATTCGAGGTTGCCCAGGCGCAGTTCATTGGTCATTTCCAGTTTGATGCGCGCCACTGCATCCGTGATCTTGCGGGTGACGAACTCCATCCCGCGGCGCGGGCTTTCGTGGTTGAACAGGATGCCTGAAGCCGCGTACAGGCCATAAGATTCGCGGTAGTTGACCGTAATCCAGTGCCCGTAAACTTTCGCGACCCCGTAGGGGCTGCGCGGATAGAACGGGGTGGTCTCACGCTGCGGCACTTCCAGCACCTTGCCGAACATCTCGCTCGACGAAGCCTGGTAGAAGCGGATCTTCTTGTTGTACAGGCGGATGGCCTCCAGCAGGCGGGTCACACCCAGGGCGGTCACTTCGCCGGTCAACACGGCCTGGCTCCACGAGGTCGGCACGAAGGACTGGGCTGCCAGGTTGTAGACCTCGTCGGGTTTGTGTTCCTCCAGGGTCGAGAGCAGCGAACTCTGGTCGTGCAGGTCGCCCTGGACGACGGTGATGTCGTCGAGCAGGTGGTCAATGCGCTCGAAAGTCAGGGTGCTGGAACGTCGCGCCATCCCAATCACCTGATAGCCCTTCGACAGCAGGAATTCGGCCAGGTACGAGCCGTCCTGTCCGGTGATGCCGGTGATCAATGCAGTAGGCATGGGGTGTCCTCCTCAAGACACAAAATTCAACACTTGAATTATAACCCACAGGAGGTCACATTTCAAACGTGACTATCCCTGGACTTTGGGCCTGCGGTCGCGCCAAAAGCCGACTCCAGCCACCAGGCCGCCCAGACCCAAGATCAAAATCACCATGATTGCAAACGGTAACTGTCCCGGCCAGTGGAAGTAGCGGGCCGCGTACCAGTGGCCAAAGACCAGCAAGAAGATGGCTTCCACCGTCAGCAGGCGCGGCAGCCAGGGGTCGCGGCGGACAGACCAACCGGTCAGGGCGGCCGCGGCCAGGATGGCCTGGAAGCCCAGCAAAATGACCCGGTAACGCGGGTTGTCCCACAGGTCACCGCCCGCCCGCAATGCCGTCAGGATGATCCAAATCCAACTGACGATCCCCAGCCAGAGCAGCCCGCGCCGTTGACGGGGGTCTTCCATCTGCGAAACCGAATAAAGCCCGTAGCCCAGCAGCGGGACGAGGGCGTACCAGCCGAGGGCGCGCAACACCCCGACGGTTTTCCAGATCGGCAGGCTGGGTTCGACCAGCGCGGCTGGCAGGACGGGCTGGAGCATCCCGTAGACGGCGACGAAGGGCAGGTGCAGGGCGGCGGGCATCTCGTCGAAGAGTTTTTGCACCCAGCCGGAACTGCGGTCGAGCAGGTAGGCGTCCCATTTGACGGCTTCTTTGAACCAGTCGAGGGCGGCGGCCAACGGCGACCCGCCCGAGGCGCCGCGCGAGGCTCCCCAGGCGAACAGGACGAGGGCGGCGATAAAGACCAGCCCGGCGACGATGACGACCGGCCACGAGATGCGGCGTCTTTCGCCGCCAAAATGGAACCAGCCGGCCAGTGCGGCCAGCGTGACCAGGGCGATCCCCGGCGAGACGAGCAGCATCCCGGCCAGGGAAATTACCAGCCATGTCCCGGCCAGGCGGCGGGATTCGGGCCAGGTCACCGCGCCGTAAAAAGCCATTACCGCGAAGGCCATCAGGAAGGGTTCGCGCATCTGCGAACCGCCCAGCAGGATGGATTCGGGGTAGAGCGCGAAGATCCACCCGGCGAGCCGGGCTGTCCGCTCGCCGAAGGCGGATCGGGCTGCTTTGAACAGGAATGCCGCGCCGAGGGTGAAAACCAGCGCGCCGAGGGCGACCGGCAGCATCTGGCGATGGGCGTCGGGAGAAAGGTAGCGATAGAGCCATCCGCTCAGGGCGAGCAGGCCGCCATACTGGTCGGTGGAGTAGGATTTGCTGAAAGCATTGAAGATTGGCTCGGGGAATCGGGCCAGATCCCAGGCCTGGGCGTCGCGGCGGAAGGCGTCAAAAAAGACGTAACCGGCGTTTTGGGTGGGATTGTCGTACCCGGCAGCGGGGAGCAGGAGGGTGAAGGCCAGCCCGGCGGCCAGGCGCAGGAGGAAGGCCAGGGCCAACATCCACGCCAGGGATTTGCCACTGCCTGCCCAACGCCAGGCTGCGGCCAGCGCCAGCCCACCGGGGACGAGGAGGACGGCATAGGCCAGCCATCCGAACCAGAAGTTGCCGGGGCTGAGGGCGGAGAGGAACGCGGCGAGGAGGATAGCGAAGGCAAGAGAAAACCGCGAAGACGCGAAGAGAGCGAAGAAAACTTTAAAAAAGCTTCGCACCTTCGCGGTTAAAGGTTTTTTGTTCATGCCAAACCCTCAAGTATCTTGCGGGAGCGTTCGAGCCAGGTGTAATTCTGGATTTTGGCCTGGGCGGCGCGGGCCAGGCTTGCGCGGCGGGGCGGGTCGGCCAGCAGGAGGCGCAG
>DIDQ01000162.1 GCA_002418215.1 Anaerolineales bacterium UBA5796
AAAGGCGGCTTGGCTTATGGCCTTTTCCTTCGTTTCCTTCGTGTTCCTTTGCGTTTCAAAAGGTTTTTCCCGTCAAAAACGGGAGAGCCCGAAGTTTTTTGCGGCGTGCCCCGTTCACGCTTCGGCAGGCGCAACCTCGACCGGCTGCTCAGGCAGCGCCTTGAGTTCGCGGTAGGTCAGCGTCCATACGGATGAGTTGAAGACCTGCACCCAGCCGCCGATCACCAGCCAGGGCGAAAAGGCGACGACCAGGAAGAAGGGCAGCCCGGCCAGGCCCGCCACCACCCAGGGCAGCCAGCCGTCCAACGCCAGGCTCGATAGCCCGTAGGCGACCAGCACCGGCAGGGCAGCCACCGCCGCCCCGGCCACCCCGGTGACGACCAGCAGCGGCAGGGTGATGAAGAAGGCGATCATCGAGACCAGCGCCCAGGCGATCCCCAGCCCGATCATCACCAGCCACATCAGGCCGACGTTCTTCCAGTTTTCCTTGACCATCGCCCAGCCGCGCCGGAAGGAGTCGCCCACGCCCAGGTCTTCGAGAGCGCAGGCCCGCCAGAAGAAGTGGCGCAGCAGGCTGAGCACGATGCTGACGATGACGACCACGAAGATCATCAGGAAGGCCAGCCCGATGGCGCCGACCACGCTGGCAACCGCCAGGCCGTCGCTGCCGCGTGTGATGCTGAGGAAGACCAGCACGCCGGTGACGATCAACGCCAGCACCAGCAGGATGGCGGGCAGGCTCACGATCAGGTTGATCAGGAACAGCCGCCAGGAAGTGCGCGACCAGCCGATGCGGAAGCCTTCACGCAGGCTTTGTTTCTGGCCGGTCTCCTCGTAGCCGTCCACCATTTTGATGACGGCTGTCTCCGAGACGTAGCGGGCGAAAGCCATGGCGATGCTGAACACCAGGCCGAGCGCGAACAGGACCGCGAGTACCCAGACGAAGGCCGTGATCTCCTGGGCCGAAATCCCAACAGAGGGCAACCCGTGTTCGAGGATACCCAGGATCTCCTGCCAGGCCTGGTCGAACGACTGGCGCATACCCTCCGGGATGGTCCCGCTCTGCCATTCCTGTTGGCTGGCCCGGTAGCTGCTGTTCGAGCCGGGATTCGACTGGATGCTCCCGGCGGTCAGGGCCAGGATCAGGCCGAAGACCCAGAGCACGCGGTAGTTCCACAGGATGTGCCAGGCACGTTTCAAGATTTTGATGGGGTCCATTTTGATTCTCCTTATTATCTTCAAGTCACCCTGAGCGAGCGTTTTTTGGCGAAGCGAAGGGTCTCTCGCCAGTCTGACGAGATGCTTCGTCGCGGAAAGCGCTCTTCAGCATGACATTACGTATCATTACTTGACCTGCGGCCTGCTCCCGGCTGCGAGGGGCTGGCCGTAACCCCGGCGGCTCAGGCGCGCCCACCAGCTCGCGATCCAGGCCAGGTAGAGCAGCCCGATCGAGACCTGCCAGACGATCTGAACCAGGGTGCTGTCGAAGAAAGCCGAGACCGAGCGGAGCAACTGGACGCCGCTGCCGCCTAACACCCCGGTCTGCGAGAGCAGGGCGGAGAGCAGCGTCTCTTGCGGGGCGGCGGGAGTCAGCCAGGCGGATGCGGGCGTTTCGAGCAGGCCCAGCCTGCCCGCCGCGCCGATCCAGTCGCTGAGCAGCAGGGTGGTCTGGACGAAGACCCAGGCGGCGGTCAGGGCGACCGGGACCAGCCACCAGGCGACTTCGAGGGCCTTCCGCCCCAGCGGAGTCTCCGGCTTGCGCGGCAGGCCCAGGACGACGTTGGCGGCGAAACGCTTTGCAGACGGGAAATCCGGCAGGGGAGCTTCGTGCAGCAGGCCCGACAAGGCTTGCAGCGAGGCGAGTTCGGCCCGGCATTCGGCGCACTCGTCCAGGTGGGATTCGACCTGGGCCAGCCGGCTGCCGCGCAGTTCGCCGTCGAGGTAGGCGTTGATCCAGTTGTTGACGTGGTCAGGCATTTTCGACCTCCGCATAGACCGATAATTGCGGTTGCAAGATTTCTTTCAAACGCTTGCGGGCGTAGTTCAAGCGGGACATGACCGTGCCGAGGGGGATGTCGAGCAGGTTGGCGATCTCTTGATACGACAGCCCTTCGTACTCCTTGAGCACGAGCACCGCCCGGCTGGCCTCTGGCAGCGAGAGCACGGCCCGGGTCACGAGAGCAGACCTTTCGTCCCGCGTGACCCGGGATTCGGGGCCGGGGTGCGGGTCGGTCAGGTCCATCTCCGTCACATCCTCCGGGGCGAGACGCCTGTCCTTGCGCAGCATGTCGGTGACGGCGTTGACCGCGATCCGGTAGAGCCAGTTTCTCAGCGAGGTCTGCGGGTGGAAGCTGGAAAGGTTCAGCCAGGCTCGCAGGAAGGTCTCCTGGGCGGCGTCTTCGGCCAGTTGGGACTCGCCGCACAGCCGGTAGGCCACGCCCAGCACGCCCCGGGCGTGGCGCTGCGCCAGTTCGCCGAAGGCGTTCCGGTCGCCGCGCTGGGCCAGGATGACCAGTTCGGTTTCGTGCAGGGTGGAGGGGGGTGCTGCCACAGGGTCCTTTCTGCCGTGCGTTTGGTGTTGCTATTATCTTAACGGATAACGGGGCGTTTTTATTCGGATTCCAGAACCCTGAGCCGGAAACTCTCACCACGAAGACACGAAGACACAAAGACTCGAAAGGGAAGATATTTTGTGACTTTGCGACTTGGTGGTGAAATTTCTATAAAATCCGCGTGAATTAGCGTAATCCGCGGCCAGGCCCCTTGCTGGAAACTCTACCTTTCAAGAAGCAATTCCGATATTTCAGGGCTTGACCGCTGCGTCGAACCTTGAAACTAAAGGTTTCACGGCGTGAAAAATAATTTTCACGCCGTGAAATTTGAACTTTACGCCGAGAAAATTAATTTTCTCGGCGTAAAAAATAAAATTCACGCCGAGAAAATTACGGTCTCACGGTTTAACCCGCCGGTTTCAAGGCTTAACCGCGCGTCTGCACGGCTTGATTCGGCCCTTTCAAGGCGCGATTTGACGGGAGGCCCCCCGGTTGTTAGAATATCGAAACCTTTACCGGCAAGTTGGGGGTTTGTCCAGAATGGAGTTTTGTCTATGGAACCACTTGTAGTGATCGTTTCGAACCGCGGCCCCTTTTCCTTCGAACCGGTGGCCGACGGTTCTTTCAGCGTCCAGCGCGGCACCGGGGGGTTGGTGACGGCCCTGGGCGCGCTGGCCGAAAAACACGACGTGCTCTGGGTGGCGGCGGCCATGAGCCGGGGGGATTTCCAGTGGGCCAAAGCCCACGCCGGCCGGCCCGAAACGGTCGAAGGGGTGCGCCTGCTGCTGACCCGCCCCAACAAAAAGGCTTACGACGGCTATTACAACGTCATCGCCAACCCCCTGATGTGGTTCATCCAGCACCAGATGTGGGACACGCCGCGCAGCCCCAGCATCACCCGCGAGACCTGGGCCGCCTGGGAAAAGGGCTACCTGGCGGTCAACCGGATGTTCGCCGAGGCGATTGCGGCCACGCTCAAGGCCGAGACCCGCCCGGTCATCATCCTGCCGCAGGACTATCACCTGTACATGCTGCCGGATTACCTGCGGAGGCTGATCGGGGACCGGGCGCAGATCCAGCCTTTCGTCCACATCCCCTGGCCGGGACCGGACGCCTGGCGCGTGCTCCCGGGGCAGATCCGCACCGCGATCCTGTCCAGCCTGCTCCAGTCCGACCGGGTCGGGTTCCAGACCGAGAAGGACGCCTTCAACTTCGTCCAGACCTGCCGCTTCTACCTGAGGGACGCCCACTCCCGCGGCACGCGGGACACGGTCTATTACGGTGAGCGGGTCATCAAATCCATTGCCTACCCGATCTCGATTGACACCCAAAAACTGGCCGTCCTCTCCGAAGAACCGCAGACGCACCTGCTCAAGTCGCAGTTGTACAACTTCGTCAGCGACCGCAAGCTGATCCTGCGGGTGGACCGGATCGAGCCGAGCAAGAACATCCTGCGCGGGCTGGAGGCCTACCGCACCCTGCTCGACGAGCACCCCGAGCACCGCGGCAAGGTCCAGATGATGGCCCTGCTGGTGCCCTCCCGCATGGAAGTGGACGAGTACCAGGATTACCTGCGCGACATCATGTCGGAGGCGGGGATGATCAACGCCCATTTCAGCACGCCCTACTGGGAGCCGGTGCGGATCGTGGTCGGCGACAACTACGAGCGCGCCCTGGCCGCCATGCAGCTTTACGACGTGCTGCTGGTCAACCCGCTCACAGACGGGATGAACCTGGTCGCCAAAGAGGGCGCGGTGGTCAACCAGAGGGACGGGGTGCTGGTGCTCTCGGAATACGCCGGGGCGTTCTTCGAGCTGGGCGAACACGCCCTGGCCGTTTCCCCCTTCGATATTTACGGGACGGCCAACGCCATCCACCAGGGGTTGACCATGCCGCCGGGAGAAAAGCGGCAGCGGGCCGAGGCCCTGCGCCGTATCGTAGAGAAGGCCGACATCCGCCGCTGGTTCTACGATCAGGTGGACGACGCGGTGCAGGCCCTCAACAGCCAGGACAGGAAGGTCTCGACGCCCTCCACACCCTGAATATTGAAATCCGCCGCATCCAGGACGGCCCCGGGCGTGCCCGCCGAAACGACGGCGAACCCGTAGCCCCGGCATTCCCCCACTTGGCGCAGCGAGCGGGCGGCCTGCAAGGCGGCGATGTCGGTGGTGTCGTCGCCGAGGTAGAATGCGGCGTCCAGCCGGTATTCCCGGACCAGTGACCTGAAAGCCGTGCCCTTGTCCACCTCCACCGGCGGGCGGAACTCGAAGACCCTCCGCCCCTGGGTGAGACGCAGGCCGTGGGCTGCGGCGATCTTTTGCAAAAGGGGGGCCAGTTGGATGCGGACCTGCTCCGGTCGTTCCGACTGGCGGTAATGCACCGAGAAGGTCACGCCTTTATCTTCGAGCAGCATCCCTTTTAGCAGTAATTCGTCCACTTCGGAGAGGGCCTGTTCCAGGGCCAGGCGGAATCCCGCTGCGGCGGGGAGCGGGTACGCCTGGCCGTCCTGCCATCGTTCCAGGCCGTGGTTGCCGATTGTCGCCAGCCCGTCTATGCCGAGGCGACGGTACACGTCCTCCGCCGAGCGGCCGGAGATGACCGCCGTCAGCGGCAGGACGGCCAGGAGCGCGGCGAGCAGGCTGCGGTTCCGGGGCGTGACGGCGGCCTCGTCGGGGTGGTCCACGATCGGGCTGAGGGTCCCGTCCACGTCGCAGACCAGGCCCAGGCGTCCGCCAGCCGCCAATCCAGCTAAAACATCTTGTGCGTCTTGCCAGTCCATGTCCCCATCATACCAAACCAAACAACCGTCCCGAAGGTTTGAAAGGCGGCCAAATCGGCTCGCCCAAACCTTCGGGACGTTCTTGCAATTCAATCTTCCGAAACGACGATGATCCGGTCGTCCGGGTGGAACGTGACCATTGTGGATTTCTTCGGGTTGGTGACGACGCCGTAAGCCTTTGCGGGGTCGTTGGCGTCGGCCTCCACCCGGTAGCCGATGGCCGTCTGGTCGCGCCGTCGGGCGGCTTCGGCCACAGTGTAGAAATTGACCGGCTGGCCGGCTGCCACGTAGTCTTCCACCGGCTTGAGGTAGATTTCGGAGCCTTCGGGGTCGAAGATATTGTTGAACACAGCGTGCAAGCTGGCGTTTTCCGAAAGCTGGGCCAGCATCAGGCTGATCAGGTGGTCGCTGACGATGAAATCGTCCACCTGGGCTACTTCGGCCAGTTGGCGGTTGCGCAGGTCGAGCATTTCGCTGACGATGGAGAAGGGCGTATCGTCGTGGACGGCGATGTCGCGCAGGTGCAGCAGCGTCACCAGGGTTTTGGCGTCTGCGTCCTGCACGTCGAGGTGGGTGTAGGCCAGCACGATCACGTGGTCGTACTCGTGGGCCTTCAACCCGTCCAAAAGCTGGCGGCTGGTGGTGTCTCCCGGCTGGAACGTGAGGGCCTGGTTGGACAGCGCGCCCATGCAGGCCTCTATCTCGGCCTGGATGTCGGTTTCGGCAACGACCCGCACCTCCGAGCCTTCCGGGACGTAATGGTCAAGCTCCCGGATGATCGTCCCGGCGCAGCGGTTCCAGCCGAGGATGAGGGTCTTCTCCGGCGATCCTTCCTCCGCCCTCTTCCCGGACCGGAGAACTGCCGCGTCGACCGGGGGTTTGTCCAGCCCCGACAAGATGAGGGTGTCGTCGTCGGCGGTGACGGCGAACACCTGGTCGCCGCTTTCGAGGGTCAGGTCCATCGGTGGGTTGAGCAGGGCAGTCCCATCGGCCCGGCGCACGCCCATCGCCGCCGAGGTCTCGAAGGCCAGCAGCGCCTCGCCGTAGGTCTTGCCGGCCAGTTCGGGGAATTCCCTGAAATAGATCTCGTCGCCGCCGAAATCGAGCAGTTCGGTGTAGACCACCGACAGCCCCGACTGGCGAGAAGTCTGCGCCACCACGCGGGCGATCAGGTCGCCGGTCAGCACCGGCTGGATGTGGTCGTTCCCGCCGATCATCTCCAGCACCGACAGGTTCTTCTCGTCCCGTATCTGGGTGACGATGTGGTAGGGTTCCGGGCGGCGGTTGGGGTTGTTGGTGATCGCCAGCACGGTTTTGATCACGAAGGTATCCGGGTCGTCGCCGTCGGGCGGCAGGACGATGATCGAACGGGCGGTGTGCGGGCTGGCAATCTCCAGGTCGTTCAGGTCAATCGGGTTGCCGTGGCGGCAGATGATGCGGGTCGTCTTCGGGTCCTCGATCCGCTCACGGATGGTCTCTTCCATCTCGATCTTGTCCTGCCCGGCCAGGATGACAAT
Organism: Anaerolineales bacterium UBA5796; assembly: GCA_002418215.1. Lineage (GTDB taxonomy): Bacteria > Chloroflexota > Anaerolineae > Anaerolineales > Villigracilaceae > UBA5796. The sequence continues at coordinate 6,849 of DIDQ01000162.1, forward strand.
GTGGGCCTTCTTCCGGTTTTCATTGGCCTTGACCAGTTCGGACAGGATCGTGAAAATCTGCGGCGACCAGCCCAAGATGATGGTATGGTCGTTCTCCAGCACCTGCGAGCGCCCCTTGCGCAGGCGTTCCAGTTGCTCTTCGAGGCCGTTATTCAGCACGCCGATCAAGGCGCTGACCACGAAAATGCCGCCGATGGTTACGAGCAGCATCACCACCCTGAACCCGGTCCCGGTATCCCCGCCCATCGTCCCGGCGTCGAAGGTGCGCATCAGGCTTTCCCAGGCCGCCTCCCCGAACCCCAGGTGGCCTTCGGCGCCTTCCTGGTTGATCCCGCCGAAGGAGATGATCGCCCCGGCCAGGAGCACCACCACCAGCGAGGTGAAGGCCAGCATCCCGACCATGGCGGGCGTGCCGGAAGCCATCAAATTGTCGAACCAGTACCGAAATCTCTTTTTGAATGTGGGTCTGTCCGTCATAATGCCTCCAAGGTGATTTTCGAATTGGGTGTGTTTCACGTGTGCCTGCGGCCCAGTGCAGGCAAATGAGTTGAAAAGATGAACGTGTCCTGAAAGCTTGTCCTGAGCTTGCCGAAGGAGCCTGCCCTGAGCTTGCCGAAGGGTTTTCTGAGAGAGTTTACTGCTTTTACGACACGGTTCCAACTGAAATGAAACATACCCTTTTGAATTATACCCAGGGTGGTCGAAAATTGCGCTTTTTATCGGGCAGTAAAGCGCAATTCCTTGTCGCCGCCCGCCACGAAGCCCTCGAAGTGGAACGGAGCGGGAGGGCAGGTGTGCGGCCGTGGGTATTTTATAGAGGCAACCGGCGGGTTTGCCAACAGGGATTTTCCACTTACCCCAATTTTGCTATACTTATGACAGATTTCGGACGTCTTTCTCTATACGCGTAAGGAGGATTTTCGCATGATTACTTTTACCTGGTACGGCCACGCTGCGCTGGGACTGGAAACCGGCGGCTACAAACTGGTAGTTGATCCGTTCTTCAGCGGCAACCCGGCCGCCTCCACCACCGCCGACAAGGTCCACCCGGACTTCATCCTGATCAGCCACGGGCACGGCGACCACGTGGGGGATGCAATAGCCATAGCCAAGCGCACCGGGGCATTGGTCATCAGCAACCACGAAATTGCAGGCTGGATGGGCAAACACGGAGTTCAAAACGTTCACGGCCAGCACCTGGGCGGCGGGTTCAAACATCCCTTCGGCTATCTCAAACTGACCCTGGCCCTGCACGGCTCCCAACTGCCAGACGGCTCGGACGGCGGTAATCCCTGCGGCTTCCTGCTGACGACCAACGACGGCAAGAAGCTCTACCTGGCCCAGGATACCGGCCTGTTCGGCGACATGAAATTGATCGGCGAGGAGGGCCTCGACCTGGCCGTCGTGCCCATTGGCGACAACTACACCATGGGTCCCGATGACGCCCTGCGGGCGGTGAAACTGCTCCAGCCGAAGACGGTCATCCCGATCCACTACAACACCTTCGACCTGCTCAACCAGGACGCCGCGGCCTGGGCCAAACGCGTCGAAGCAGAAACCAGCGCAAAGGCCGTGGCGCTCAAGCCGGGTGAGAGTTTCGAGTTTTAGGGATTTTCTTACCCGCGAGTGCGTCGCACCTGACTTTGAGACAAAATCCCATTAAACGAAAGCCTCTTCCCGCTTGAAGTAAATCCGTTTAGAAAGGTGCGACGCACCCTCTGGATAGCTAACTTTTTATTTCCATTCGAACTCACCTTAAGGTTTCTGTAATATTCCTGCGGTAAGATTCAAAGCGCCTCGGGCTACCAATCCACAGAATGACCCCATTCACCCTGCTCAGGAGTAGTTGACCATGTTCACTTTCGAAAGCCTCAACCGCCGGGATGAGGAGCAGCGCGTGAGCGACGAGGGGCGGCTCCCGCCCGGCCAATCCCTGACGCTCAAATTCCCCGTCCTGCACTACGGGCCGGTCCCGTCTTTCAATCCCGCCACCTGGGATTTCCGCATCTGGGGCGGCGTGGAGGAAGAACGGCGCTGGACCTGGGAAGAGTTCAACCAACTGCCGCGCACCCAACTCAAAATGGACATCCACTGCGTCACCCGCTGGAGCAAGTTCGATACGCTCTGGGAAGGCGTCTCGGTCAAGACCTTCGTGGACGAGGGTCTCATCAAAGTCAAACCGGATGTCACCCACGTGATGCAGCACGCCGAATACGGCTTCACCACCAACCTGCCGCTCGACGTTGTGCTCCAGGAAAACTTCCTGCTCGCCACCCATTTCGACGGCCAGCCGCTGACGCCCGATCACGGCTATCCGTTGCGGGGCGTGGTCGGCGCCATCCCCGGCGAGGAGGGCCTGGAGACCCCCTATTTCTGGAAGGGTGCCAAATGGCTGCGCGGGCTGGAGTTCATGGCCGGCGACCGGCGCGGCTTCTGGGAGCAGGCCGGCTACCACAACCGGGCAGACATCTGGGAGGAAGAACGCTTCGGATGAGATAAGGCTCTATCCGAAAATTCTTTAAATGTCTTGTATTAGTTATAGGGCAAACGTGATGCAAACCTTTTTAGCCACTGAGACACGGAGACGCGGAGAAAAAGAAGAAAAAACTCTGTGACTCCGTGGCAAAAATCGGACTTTTGCAAGAGGTCATTTAACGCAAAGCCACAAAGACTCAAAAGGGAAAACTTTGTGACTTCGCGACTTGGTGACTTGGTGGTAAGGTTTTCAGACACTCTCTAAAACTGCTTGGCGTCTTCGCGCCCTTGCGTTAAAAATTTAAGGCTCTCCCGTAACGAACGGGAAAGAGCCTGAACACGAAGGACACTACGGACACAAAGGGGGAAAGGCGGCTTGGCTTATGGCCTTTTCCTTCGTTCCCTTCGTGTTCCTTTGTGTTTCAAAAGGTTATTCCCGTCAAAAACGGGAGAGCCAAATTTAATTTAGGATAGGCTCTTAATGGAATCAAAAGACGCACGCTCGCAGCGTGCGTCTTTTTGATTCGGGGGAATGTTCAGGGGCGACTGCCCAGGGTCAGGGGCAGGTCCACCTGCTCGCCGTCGCGGATCACGGTCAGGGTGACGGTATCGCCCGGCGAGGTGTAATAGATCAGGTACTGCAAAAGGTCGTCGAAACCGCGCACCGATTGGTCATTGATGGCGACGATCAAGTCGCCGCCGCCCTGTAACCCAGGGATGCTGGTTTCCTTATCCCCAGCCCGCAGGCCGGCCTCCTCAGCCGGGGAACCCGGCACCACGCTGGTCACATACGCGCCGGTGAATTGCGGCAATCCGAGCGCTTCGATGACCGGCAGGCTCAAATCCGACATGGACGACATGCCGAGATAGGGATAATCGTACTTGCCGTCGGTAATGATGACCGGCACCACCCGCTTGACGATATTGATCGCCACCGCGAACCCGATCCCGGAGTTGAGCGGGTCGCCGGTCGAGGACGAGAACGAGGTGCGGATGGCGCGGTTGACGCCGATCACCTCCCCGTTCAGGTTGAACAGCGGCCCGCCGGAATTGCCGGGATTGATGGCCGCGTCGGTCTGGATGATATCGCCCGCACTGAAGAATCCGGGGCTGGTGGGCGACTCGCGCTGCGAGTCCATCGTGCGACCCAGGGCCGAGACGATCCCGACCGTCATCGTCCCGTTCAGGCCGAAGGGGTTGCCGATGGCGATCACCGTTTGCCCGACCTTCAGTTGGGTCGAATCGCCCAGGGCCAGCGGCTGGAGTTCCTCCGCCGGGGCATCCACTTTGATAACCGCCAGGTCTGAGTCGGGGTCAGTCCCGACGATGACGCCATAAGCTTTAAAGCCGGATGTGAAATCCACTTCCACCGTTTTGACGCCATCCACGACATGGAAGTTGGTAACAATGTGGCCTTCGTTATCGAAAACGAAACCGGACCCTGAACCTGAGTCCGTTTGGATGGCGACCACCCCCGGGACGACCCTGTCGTACAGGCTGACCAGCGCTTCCTGCCGGCCTGAAATATCAACAGAGGGCGGGGCCGCGTCCGGAGCCTGGACGACGACCGCCGTCGGCGCGCCGGGCGTGGCGAGTTGTGAAGTCCCCTGGCAGGCCAGAGAGACAAGCATCAAAACAAGAACGGTTGCCAGGATCTTGGGTTTATTAATCATCGGTTTTCTCCATTACGAATAAATTGTCATTCTGAGCAAAGCGAAGAATCTCCGGGATCATCGCGGAGACCCTTCGCTGGCACTCAAGGTGACATTCTTAACGATGCTACTTTAAGTCCGCGCCTTTTGAAGCAGCTTCCTCTGCTCCTCGGTCAACTGGCGCGGGATCTGCACCTTGACGTGCGCCATCAGGTCGCCTTTGGTCTGCGGGCTGCGCAGGTGCGGCATCCCGCGCCCGGCAATGCGGAAAACCGTCTCCGGCTGCGTGCCGGGCGGGATGGTCAGGACCACGTCCCCGGTCATGGTCGGCACCTGGGCTTCGCCGCCCAGGATGGCCGTGAACACGTCCACGCTGACCGGGGTGCGCAGGTCGTCGCCCTCACGCGTGAAACGCGAGTCATCGGCGACCTGGATCAGCAGGAGCAAATCCCCAGCCTGGCCGGACAGGCCGCCGGGTCCCGCGCCCGCCACGCGCACCTTCGAGCCGGTTTTTACCCCGGGCGGGATCTTGACCTCCTTCTGGCGGTCGCCGATCTTGATCCTGCGCGTCGTCCCTTGAAAAGCCTCAGCCAGGCTGATCGTGACGGGAAGCTCGGAGTTCTGCATCCGGGGTTGGCCGCCTGCCCGCTGGGGCGCGCCCATGCCGCCAAAGATAGCCTGGAAGAAATCCGAGAAAACGCTGCTACCCATCCCGCCCCGGTTGCCGAACAGGCTTTCGAGCGTGCTGTAATCCACGCGGGCGCCTTGACCTTGCTGGCTGGTGAAGAAGTCGTCCCAATTGAAATTGCCCGGCGCGCCGCTGCGCTGCCATTGCGAATACGAACTGCCCAGGCGGTCGTAGTGGGCGCGCTTCTGGGGGTCGCTGAGCACCTGGTAGGCCTCGTTGACTTCCTTGAAGCGTTCCTCGGCCTGTTTATTGTCCGGGTTGCGGTCAGGGTGATATTGCATCGCCAATTTGCGATAAGCGCTCTTGATCTCATCCGTGCTGGCGCTGCGCTCAAGCCCCAGGGTTTTGTAGTAATCCTTGTATTCCATGTCAAATATATTTCATGCCTGCCAAGAGGAGGGACGCGCTTGCGCGGGGTCGTTATACCCAGGTCGGTTGAAAATTGCGCTTTTTTGCAAAAAGCGTCCCGAAGGAGCCTGCCCTGAGCTTGCTGAAGGAGCCTGCCCTGAGCTTGCCGAAGGGTTGCTGCCAGCACTTCAAGCCGCTCGAAGAAAACCTTCGGGACGGTGCTCGCAAGTTATTACCGATGATGTCTATTATATAATTCTATGCCCGCCGGGAGTTGGGCGTCAAGCGCCAGGGGAGTGGTCTAATGCAACTCTAACTTGCGGCTCTGGGGTATACTTGCGCCATTCTACCGAAGATTGGTGAAAATTCGATGAAGACAATATGTGTATATTGCGGATCATCCGACAGCGTCCACCCGGATTATCTGGCTGCGGCGCGTCAAATGGGCATGACCCTGGCCCAGAGCGGCCTGGCCCTGGTCTACGGCGGCGGCAAGACCGGCCTGATGGGCGCGGTCGCCGACGGCGCGCTGGGGGCGGGCGGACAGGTTATTGGCGTGATCGTGGAGAGCATGAACACCCCCGCCCTGGCCCATCCCGGCCTGACTCGCCTGGAAGTGACCGCCCGCATCCACGAGCGCAAGGCCCGCATGTACGCACTTGCCGACGGATTCGTCGCCCTGCCCGGCGGCTTCGGCACCTTCGACGAACTCTTCGAGACCCTCACCTGGGCCCAGATCGGCGAGCACGATAAGCCCGTTGGACTGCTCAACGTCCGCAACTACTACGACCGCCTGCTGGCCGCCCTCGACCTGGCCGTAGATGAGGGCTTCGTCTTCGCCGAGCACCGGCGCATCATCGCCTGCGACACCGACCCTGAAACCTTGCTGGGGAAAATGAATAACCACCAGCACCCCGCCGAAGCCGTCCGCCGTTGGATGCGGCAAGACGGATAACGTCCATGCTTCCCAATTTCCTTATCATCGGCTCCCAAAAAGCCGGGACCACTTCGCTATACAACGTGCTGCGCCAGCACCCACAGATATACATGCCCGAGACGAAGGAGATCAACTTTTTCTTTCGCAGCGAGGTCTGGCAGCGCGGCGTGGAACATTACCAGGGGTATTTCGAGAATGTCCCCGAAACGGTAAAAGCCTGGGGTGAGGCCTCGCCGGGCTACATTTGCCATCCTGCCGCCCCCGAGCGGATCGAGGGGATCATGCCTGAAGTCCGCCTGATCCTGGTGGTCCGCAACCCCATCGAACGGGCCTATTCGCAATACTGGGACAACCGCCGCCACCTCTCGGAGCCGCGCCATTTTGCCGAAGTCGTGGATTTATATTTGAGCGACTATTATCTCCCCGGCGCGTTGGGATATTTCAGCCGCGGGACCTATATGCGCTACATCCGCAAATACCTGGGATTCTTCCAGCCGGAGCAACTGCTGGCGCTGGTCTTCGAGGATCTGGTCCATGACCCGGCCGGGTTCTACCGCCAGATCTTCGAGTTCCTGGGCGTGGATCCGGCTTTCGGCGAGGGGAACTTTGCCCGCGCTTACAACCTGGCGGCAACCTGGTCGAATCCGTTCTACGACTTCGTCGTCAACAACCCGCATTACAGCCGCAATATTCCCATGCGCTTGCGGCGTTTCTTCTTCTGGGGCAAACAATCGCCGTTCAAATACCCGCCCATGCCGGAGCTTATCCGTGAACGCCTGCGCGCTTTTTACAAGCCCTGGAACGAACAGTTGGGGGAATTCCTGGGCAGGGACTTATCCGAATGGCAGTAAGCCCACTTCACTGAAAGACCTCGGGGTTCTCCAGGAACTCCGAGGCCTTTCAAATCCTTCGTGCTATACTTACGTTATGGACAGGAAGATCAGGAAAATCTTGCGCGAACTGAAAGACGGGTTGACCGCCATCTACGGCGAGCAGTTGGGCGCGGTGATCCTGTTCGGCTCCTACGCCCGCGGTGACGCCCGCCCGCCCGATTCGGACATTGACGTGATGATCGTGCTGAAGGGCGAGTTCGATTACCGGGAGATGCAGAGGCGTTCGATTGAGTACGTTGCCTCTTTGTGCCTGGAACACGATGTGGTCATCACACGAAAATTCGCTTCCGACAAAGAATACAAAGAAAGCAGGATGCCTTTGTTCCTGAATATCCGCAGCGAGGGCATGGCGATATGATCACACCGGAAATCCAGGAACTGCTCGCGTATGCCGATGAAAGCCACGAAGCTTCCAAGTCACTGATTGAGGGCAGGTTCATCGGCTTTTCCGCAGCTCAGTCGTACTACACGATGTTCTACCTGGCTCAAGCTCTCTTGCTTTCGAAAGGCTTGAAGTATTCAAGTCATTCAGCAGTTATAGCCGCGTACGGGAAAGAGTTTTCGAAAACCGGTTTGCTCGATCCGAAATTTCACCGTCACATCATTGTAGCCGAAGAGCGCCGCGAAGAAGGTCATTATGGCGCAAGCAAAAATATTTCGGAAGAAGACGCTCGTGAATCCTTCCAGTGGGCGGGGGAGTTTATGGAAGCAGTGAAGGCATATTTGAGCAGGGAGCCGGAGTGACAGTCACCTCGCAGGTCAAAATGACTGGTGGCTTGACTCGAAATGACTGGTCATTTGAAACAAATTCACTGGTCATTTTGAATGCAAAAGCCTTGCGAAGGTTGTTTCGAAGAAAACCTTCGCAAGGCTGGTCTCATCCTCCCCCGCAGGTTCCAAACCCACTTTCGAGGCGTTCCTCACTGAGAAATCGGATTCAACCCCTCCCAAACTGCAACACCACCCCCGCCGCCAGCAAGATCTGTCCCAGGTGATAGATTGCAATATTCAACATCCGCCCGTTCTTGATCGGTGAAACGAATTTATTGAAAGCCAGGATTACGTCCGAGACCAGGAAGGCCCCTGCCCCGGTCGCCGCCAGCAGGGCCGCGCCCGGCCGCCAGTCGGTGCGGAAGAGGGTCAGCATGGCCGAGAGCAGCATCATCGAGATCACGACCGAATAAGCCATCACCGGCCTCCGCAGGCGCAGCAATTTCTTCTCGACCAACCCGGCCTGGATCTTGCGGAAGACCTGTCCGCCGAGGATGGCGATGAAGACCGCCAGCAGCACTCCAAAGAAATCGAAGGCGGGCAGGGGGATATTGAACCCGACGATGTACGCCACGTGCCCCAGCAGGAAGACGGCCAGCCCGAAGACGAAGAAACGGTCCTCGAAAATCAGCAGGACGTCGCCCGCCAGGCACAGGAGCATCCCTACCCCGAACCACAAGGCCGCCCCGCCCAGTCCGGTCGCCATGGCGAGCCAGGCGAACAGGAAGACCATCACCGCCGGTTTGGTGAGGGTTTGCCACGACTTGCGGCCCGTATAAAGCGCCAGGGCCTGCAAAACCGCGGCCAGGACCGCCAAAATCAGCCAGGGGGACATGCCTTCTCCCAAATCCATCGAATCCTTTACAAGAACTTCAGGCTCTCCCGCATTGGACAGGAAAAGCCTCACCACAAAGGCTCTCAAAGGGAGAAAAGGCGCAATGCCGCACGTGGTTTTCCTTCGTTACCTTCGTGTTCCTTTGTGTTTTAAGGCTCTTTGATATTTTATGGGGTTGCCCATTTTTTCACCACAGAGATCACAGAGTCCACAGAGAAAAACATTTAAAATCTCCGTGCTCTCCGTGTGCTCGGTGGTAAAACGGGTTTTCACCCCACTTAAACCTGAAGAGCCTGTTTCAAAAAGGTTTTCCCATGAAATAGGGAGAACCCTATTTCTTCAAATGATACCCAAAACGCTTGAGCAAATGCTCCTGGTTGCGCCAGTCGCTGAGCACCTTGACCCGCAACTGCAAAAAGACCTTGCGCCCGCTCATCTTTTCGATCTCGGTGCGGGCCGCCGAGCCGATCTTTTTCAACATCCCCCCGCCCTGGCCGATGACGATGCCCTTCTGCGAGTCGCGCTCCACGAAGACCGTGGCGGCGATGTAAGCCCCCTCCTCGCCGCGCTCGGTGAACTCGTCAATGCGGATGGCGATGCTGTGCGGCACCTCGTGCGACAAATGCAGCAGGCAGGCCTCCCGGATCAGGTCGGCGGCCAGGTCCTTCTCGTACAGGTCGGTGACAGCTTCGGCGTCGTATTCGGGCGGGCGGACAGGCAGCCGCGCCTGCAGCGTCTCGAACAGGGACAGCAACCCCGCGCCGGTCGCGGCTGAAAAGGCGGTGGCGAAAGCGTCCGGGACCAGAGCCTGGTACGCGGCCTGACGCGCCTCCAACGCCTCAGCCGGGACCAGGTCCATTTTGTTGAGGCCAAGCACCAGGTCCGGTTTGTAGCGCAGACGGGCCAGCAGTTCGGCAATATCCCGCTCCTCATCGGTCGGCTCGGAGGTCAGGTCCACGATCCAAAGGATGATGTCCACACCTTCGAGGGCCTCTTCGGCGGCCAGGTTGAGCGCCTGTCCCAGCTTGTGGTGCGGGCGGTGGATGCCGGGGGTATCCACAAAAACGACCTGCGACGCCTCGCCGGTCAGGATGCCGAGCTGCTGGCGGCGGGTGGTTTGCGGCTTGGGCGAAACGGCGGCGATCTTTTGCCCCAGCAGGGCGTTGATCAGCGTGGATTTCCCCACGTTTGGGCGGCCAATGACGGCCACAAAACCGGATTTGAAGTCTGTTTCAGTCAATTTTTATCTCCGGTGCGAGTTTACCACGATAACCCCGCCAGTTAACATTATTGTTAGTTGTATAAAAATACACTTGCATGACTACAAGCAGCAGGGTATCATTGCAAAACCATGACAATCCCCCCCAGGGGAAATTATGCCGTTTACATCTTATTTCAATTTCGATCTGGTGATAGAAGATTCCGGTGAGCTTTACCGGGCGCGGGTGATCGATTCCCCGGTCGGTACGGCCACAGTCCTCTTCGAACAGCCGTTGTCGGAACTGGAACTGGAGAATTTCATCCTGCGCCTGGGAGTCACCCGCCAGGGATCCAGGCAGCCGTATGATACCCTGGAAATGCAAACGGTCAAACAATGCGGGGAGAGTCTCTTCGACGCCGTGTTTGCAGGCGATGTGTACACCTGCTTCATGCTCAGTTGGGAACATGCCCGCCAGCAGGGGCTGGGGTTGCGTATCCGCCTGCAGATCAACGTCCCCGAGTTCCATGATTACCCCTGGGAATACCTTTACAACACCCGCGCCAAACAGTTCCTCTCGCTTTCCAACGACACCCCGGTCGTGCGCTACCGGGTACTCCCTTACCCCGAATTACCCCTGTCGGTCAAACCGCCGCTCAAGATCCTGGTGATGATCTCCAGCCCGGAGGGATTCCCGCCGCTCAACGTGGAAGAAGAGTGGGATAAACTCAAAAGCTCCCTCGAACCGCTCATCAAACAGAGGCTGGTCGTCCTCGAACGGCTCAAAAAGCCCACCCTGACCGAATTGCAGCACGCCCTTCGCCGGAACGAGTTCCACATCTTCCACTTTATCGGGCACGGCAAGTTCGTCACCCGCAAACAGGACGGGGTGATCCTGCTCGAAGAAGAAGAAGACGGCCGCGGGCGGCCTGTCAGCGGGCAATACCTGGGCGTGCTCCTGCACGACCACCAATCCCTGCGCCTGGTGGTGCTCAACGCCTGCGAGGGAGCAAGGACTTCACGGGACGATCCCTACGCGGGCGTGGCGCAGGTGCTCGTCCAGCAGGGCATCCCGGCGGTGATCGCCATGCAGTTCGCCATCTGGGAAAAATCGGCCATCACCTTCGCCCACGAGTTCTACCGCTCCATCGCCGACGGCTTCCCGGTGGATGCGGCCGTCTCGGAAGCGCGCAAAGCCATCTTCACCGACGGGAACGAAGTGGAATGGGGGACCCCGGTCCTGTTCATGAACGCGCCCGACGGGATGATCTTCGACCTCAAGCAACAAACCGGTGAGCTGCGTCCCGGACCCGGGCCTGCCACCGCTTCGACAGAACCCGACTCTCCCGGGGAGTCGAAAACCTGGCAGGCCGGCTTGAAATCCGGGCTGTCGCGGGGGTGGGTGTTCCTGAGCCTGGCGATAGCGCTCCTGCTCATTTTGACTGGCGTCTGGGCTGCGGGGAGGAACCCGTTCCTGCCTCCTGGCCCGGTTGGAACAGCCTCCAATACGGCATCCCCATCTGCCACCCAGCGCCCTCCAACGCCGACAGTTACCCCTTCGCCCACCATCACCCCAACGCCCACGATCACACTGACCCCGACTCTGGCCGTTACACCAACGCCCAGCGCGACCCCTCTCCCTGACCGGGTTACAGATTCTCGCAATATCGAAATGGTTCTCGTCCCGGCAGGCGAATACGCCATGGGCTACGACGGCAGCGGCGGCCCGGACGACGAGCGGCCCGTCCACCCGGTCTTCCTGGATACCTACTACATGGACAAATATGAAATCAGCAATGCCCAATACGCCGAATGCGTCAGTTGGCGGATCTGCCCGCCGCCGGTTTCGTTCTTGTCCTACAACATAGAAGGGCGCTATTACGGCAACCCAAAATACGATGCTTTCCCGGTCACGTTCGTCACCTGGGAGATGGCGAACACCTTCTGCACCCAGTGGCGCAAGGGACGCCTGCCGACCGAAGCCGAGTGGGAAAAAGCCGCCCGCGGCCCGAACTCACTGATCTACCCCTGGGGCGACGGCATCAAATGTGACCTGGCCAACTATCGCGACCAGAACTGCGGGCGGCTGGCCAAGCCGTATCCCGTTTCGGCTTTCGCCTCCGGGCAGAGCGTTTACGGCGCTTTCAACATGGCCGGTAACGTCTGGGAATGGACATCGGACTGGTATTCGTTCTCGTATTACAGCGAATCGCCTGTGGAGAACCCCCTGGGTCCGCTGACGGGGATCAACCACGTCAAGCGCGGCGGCGGGTTCCTGCACATCTTCCCCTTTGCGCGCTCGTCCAACCGGGAGCAGGGTGAACCCACCGGCTACGGCGTGGACATCGGCTTCCGCTGCGTGCGCCCGGTTTCAACAACTTTACCGTAACGCGGAATTCATTCCGCAACCCAAACGCGACATAAATGTCGCGTTACAAGATTTGCGCGCTTAATGCAAATGTGCGCGGTAATATCATGGAATGCAAAACTTCCGAAGTCTCGGAGACTTCGGAAGTTTGTCTTTAAGCCAGCACCGCGCCTTCCATTTGCAGCAGCCATTCCTTGGTGGGCAATCCCTCCCCGCCGCCGTAACCGTGGAGTTTGCCGTCGGCTCCGATGACCCGGTGGCAGGGGATGACCAGCGGCATCGGGTTGGTGGCTTCGGCCCGGCCTACGGCCCGCGCCGAGTGGGGGTTGCCGATCTCGAAGGCCAAGTCGCGGTAGGTGCGCGTCTCGCCGTAGGGGATGGCGAAGGTCAGCTGCAAAACCTTTTGCTGGAAGGGGCGCATAACCGACCAATCTACCGGGATGCTGAACTCGCGCCGCTCGCCGTTGAGATATTCGCCCAGTTCGCGGGCGGCGTCGGCGACGCGTTCGGGGGCGGGTTCGATTGTCCGCTTGAAGCGCCGGGCGAGCCAGGACGAAAAGTCAGCCGCGGAAGCGGCCCATTCCACGGCGACCAGGCCCAGGTCCGAGACCGCCAGCCAGATGTCGCCCAGGGGGGTGCCGGTCAATTGTCCGATGTAAAGCGGGGAGGGCATGTCCGTCTCCTTTCGACATCCCCATGATACAACAAAACAGCCCGCCGGGACGCAAATCCTGGCGGGCGTGTGCATGCAAAATATGTCAGGTATCGGAGTCTGAAGTCTCCGACTTCGGCACAAAATCGGAGATTTTGCACTCCCATAACAGCACTGACGGCTGCAAGTTATTCGGGGCGGTGATAGAGTTTGAGGGTGCCCACTTCGATCTCGGATACGCCGTAATGGGTTTCCACGTCCCATTCTTTTTTGGCGAAATATTCGCCGCCCAGGATTTCCCAATCGGTGGCGCTGAACCCTCCGCTGGAGGGATCCAGTTCGCTCTCGTGGGTGACGATGAACACGCCCCACCACAGGGGCGAAGGCGGACTGGTATAGGGCGGGCTGTCCTTACAGGTTACGGTGAAACTCTCGCCGGTCTTTTCGGGGAAGTAGACCAGGTTGAGGTCGCGCACGTAGCCCAGCGCGTCGGTGGGCGAGTGGGTATCGGGGGTGTAAGCCAGGCTGAGCACCTCGAAGGTGCTGCCGCCCCGGTTACTGGTCACGTTGCAACCGGGGGCTTTGAAGGTGAAAGCGGTGTTGACCAGCGGGGCCTGGCTTTTGAAGGTAAGGTCGTCGGGGTTGAACTGTAATTTGACCGTTGACTCGACAGTCGAGTCGTAGCCGCCGCCTTCCCCTGAATCGACTGTGGTCTCCGAATGGAACTGGAGTTCGAAGGTGAGACATTTGCGGACGTAGTCTTTGGCCTTTTCGAGAGTGGCATTGGCGGTGGTCCCATCCGTCACGCCCAACAGTTGGAATTGCCTTTCCAGCCCCAGCCAAGCCGGGATGATGCGATGGATGATGTGGTCGTCGCGGCACATTTCGTATTCTTCCTTCATGCAGACTTCGGCGACGGTATCCATCAGGCCTTTGTCTGTCAGGGATGCGCCGGCCCCGTCCTCGCTCAAGCCGAGTAATTGCCGCTGGCGCTCGTAACCCAGCACGGTCTGGATCGCCAGCCGCCCGGCGGCGCAACTTTCACCCGCAGCAGCGATGCGGGGCTTGACCACCTGTTCTTCGTATTGCCGGAGCAATTCCTGGAATTTAGCTTCGAATTCCGGGTTCGTCTCGCCATTGCCCAGCAATTGTCTCTGGCGTTCTTGCCCAAGCAATTCGGCCAAAGCACTGCGGATGCGAGATTCGGCGTCGCCGCCGATCCGCTGGCGGACGGGTTCGATATCGGCCAACAGACCCTTGGTCACGCCGTAGCCGCTGAAATGGTCGAGCAGGATTTTGATCTCCCGCGAATCCGCCACTGGCGCGGCCAGAGTCAGGTTCTCGCCCGCACCCTGGTAGCCGAAGAATATCTGCTGGTCAAGCGGGATTTCCTGGGCCGGGGTGATGGTTAGCGTAGCGAGGGCGTAGAGTTGCAGTCCCTCCGGCTCGAACTGGACAGCGTGCGGCTGGCTGCCGAAGGGCATCCCCTCGATGGCGCTGACGGGCGTCATGCGGATGAAAGTGTCCGTGACGAGCGCGCCGCTGGGGATGTCGAGGCGGAAGGTGGTCCCGTCTGCGGCGGTGACGCTGAGTGTCCCGCCCGAAAGCGGGACGAGGGCCTCGGCCTGGCTGCCGGTCTCAAGCGTTGCCGCCACCCGGACCGGGTCCGCGGGGATGTCGAAGATGTACTGGAATTCCGGCGAGATGCCGCCCCTATTACCGAGGAAAACCCCCGGCAGCAGGCAGGCGGGAGCGACCAGCAAAACGAATAATACAGCGAACAAGTTGCGCTTTTTCATAGGGCCTCAATTTAACGGGAAGGAGAATACTGCGATAGCACTATTCTAAATATCAGTGCAGGGCTGTCAAGTAACAATATCGCCAAATGCGGTCAAAAAACCAGACATTGGTACTATCTGAGTCGAAAACGCCCGGCCAGAATGGCCGGGCGCTTTTAGGTTGGCATATTGCCCTGCAAAGGCGAGTCAGTAATTCGACACCATGTCAATCGTGCCGCGCTCGCGGGCGTGGTAGTCGCAGTAGCGGAAGACGAAGACCGCCAGGGTGCCGAAGGCCAGAGACAGGCCGACCAGGATGCCGAGCAGTTGCAGGTTGCTGAACCCGGCCAGGGTCGGGAACGCCTGGGCGATGTCCCCGACCAGGGAGCGGCGCAGGAGTTCGAGCCAGTAGGTGATCGGCATGATGTAACCGACCGGGCGGATCCAGTTGGGCAACACCTCCAGCGGGAAGATGGCCCCGCTGAACAGGTACAACGCTCCGGCCACCGCCTCGGCGATGCCCCAGGAATGATGCACCAGCAGCAGGGTGATGCTGCCCAGCAGTAGTCCCATCATGGCCAGCATGACCACGCCGATGAACAGCGCCAGGAAGAACAACGGCCAGTTCGCCTCCAGCGGGTTGAACGGGACTTTCAGGAACAGCACCCCGGCTGTGATGGTGATGATGACCGACAGCGAGCCGGTCAGGAAGCGGGCCACGCCGCGCCCGAGCAGGTAGGCCGGGATGCGGATCGGCGCAACGTACATATACTTGAGCGTTTTGTAATGCTCGCGGTCGTCAATCACTGCCCACGAAACGCCCGACATGACCGCCCCAACGTAGATGTAGAAGGCGTTGCCCAGGTAAATGTAAGGGAAGAGCGGGTTCTCGAAGTTGGCGTTGGTGATGATGCTGTACATCACAACCAGAATGGACGCGGAAGCCAAAGGCTTGACCACCGAGTAAATGAAAAACAGGAACGGGTCGGCCCAGTTCGATTCGATCTGCCAGCCCAGCCAGGCAGCCATCCTGAACGAGCGCCAGCCCTCGGTCCAGCGGGTATTTGCGGGTGCAGTTGCAGTTTGTGTAACAGCCATAATTTTCTCTTTTCACGCTTACAGTAAGGCGACATAAATGTCGCCTTACGCAGTTACCTCCGGCTTTCGGTCAGCCGCCCCTCGCGGATGGCGAGTTTCTCCATGTGACCCAGCAGCAGTTTGGCCGCCAGCAGGAAGACCACGCACAACACAAACAATACGGTGATCTCCACGCTGACGGATATAAAGCCGAGGGTCGCGCCGGTCGGGAAGACCAGTTGCCGCATGGCGTCCAGGCCGAGGGTCAGGGGGATGATCGCAGCCGCGGCGGCGATCCAGAATGGGAAGGATTTGATCGGGAAGTAAAAGCCGGAGGCCAGGTAGATCGGTTCCTGGGCCAGGTTGGAGATGTGCCAGGCTTCACGGCTGAGGAGCAGGAACAGCGAGGCCATCATCATCCCCATCCCGTAGAGTGCGGTCATCGCCAGCAGGAAAACCGCCAACAGTTGCAGGAAACTGACTACCACGAAACTGACCTTGAACAGCAACATGCCGAGCAGGATGATCGCAATCGCTCGCAGGGCGGTCGCCACCAGCCCTCCCAGGGCCATGCCGAGCAGGATGGCCATCATCTGGTTGGGGGCCATGATATACAGGGCCAGGTTGCCCTGTTCCTTTTCCCAGTAAAGCTGGCTCGACATGCTCCACAGCACGTTCATCCAGAAGGCGGTCATCGCCCCGCCCATCACCACGAACCCGACGTAATCTTCCGGCGCGCCGATGGCCCGGTAGACGAACACGTAGGACGAGACGCCCAGCATGGGCAGGAAGATGTCCCAGAACATCCAGGATTTCTCGCGCTGCTGGCCGATGATGCGCGGGTACGAACGCGCCAGCACGGTTTTGACGAACAACCGCCAGCCGGTCGCTTTGGGAAGTCTCTCATTCATTCTTCTCGACCTCCGCCATGCTCTTGCCCACCAGGTCCACGAACACGTCTTCCAGGGTCGGTTCGCGCTTGGTCAGGTTGACGATGCGGACGTTCTTCTGGGTCAGCACATTGATGACGGGACCGAGCGCGGCCTCCTCGACCAATGCCAGTTTCAAGCGCGCCCCGCCTTCCACGTCTTCCACCGTTGCTTTGCGGACCTCGGCCAGGGCCTCGATTTCGGGCGCTTTCAACCCGTTGAGCGGACTGGTCTGGATGTCGAAGAGGGCGTCCCGCTGCAGGCGGTGTTTCAGGTTGGCGGGCGTGTCGCAGGCCAGGACTTTCCCCTGGTTGATGATCGCCACCCGATCGCACAGTTCCTCGGCTTCGACCATGTAGTGGGTGGTCAGCAGCAGCGTGCGGGATTTGTCCTCGTCCAGCCACTCGCGGATGAAGCCGCGCACGTCCCGCGAGGCGCCCACGTCCAGGCCGAGGGTCGGCTCGTCGAGGAAGAGCACCTCCGGGTCGGTCATAAAGCCGCGCACGATGTTCATCTTCTGCCGCAGGCCGGTGGACAGGTCGGACGACTTGGTGTGGATGCGGTCGCCCAATCCCACTTTTTTGAGCAGCGCTTCGATGCGCTGGTTGGCTTCCTTCGAAGGCAGGCCGTAGAACTGCGAGAACATCCACAGGTTTTCGCGCACCGTCAGCAGGCCGTAGCCGGACGACTCGCCCCCGGAGACCATGTTGATGCACGGCCTTACGAGATGCGGCTCGGCGGTCACGTCATGCCCGGCGACGCGCGCCAGGCCCGTCGTCGGGGCGAGCAGCGTGACCAGGATCTTGATCAGGGTGGTTTTCCCCGCTCCGTTGGGACCGAGCAGGCCGAACAGTTCGCCGCGCCGGACGTCCAGGTTGACATCCTGCAACGCGACCAGCTCCTTGCGGACTTTCTTCTCTTTCTTGTTGCCGCGTATCTTGTAAATGCGGCCCAGGTTTTCAGTGTGGATTGCTAATTCAGACATTCTTCTCCATCAAGGTTTGAGGTTGACCAGCGCGAGGCCAGCCAGGGACAGGATCAAGCCGATCACGTTGACCGGCGTCAATTTCTCGCCGAAGAAAGCCAGCCCAACCGGGATGAGCACCAGCGTGGCGGCCACGTTGACCACCACCGCCAGCAGGCTGATGCGCCACCCGGCCCGGTACGCCAGCAGGAAACTGACCTCAATGCCGAGGATGGCCAGGCCGAGGGCAAAACTGGCCCAGTTCAGTTTACCCAGGGCGGCGGGCAGGCTTTCTTTGAGCGGGTAAAAGAAGAGCAACCCCAGGGTCAGGACGATGGCGGTCACGTAAGTGGTCAGCAGAGTCACCGCCGGGTTGACATCCTGCGGGGTCAACTTCTGGACGATATGGTACAAGACCGAAGCCAGCACACCCAGGCTGGCCGAAAATACAAGCATGGAAGGCGCCATTTTGGTCATTTTCGACTTACAACTCTGTTAATTGTCGGACATCCGTAGGGTAATCGTAGGTTTAGCGTCAAGTTGTTTTGGGATGCCCATGCTATATTAGGGGCGTAAGGTGATTTCTCTTCTCCTCCTTTCAAGAGAGCCGGGGTCGGCGTCCCCGGCTCTCAAGATTCTAGCGCCAGAGCGGGGACAAGGAGTAGAAAAAGTGTTCTAAGTATAGCATAAAAAGTCGTATAATTTGGAAAATCCTGGAGGGTGCGTCGCACCTGCCAGTCAGGACAAAACCGGCAAAGCGGCACAGGTCTAGACTGCGACCAACCGCGTTAAACCTGGTGCGACGCACAGTCCTGCGGAACTGGAAACCATGCCTTTCTTCTGCTACATCCTCGAATGCGCCGATGGCACGTTTTACACCGGCTGGACGACCGACCCGCAGCGGCGCGAGCGCCAGCACAATGCCGGGCGCGGCGCCCGCTACACCCGGACCCGGCGGCCCGTCCGCCTGGTCTATGTGGAGGAGCAACCCGACAGGTCGTCCGCAATGAAACGGGAGATGACCATTAAAGCCCTCTCCCGTGAACGCAAAAAGAAATTGATCGGACCGTAGGGCGGGATGGCATCCCGCCCCCACAAAATCAATCCGTGAACAGCGGCAAATGTCCCAACGAGAGGATGTGTTCCCACTGGGCGCGCTCGCCCTCGGTCAGGATGGCCGCTTCGGCCACGACCGAGGCCCCGGCTTTGTCCATCAGCAGGCGCATCCCTTGCAGGGTGGAACCGGTGCTGATCACGTCATCCAGGATGACCGCCTTCCTGCCCTTGAGCAGGTCGCGGTCTTTTTCGTCCAGGATCAGGATCTGCGGCTGGCCGGTGGTAATGGACAGGGTTTCGGCTTTGAGGGCGTCGCCCATGTAGGGTTTGTAAGTCTTGCGCAGCACCACGAACGGCTTGTTCGTTTCGACCGAGAGGGCATACGCGATCGGGATGGATTTGGCTTCAGCCGTGACCAGGATGTCAAAGTCGAGGCCGGCCATCTTTTGCGCCAGGGACCTGGCGCAGGCCTGCACCAGTTCGGTATCGCCCAGGATGTTCAGGATGGCGATCTTCAGTCCGGGCTTGATCTCGAACAGGCGCAAGTGACGGGTCAGCCCGGCAATGTTGATTTCATAAGTGGAGCGTGGGGACATTTCTTCCTCCGAGAGTGGGGTGGCGGGGAAAAGTTTATCATAAATTTTGGGGTGGATTCCCAGGCGGGTCTGTTCAAAGATTGCCTTCATGACAGGTTTTCCCACGCGGTATAATTCGAACAGGCAACCATTATGGAGAACTCCGAATTCGAATGGGACGACGAAAGAGTGCAAAACAATCTTGCGAAACCCAAATCATTTCACAGAAGGAGAAACAGAAATGGGCGACAAGGGAAGTAAAGATAAAGGTCAAAAAGAAGACAGAAAAAAACCAAAGTTGACGATCAAAGAAAAGCGAAAGGCCAAGGAAGAAAAGAAGAAGAGCAAATAAACACCTTACCCCGAACGTCCCGAAGGTCGCGGCCTAAGCCTGTCGAAGGAATCCCGTAATCCGGGCTTGCCTTCTGCCTAAACCTTCGGGACGGTTCATAAAAACAGCCTATAAGGGTCCGGTATCAGCCAGCAAACTTGATGCTGTCTTGGCCGGCCAAAT
Organism: Anaerolineales bacterium UBA5796; assembly: GCA_002418215.1. GTDB lineage: Bacteria > Chloroflexota > Anaerolineae > Anaerolineales > Villigracilaceae > UBA5796. The sequence goes on from DIDQ01000162.1 coordinate 26,559, forward strand.
CGAGGGGAGCGAATAGTAACCGAGTGGATTGCAAATTGACTGGTGGCAGTTCGATTCCAGGGGTGTTCTTTCGGCTTTTGTGAAGTACCGGTACTAAACAGGAGTATTCAAGGCATAACCATGCACAGGCTGAAATTCTTGCAGGTTTATGATCGAAGGAAGGTTATGATTGCCGGAAGCGCCGTCTCCATGGCGTTGGCCGGGCTGTTCCACCTGTGGGTCATCCCCGAACGCTGGGCGCATGCGCCAGCGCACGGACTGTTCTTCTTGTTCGCTGGCAGCGTCCAGATCGGGTGGGCTATTGCCATGTGGAGGCGGCCCATCGTCAGGTTTTATTTCATTGGGGTGGTCCTGGCCGGTTGGCTGATCGTCCTCTGGGCAATTACGCGGGTCGCCCCTGCTCCTTTTGCCGACGCGATCGAAGATGTCAGGATGATTGACGTGACCGTAAAAATCTTCGAGACGATAAGCCTGTCTTGCCTGGCATATCTCATCTATCGGGGATTTGTGGCAGACGCAGGATGGGATATTGCCTGGCGGACGATCGTTCTGGTGATTTTGACGGCGATCCTGGCCGGGTTCATGACGTATAACCTGGGTCTAGCCCTCGAACCTGTCCTGCCCCAGTTGCATGGTTCCGTCAATATCCCCTGGGTCAGTCTGTAAACCCAAAATTCCCGGCCCGCTTCGAACCGGGAATGATTTTTGATTTATGGCTCTTTGATATTTTATGGGGTTGCCCATTTTTTCACCACAGAGATCACAGAGTCCACAGAGAAAAACATTTAAAATCTCCGTGCTCTCCATGTGCTCGGTGGTGAAACGGGTTTTCACCCCACTTAAACCTGAAGAGCCTGATTTATTTGGGCTTCCAGGCCATGTTCATGTAAACGTCTCCCCTTTCGAGTTCAGCCAACATCTG
>DIDQ01000068.1 GCA_002418215.1 Anaerolineales bacterium UBA5796
AAACCTTACCACCAGGTCACCAAGTCGCGAAGTCACAAAGTTTGTCCCTTTTGAGTCTTTGTGACTTCGTGTCTTCATGGTGAAAATGCAGACTTTTAGAAAAATGTGAGCAATAGAAGACCAATTGCCTCGCTTCCAAAATGGCTCAAGGTCAATTTTGACGAAGTGGAAATGCCAAAAAGCTTCCAAAAAATAATCCCTTTGCGTCTTTGTGACTTTGTGGCTTTGCGTTAAAGAATTTTCGGATAGAGCCTTATTTTAAATCGAATGCCACTGCAATTTTTCGCGAAGCACTGATAGTATAATCACGAGGACAAAACCCATTCGAAAGTGGAGAACATTATGACCGAACGCAAGATCCGTGTTCTGGTAGCCAAGCCCGGCCTGGACGGGCACGACCGCGGCGCAAAAGTCGTGGCCCGCGCCCTGCGGGATGCCGGCATGGAAGTCATCTACACCGGCCTGCGCCAGACGCCGGAAATGATCGCTGAAGCCGCCCTCCAGGAAGATGTGGACGTGGTCGGCCTGTCCATCCTGTCGGGGGCGCACATGGCCCTCGTGCCGCGCGTGCTCGAACTGCTCAAAGCCAACGGGCAGGAGGATGTCAAAATCTTCCTGGGCGGCATCGTCCCGGACGACGACCTGCCCCGCCTGATGGAAATGGGCGTGAGCGGCATCTACGGCCCCGGCGCTTCCACCGACGACATCGTCCGGGATGTGTTGGCGGCGGTCCCGAATTAATCGAGGTTTTACGGAACACGCAGCGCACCAGCGTTCTGCGCAGCGTGTTCCGTTTTAGAACCCACCATTATGACTCTTAACGACCCCATTCTTTCCGGCAACCGCCTGGCCCTTTCGCGCCTGCTGACCCAGGTCGAAAACGACACATCCGAAGGCCGGGCCGCGCTGGCCGAACTCTTCCCTCACACCGGGCAGGCCCACCTGATCGGCGTGACCGGCGCTCCGGGCACGGGCAAATCCTCGCTGGTCAACCAGATCGCATTGCAATACCGCAGACAGGGACAACGCGTCGCCATCGTCGCCGTGGACCCGTCCAGCCCGTTCACCGGCGGGGCCGTGCTCGGCGACCGGGTGCGGATGAGGGACCTTTCGGGCGACCCGGGCGTGTTCATCCGCTCGATGGCCTCACGCGGCTCGCTGGGCGGGCTGGCCCAGGCGACGGCTTCGGTTGTCCAGGCTTTCGACGCGGCCGGGTTCGAGATCATCCTGATCGAAACCGTCGGCGCGGGGCAGGCCGAAGTGGACATCGCCCGGCTGGCGCATACCACCCTGGTGGTCGAAGCTCCCGGCCTGGGCGATGACGTGCAGGCCATCAAAGCCGGGATACTCGAAATTGCCGACATCCTGGTGGTCAACAAAGCCGACCGCCCCGGCGTGGAAAATACCGAACGCGCCCTGCGCGGCATGTTGGAACTGGCCCATCCGGTGAAACGGGTTTTCATGCACCACGGGCAACGGATGGAAGTTCCGGCAGCAGGCCCGTCTGGTCCCGCGCCGTTGTGGATCGCCCCGATCCAGCGCACGGTGGCGACCGAAGGCACGGGCATCCCTGAACTGGTGGAGGCGATTGCCCGCCACGCGGCCCACCTGCGCGCCACCGGCGACTGGCAGGCGCGTGAGCGCGCCCGGATCGAATCGGAACTGGAACTCCACATCCGCGAGACGTTGATGGACCGCTTTCGCCAGGAGGTGTCCGATGAACGGTATCAGGCCACCCTGTCCCGGTTGATCGAGCGGCAGATCTCGCCCTGGGAGGCGGTATCCGCCTTGCTTAACGGGAGGTCCAAATGATCTACGGCGAACGCATCCGCCTGCGCGCCATCGAGCGCGAGGATTTGCCCGCTTTTGTCGAATGGCTGAATGATCCCGAAGTGATCGCAGGGTTGTTCGTCTACGTCCCCATGTCTATGGAAGAAGAAAAAAGCTGGTTCGAGGGGCTGGCAAACCGGCCTGCGGAAGAACGCCCCCTGTGCATCGAAGTCAAAACTGAGGAGGGTTGGTGCATGATCGGCAACGTGGGGCTGGGGCACATCGAACCGGCCAACCGCGCCGCTGAAATGGGGATCGTGATCGGCGATAAAGCTTACTGGAACCAGGGCTACGGCAGCGAGGCAATGACCCTTTTGCTGAAATATGGGTTCGAAACCTTGAATCTCAACCGCATGTATTTGCGGGTTTACGAGACCAACCCGCGCGCCATCCGCGCTTACGAAAAGGCCGGGTTCGTACATGAAGGCCGCTTCCGACAGGCGCTTTACGCCGATGGCAAATATCACGACGTGCTGGTTATGAGTGTCCTGCGTCCCGAATGGGACGCGAGAAAAACAAAATAATCCTTTGGAGTGTAGATGTCTCCCTATTCCCGACATGAAATGAAAATTTACGGTGGGATCAAACTGTTTGCCGGCACGGCCTCGCCGGAATTATCTGAGAAGATTGCCAATTATCTTAATGTGGAACTGTGCGGGCGGGACATGGTCGAGTTCCCCAACGATAACCTGTTCGTCAAATTGCACACCAGCGTGCGCGGCCAGGACGTGTACGTGATCCAGACCACCAACACGCCGGTGCATCGCAACCTGATGGAACTGCTCATCACCATCCAGACCCTGCGGCTGGATTCGGCGGCGCGCATCACGGCTGTGGTGCCTTACTTGTGCTACGGGCGCTCAGACAAGAAGGACCAGCCGCGCGTGCCCATCACTGCCCGCCTGGTGGCGGATATGATAGAAGTAGCCGGGGCAGACCGTTACATGACCCTCGACCCGCACGCCGGGCAGGTGCAGGGCTTTTTCACCATCCCCGGCGACGTGTTGACCGCCTCGCACCTGCTGGTGGATTACGTCAACCAGAATTTGCGCAGCCAGCTCATTGACCCGGTGGTGGTCGCGGTGGACCTGGGCTACGCCAAGAAAGGCCGCAACTACGCCGCCGACCTGGATACTCCGATCGCCTTCATCGAGAAGCGCCGGGTTGCCAACGACGCCAAAGCCGAAGCCCTGACCCTGATCGGCGCGGTGGAGGGCCGGGACGTGATCATCGTGGACGACGAGGTGGACACCGGCGGCTCGATTGCCCAGGCCGTCAACCTGGTCAAAGAGAAAGGCGCGCGGGACGTGTACCTGCTCTTCATCCATCCGGTTTTGTCGCACAACGCAGCCCAGCGCCTGGCCTCCCTGCCGATCAAACACATCGTCACCACCGATACGGTTCCCATCCCGCCGGAGAAGATGATCCACCTCGAGGGCAGGATCACCATCCTGTCGGTGGCGCAACTGCTCGGCGAGGTCATCCTGCGGGCGCACCAGGGCCGCTCGGTGGGAGAGATGTTCAATGAATGAGCCTTCAGCGGTCAGCTTTCAGCAGTCAAATGCTCTGCGGCTGATCGCTGACCTCTGATAGCTGATTGCTCCCATGCCCGAACTTCCCGAAGTCGAAACCATTGTCCGGGGCCTGCGCCCGCAGATCGTGGGTCAGGCCATTCGGAACGCGGAACTTTTGTGGCCGCGCACCCTGGTCACGCCTGAGGGCGACAAATTTGCCCGTACCATCATCGGGCAAAGGGTCAGGGAGGTCTCGCGGCGCGGCAAATTCGTGGTTTTACGCCTTTCGGTTTCACACCTTTTGATCCATTTGCGCATGAGCGGGGACATTTTCATCAAGGACAAACCTGTCCAAATTGAAAAGCACGACCGGTTGATTTTGTCCCTTTCAAATGATAAAGTAATGGTGTTCAACGATACGCGCAAGTTCGGGCGCGCCTGGTTGACCAAGGATCCCGAGGCGGTCCTCGGCGGGTTGGGGCCGGAACCGCTGTCGGAGGCGTTCACGCCCGAATGGCTGGGGCAGGCCCTCCGGTCCCGGAAGAGGCGGCTCAAGCCGCTGCTGCTCGACCAGACCTTCATCGCCGGGCTGGGCAACATCTACACCGACGAGGCCCTCCATCTCGCCCGCCTGCACCCGCTGGCAGCCTCCGATACAGTCACGCCGGAGCAGGCCGGGCGGTTGTGGCGGGCCATCCGGCAGGTGCTCGAAGAGGGCATCCGCCGCAATGGGGCCAGCATAGACTGGGTCTACCGCGGCGGCGATTTCCAAAATTATTTCCGGGCTTACGGGCGCACCGGCCAGCCATGCCCCGAATGCGGGACGCCCATCGAACGGATGCTGGTAGGCCAGCGGAGCACGCATATTTGTCCGTTTTGTCAGAACGAGGAACTATGATTACCTTAAACATCAACTGGTCCGTTTTGACCCCCATTCTTGTTGGAGTGGCTGCCTTAATCATCGGGTATTTGATCGCCCTGCTCGACCGGCGGGCGCCCAGGACCCCTCCCAAAAGCGAGGGCGGCGAAGTACAGGTGGTCGAAAAGATCGCGCCTGAACCTTCTGCCCTAAGCATCTCCCTGGATACGGCGGGCAAGCCACTGACGGTACGTGTGGATGGGGTGGAAGTGACCGGTTCGACCATTACCCCCGAACAGCGCCAGCGGATGATCGGCCTGCTGACCCTTATCCGGCCGTTGCTGGAAGGGAAGCCTGGTCCCGTTTCCCCGGCCCCCGCCCCGGTTACTCCTCCTGCCCGGCCTGCCAGCGTCCCCGCGGCCAAGCCCGAAGCCCCTGCCGGGATGAGCATGATCGAGCAGATTGATGCGATCTTGCAGGACAAAATTGCCGGGACCCCGCTCGCTGAAAGGGTGATCTACCTGACCAAATCTCCCGGCGGCGGCGTGCTGGTCAACGTGGGTAACAATCGCTACGAAGGCGTCAACGAAGTGCCAGACCCCGAGATCAAGGCTGCGTTGCGCGAGGCGATCACTGAATGGGAGCGGAAATTCACACCGGGTCTGTAGGCCCGGTAAAGCGCGCCGTCAAAACGGGGACGTGGGCGTGCTCGGCTACTTCGGCGGTCACGTTTGGGGTGTACAAATAGCGTAGCCCGTGCGCACTGTACGGAGAGCCTAAACAGACCAGGTCGTAATCCTGGCTTTTGATCTCTTTGAGAATTTCCTCCACGATATGCCCGTGGAGGACTTTTAATTCCGTTTTCAGGCCCAGGCCGGTAGCCAGACTCACGGCCTGGCGCAGGGTTTTGCCCGGCAGGGTATTGGTCTCAGCCAGGTGATTCCAGTTGTCCTTGATCTCGCGGGCAATCGGGTAATCCAGATCAATCGGAGGGACGACGTGGAGCAGGGTCAGGGCGGCTTTGGCCGCGTTGGCGATGATGATGCCGTGATTCTCCACTGTCAGGGCGTAGCTCAAGCCACCGATACACACCAGGGCGCGGCGGATCGGCCAGCGGACGGCCGGGGCATAAAGGATGGGCAGGCTGATCTCGGCCAGGATGTGGCGGAAGGATCGTCCCGTTACCAGCCGGCGCAGGGGCGGGCGGCCCAACTGCCCAAGGATGAGCATGTCATGTTCTTCCCGCTGAAGGGGTTCCTGGAGCACATCCTCCACTTTCCCTTTGACGATCCTGGCTGTGAAATCCACGCCGGCTTCCAACAGGCGGGAAGTGGTTTCGTCCACCTGGCGTTCGACCATCCCCAGCCGGTCGGGGCTTTCTGCAATGCCGAGCAAGTCCACGTTGGCGCCGAGCAACTGGGCCAGCCAGACTCCATACTGCAAGGCCGGGCGGTTTTCTTCATAGCCGTTGGTGATCATCAGGAATCGGGAAATGGGTGTGTTCATCGGAAGAGAAATACTCCTAAAATGCCTGCTCCCAGGAGCACAATGGGAGAGGGGATATTGGCAAACAGGGCTATGGCGCTCAAGACTGCGATCAGGATCGCGCGCTTCTTTACCGGGGCGCCTTTGTCGCTGCGGAAGATCTGCCAGGCGACGACCACCATCAACATCGCCACCGCCGGGGCCAGCCCGCTGACGAAACTGTCCATCCAGGCTTCACCCTGGAAATGGCGGAGCAGCGCGGCAGCTGCCAGCATGATAACCGTCGGCGGGATGATGGAGCCAAACAGGGCCGCCACAACGCCGGGCACGCCTCCTGCCGCAAAACCGACGAACATCGCCAGTTTGAGCGCCTCGCTCCCCGGCAGCACGTTCGAAAAGCCGACCGCTTCGATGAACTCGGCTTCGGTCATAAGCGAGCCGACGGCCTCTTTATAGAGCAAGCCGATGGAAGCCGGACCTGAGGTGCTGAGGAGGTTGATCTTCAGGAACAGCCAGAAGAGCTTGCCCCACACCGCAATTTTGGGCCGCCGGATCATAGGATGAAAACTCCCAGCAGGCCGGCAACCAAAAGCACCAGGGGCGCGGGGGCCTTCAGGAGCAGGGCTATCAGGCTGGATAACGCCAATAAAACGGCCTGCCAGCCCAGGTTCCCGTTCGCTCCGCCGATGAGCACCTTCCAGGCCACGAAGACCATCAACACGGTCACCGCGGGCGTCAATCCTTCCACGAAACTGCTGACCCAGGCCTCCCGGCGCAGGCGGTGCAGGACCAATACCACCCCAAACATCAGCAGAGTCGGCGGCAGAACCGACCCGACCAGCGCCACCAGCGCGCCGGGGACGCCCGCGGCCGCATAGCCTACGAACATCGCCAGTTGCAGCGCGTCGGAGCCGGGCAGCACCGACGACAGCCCGACCGCCTGCACGAAATCCGCTTCGCTCATGATCGTACCGACCGCCTCGGAGTGCAGCAATCCCACCGAGGCCGGGCCGGAGGTGCTCAACAGGTTTATTTTAACGAACGTCCATAGAAGTTTGAGAAGGGTATTCATGGATTATTTTAACAAATCAATCCCTGCAAGCAGGATCAGGAGCGCCAGGATGCCGCGCACGAGACGCAAGTCAATGCGGTTGATGATCCGCGCCCCCAGCCACGCGCCCGGTATCGAACCGGTGAGGAGCAGCCCGACCAGCAGCCAGTCGGTTTGCCCCGCGACGGCATAGTTGAACGAGGTCACGACGGACAGCAAGGCCCCGTGCAGCACGTCCAGCCCGACCATGAAATTGAGCGGGATCGAGAAAAAGACCAGGAGCAAGGCCATGATGACCGTGCCCCCGCCGATGGAGGTCATCCCGACCAAGGCCCCGCCGACCGCGCCGATCGAGACCAGCGCCCAGGGAGCCGGCCAGCGGATCTCAGCAGCTTCTCCCTTCGAGCCTGAACTCCAGAAGGCCCTTGCCAGCAGGATAAAACTCACTGCGATGAGCACAGTCCCCAGGATCGTGGGGAGCGTCTTCTCGACCAGGGCGCGGTTCCCGGCCTGGCGCAGGATGAACTGCGCCCCCAGGATCGAGGCCGGGAGGCTGCCCGCAGCCATCCACAGGACGCGCCGGAGCGAGATGTGGTTCTCGCGGCGGTGCTGGATCCCGCCCATGATCTTCGTCACGGCGGCAAAGACCAGGTCGGTGCCCACGGCCAGCACCGGGTTCAGCCGCATGACCAGGATCAGGAAAGGCGTCATCAAGGCGCCGCCTCCCATGCCGGTCAGTCCGATCAAAAACCCGACGACGGCGCCGGCCACAACTGGCAGGAGGATGGCTGTCATGGCGTTTTCGATGTTCGATGCTGAAAGGATGTATTCAAGGCTGCCCTAAAGTGGTTCGACAAGATAGCGTTCGCCGCGCTCGAAGCCGCGTTCGAGGTAATATTGCCGCGTCCCGATGGCCGAGATGACCGCCAGCCGCCCGAACCCGGCCTTCCGCGCCACCTTTTCGGCTTCTTCGATCAGCCGCGTCCCCAGACCGCTGTGTTGGGCCGCGCCTTCCTTCTCCTCGCCCACCGAAAGCGACTGCCCGTAGACATGCACCTCCCGGATCAGCGCCGCCCCGTCCAGGTCGGACAGGCCGGTCTGCGGGGAATCCGCTGCGGGGAGCGAGAGGCGGATGAACCCGGCGATTTTATCATCGGGTGTGACGAAGGAGATGAAATGCTCCTCGGCGGAATCCGCAGCGTAGGTCAGGTCGTCCAGCCGGAGCGTATCGGGACTGACCGGCTTGCCGCGCACCTCCCGGCATCTCACACACTGACAGCGGGTCCCGCGCCGCCGCAACTCCTCGTGGACGTCCTGCCGCAGCGAGGTGCGCCGGTTGCCCTCCACCACGTTCGTGGACGGGATATCGCGGATCACCCGGTTGACCCGGCAATAGCGCGGGATGGCCGGTTTGATGTCGGCGATCAGTTCGATCAGTTCCTGAGTGGTATAAGGCGTGAACTCGCCGCGCTGCCAGTATTCGTACAACTCGGCGTTGGCGAGCAATTGGTTGGGATAGATCTTGATCTCGTCCGGGCAGAAGCCCTCCCACAGGCGGGCGAAGTCTTCCCGGTCGGAGTCTGGCGTCGCGCCGTGCAGGTTGGGCATCCAGTGGAGCACGATCTTGAAGCCGGCCGCCCGCAGCAGGGCCGTGGCGCGACGGGTCGCGGCAACATCGTGGCCGCGCTTGTTCATCTCCAGGATGCGGTCGTCCAGGCTCTGGGCGCCCATCTGGACCTTGGTCACGCCGAGGTAACGGAGCCAGGCCAACTCGTCCGGGGTGATTTCGTCGGGACGGGTCTCGATCACCAGGCCCACGTTCCGGTGCGGGGCGGTCTCGTTGACCGCCTGCGCTTCGGTCAATTCGCCGGAGTCCGACGACTCCTGTCGTCGGCTTTCCAAAGTCAGGAAACTTTGGAGTCCGGCCTGGTGAACATTCAAGGCATCCAGGCAACGCTTGACGAACCACTCCTGGTAGTCCCGCCGGTACGACGACCACGTGCCGCCCAGGATGAGCAGCTCGATCTTGTCGGTGGGGTGGCCGACGGCTTCGAGGGCCTCGATCCGCGAGCGCACCTGCATGTACGGGTCGAAATTATGCTCCAGGCCGCGCATCGCCCCCGGTTCGTCCGGCAGGTACGATTTGGGCATCCGCACGTCGGTGGGGCAGAAGATACACTTGCCGGGGCAGGGATAGGGCTTGGTCAGCACCGTGACGGTGGTCACGCCGGAGAGCGTCCGCACCGGCTTCATGCGGATGCGGGCCAGCAAGCGGGCATCCTCGCCCAGTTCGCCGCTGGCGACCATTTCGTTATAAGCCGCAACCAGGGCAAACTTGCCCAGGTAGCCGCCGCGCGGCAGGGGATGGCGGCGCAGGGCGTCCATCACCGGCTTGCCGCGCCGCACTTCGGCCAGCACATGGCGGGCCAGGGATAATTTTTCGGGGGTGAGGGTATGGTCCTGCTCCCAGGTTTGTTTACGAGACACTTCCAATCCTTATATCATTCGATAAAATAATCTCGGCTCTCCCGTATTGGGCGGGAAAAAGCCTTACCACAAAGGGCACGAAGGCTCTCAAAGGGAGAAAAGGCGCAGTGCTGCACGTGTTTTTCCTTCGTTACCTTCGTGTTTCAAAAGGTTTTCCCGTTAAAAACGGTAAACCCATAATGGCGAAATTATAACTGATGTGCCTGGACGCACGCGCCGCACCTGCCCGCCGGGGCAAATCCGATACAGAAAACGGAACGGCGCACTATAATATCCCCATGCAACCAGACATTGCCGAAAAGCTGACCGCCCTCAACCGCCGCTTCTACACCGACTTCGGGGACGAATTCTCGGCCACCCGCGGCCGCATCCAGCCTGGGGTGCGGCGGATACTGGAGTCGCTGGACGGGGACGAAACGGTCCTCGACCTGGGCTGCGGCAACGGCGGACTGGCGCGGGCGCTGGCCCGGGCCGGTCACCGCGCCCCGTATCTCGGCCTGGACTTCAGCCTGCCCCTGCTTGCGGAGGCCGGGTCCACCCCCGAAGGTTTCTCGGCGCGCTTCCTGGAAGCCGATTTGACACAGTTGGGAACAATCAGCGGTCAGCTTTCAGCCACTGGCCCCTGGTCACTGATTACTGCCTTCGCCGTTTTGCACCACATACCCGGCAACGAGTTGCGGCTTGCCCTGCTCAAAACGGTCCGCGAGTTGCTGGCCCCTGGCGGACGCTTCGTCCACTCCAACTGGCAGTTCCTCAACAGCGACCGCCTGCGGAGGCGCATCCAGCCCTGGAGCGAGATCGGCTTGAGCGCGGCGGACGTTGACCCCGGCGACTACCTGCTCGACTGGCGCAGCGGCGGGCGCGGCCTGCGCTACGTCCACCACTTCAGCGAGGCGGAATTGGGTGAACTGGCCGCGGCCGCCGGTTTCCGTGTCCTCGACACTTTTTACTCGGACGGGCGGGAAGGGGACCTGGCGATCTACCAGACCTGGGAGGCCGTTAACCGGTAGAGCTTTCCGGTTTGCCGGACGGCCCGGAAAATCATGCGCACGATTTTCCAGAAACAACCGTCCCGAAGGTTCGAAGAACGGGCAAGGTCTCTCACAAAACCTTCGGGACGGTTCCCGGCTTACACGATCTGACTCTACTGCAAAAACCTTAACGCAAAGCCGCCACGTTACAAAGGCGCAAAGAAAACCTGTTTTTGTTCCCCAAAACGTACTTTTTCGCTTGTAAACGGCGATTTGCGCAAATTTAATTTACAAAACTTGGCGACTTTGCGGCTCGGCGTCTTAGCGTTAAAGGTTTTGACCTTTTTGCAGTGAAGTCTCCTGTATAATTGCCCGCATGAACCTAGATGATCTCTCCCTCCTCCAGAAACTGGACACCCAAAACATGCTCGGCGAGATTGACGGCCTGCCGGACCAGCTCAATTCTGCCTGGGAACTGGGCGGACGGCTGCCCCTGCCTTCTGCATCGAAATTCTCGACCGTGGTCATCGCCGGGATGGGCGGCTCGGCCATCGGCGCGGACCTGTTGTCGGCTTACGCGGCCCCGGCCTGTCCCGTCCCCGTGCTTGTCCACCGCGACTACGGCCTGCCCGCCTTCGCCCGCGGCCCCGAGACGCTGGTGGTCTGCTCGTCGCATTCGGGCAACACCGAAGAGACGCTCAGTTCGTTCGAGGCGGCGCAGGCCAACGGCTGCACCGTGCTGGCTGTCACCACCGGCGGGCAACTGGCCGAAAGAGCCGGGGCGGCCAAAATCCCGGTCTGGAAGTTCGTCCACGAGGGACAGCCGCGGGCGGCGGTGGGGTTCTCGTTCGGGTTGCTGCTGGCGCTCTTTGCGCGGCTCGGCCTGGTCCCCGACCCGACGCGGGAACTCGTCGAAGCGGTGGCAGGCATGAAGTCCCAGCAAGAGGCGCTGCGCCCGGAGGTGCCGGTCGTGACCAATCCGGCCAAGCGCGCCGCCGGTCAATACATGGGACGCTGGGTCACGGTCATCGCCTCCGGGGTGCTGGCCCCGATCGCCCGCCGCTGGAAAGGCCAGGTCAACGAGGTCGCCAAGGCGGGGGCCAACTTCGAGTCCCTGCCCGAAGCCGACCACAACACCCTGGCCGGGCTGCTCAACCCCGAAGAGACGCTGACGAACAACACGATGACGGTTTTCCTGCGTTCCCCGTCCGACCACCCGCGCAACCTGCTGCGCTCAGACGCCACCCGCCAGACTTACATGCTGGAGGGCCTGAACACGGATTTTTACACCGCCAAAGGCGACTCGCCCCTGGCGCACATCTGGACCGCGCTGCATTACGGCGATTACACGGCTTATTACCTGGCCCTGGCCTACGGGGTTGACCCCACGCCCGTAACGGCGCTGGAGAATTTCAAGGCGCAGTTGAAGGCCATGAAATAAAACTTCTGAGTTTCGAAAACCATCGCCGTCGTTTTGAAAATCATGGGCATCGTTTTCAAAATCACCGCCGTCATTCTGAAAATCATGGGCATCGTTTTTTAAATCACCGCCGTCGTTTCCAAAACGATGACCGGATAAACTTCGGAAGTCTTTCGGACTTCCGAAGTTTGCTGTCAGGGATACGTGAACCCGACGAACGCTCCGGTGGCGAAAAACGCCGGGGTTGGGTCGGACAGCGAGAGCCGGGCCAGGACGGCCGTATCGCCCCAGCCGAGCTGCACCAGCAGGGTCTGTTCGTCCAGCCAGGCAACCGGGCGGGCGCTGGTCCATTCGCTGTGCAGGCCGCTGAAGGCCGAGTCCTGGAGGTCGAGCACGAGGCTGCCGTCCAGGCCGGCGGCGCGGATGCGGGAATGGAAGTCGGGCGCTTCGGCCAACTGCCAGCCGCTGGCCTCCCGCCAGGCGACGTAGCGGCCGCCCGGTGAGAAGACCGCGTCTCCCGCGCCGCGCAGGTCGGAGGCCGCCGCGGCCAGCGGGATGCTGACCGTCTGCCCGCTTTGCAGGTTGCGGAGGGTGATGTGGCTGTCGGGGCTGTTGATCGGGCTGGTCTTCGTATACGCCGCCCAGGCCCGGTCAGCAGACAGGGCCGACGGCGCAGCCTCCCGTCCCAGCCATTCGGTGGTCGCGCCGTTGGACAGGTCGAAGTAGTACAGGCCGGCCCGGGGCGCGAAGACGATGTCGCCGCCGATGCCCCAGGGTTCCAGCGTGTACCACACGCCGACCGGCGCATCCCCCTCCACGTCGAGGGCCAGGACTTTCAGGAGCAACGGCTCCGAGTCGTGGAAGACGGTGACGGGCGCGGAGGGCGGCGCAGCCAGGGAGCCGACGTACAACTCGCTGGGCAGGTTTTCGTCCCCGGAAGTGACGACCACGTGCGAGTAGGCGAACAGTTCCGTGCCGGGCGCGCCGACCAGCCCGTTGACGTTGTCCACGTTGACCAGCGGGTAGATGCTGGCCGGGGCTTTGACCAGCAGCGAACCGCCGCCTTCATACGAGAAGTAAATGATGGGCGGGACGGCGTCCGCATAGCCGCTGACGATGACGATGCTGTTTTGGGCGATGGAACCGGCGTCCGGGAGAGGCGTGCTCTTCTGGAAAACGCCGTCCAGGCCGTAGAAAGCCAGCCCGTCCGCAAGCTGGACGGCGAAACCGGACGGCTGCAGCCCGCTGGCGGCGGGGATCTCCGTCGGGGCGGGAGGCAGGCCGGTGGCCGAATCCGGCAGCGGGGAGGAGACGGGGACCTGGGTGGCGGGCTGGTCGGGTATTTCGCCCGGTCCGCCGGTCAAAACCGAACAGGCGAGGGCCGCCAGGAGCAGCGCGGCGACGGTCCATTGGGGTTTACGGGTGTTCATGGGCAACCTTTCCATTCGAGCGGATAGCGGTTCCAAATTTCAGGGTCCCAGGCAGGCCGGGATCGAGTCACTCCGCCCGGACGGGGCCTGGGTGCTGCCGTTTTCGTCGTAAATCTTCACGAACTGGATTTCGGGGAATTGCTTCAAGTTGGCGTTCAGCGGCCCGGCGATGGTATAGCCCGTGCCGGGGTCACAGGTCCCGGTCAGGTAGAGGTGGGCCACGCCGTCTTCGAGGCGCAGTTCGCGGTAGCCGGTGAACCCGCTGTAGATGGCGATCCAGCCGTAGGTCCAGCGCTCGACGCTCCCCGGCCCCTGAAAGTATGTGTCGAGCACGAATTCCGGCAGGCTGCCCGCGGTCGAGGCCCAGCGCACCCCGGCCACTTCGTAGGGTTCCCAGCCGTAAGCCAGGCGGGTGGTGCTGACCCAGTAAACATCCTGCTTGACGTAGGCGGGCGTCGGGCCGATGGAGGTGGGCGTGGGCGTCCGGGTGGCGGTCGGCGTGGGGGTCGGGGTATGGGTGGCGGGTCCGGGCGTGACCGTGGACGGGCTGCCCAGGCAATCGGGGATCGAATCCGCCGCGCCGGACGGGTCCCGGGTCGAGCCGTTCTCGTCGTAAATCTTGACGTATTCGATCCCGGTGAACTGTTTCAGGTTGGCGTTCAGCGGCCCAACGATGGTGTATCCCGCGCCGGGGTCGCAAGTCCCGGTCAGGTAAACGCGGGCCACGTTGCCCGTAATTTCGAGGCTGCTGTACCCGGTGAAGCCGCTGTAGATGGCGATCCAGCCGTAGGTGTAGCGCTCGGTCGTGCCGGGGCCGCCGAAATAGGTGTCGAGCACGAAGGCCGGGATGTCCGCCGACGTGCTGACCCAGCGTTCCCCGGCCACCTCGAAGGGCAGGATGTTGTAGGTCATGCGGTAGGTGCTGACCCAGAAGACCTTGATCTTGGTGTACGGCGGCGTGGCGGTCGGGCGGCGAGTGTGGGTGGCCGTCGGCCCGGTGGTGGCGGTGGGCGTGGATGTGGAGGTACGCGTGGGGGTGGGCGTGACCGTGGTCCCCGGCTCAGGCGTGACGGTTGGGCCGGCTCCCGTCAAACAGGCCGGGATCGAGTCCGACGCGCCGGACGGGTCTTGCGTGTTGCCGTCCTGGTCGTAGACTTTGACAACCTGGATATGGTCGAACTGTTTCAGGTTGGCTTTGAGCAGATCGGCGATGGTGAAATCGGTCCGGGCCGGGTTGCAGGCCCCGCTCAAGTAGACGCGGGCCACCCCGTCCTGGACGGTCAACGCGCTGAAGCCGGTGAAGCCGTCGTAGATCGTGACGTACCCCCAGGTGAGTTCGGTGTAGCCGGGGCCTTTGAAGTAGGCTTTGAGCGCTTCCTCGGGCAGGTCGAGCGAGGAACTGAAATAGCGGTATCCGGCCGCTTCGTAAGGCGGCGTGTTACTGCCCAGCCTGAAACGGTTGGCAAAGTAGATATTCACCCTGGTGTAAGGCGGCGTGGCGGTCGGCCAGCGGGTGTCGGTGGGGCGGACGGTCGGCGTCCGGCTGGGGGTGCGGGTAATGGTTGGGGTGCGGGTCAGGGTCGGCGTTCGGGTTTTCGTCGGCGTGCGGGTCGGGGTGGGAGACAGGGTGCGGGTTGGCGTGCGGGTGATCGTGGGCGTGAGTGTTTTCGTCGGGGTGCGGGTCACGGTCGGCGTGCGGGTGATCGTCGGCGAGGGCGTGCGGGTGGGGGTGCGCGTGACGGTAGGCGTCACCGTCGGCGGGACCTGGCCCAGGTTGACGAAGCGCACCGCGTCCGCGCCGAGCACCAGGTTGGAGGAGTCGTCGAGGGTGCGGTTGCCCAACTGGACGAATTCGCCTCCGCCGGCGCTGAATTCGTATTTACCGAGGTAGACCCAGCCGTCCCGGACGTAGTAGGTGTTCGGGAAGACCGCTTGGTTGACGACGGCCGTGTGCGTCTGCCCGTTATGGATGACCCTGTACTGCGCGCCCTGGCTGGTGGCGTAAACGGCCGGGATGCGCGCGTAAACGGCGTACAGGCCCGGGTTGAGTCCGGGGAAGTCCCAGCGGGCGGTACAGGTGTCCCCGCCGGAAGTGCGCGGCGAGGTGTAGCGCAGATTATTGTTCTGGGCCTGGCCCGCACCGGTGTTGACGCGGGTCCAGCAGCCGTTGGGCGTCTCGTCGAAACGGATGTCGGTGTCGTCCACAATCGTCCCGCCCGTGACCGGCGGCGGGTAATCCAGCGCCTGGCCGGAGGGCAGCACCGGTTCCCCGGAATAAACGACCACGCTGGGGTTCTGCGCCCACAGCGACTCGCGCTGGTTGTGCGGGAGGGGGTCTTTGCCGGGAGCGCCGGTCCAGCCGTAGGGGTCCACCGGGCGGTTGAGCGGGTCCGACACCTTGAAATGCAGGTGCGGGCCGGTGGAGTTGCCGGTGTTGCCGCTGATGCCGATCATCTCGCCCTGGGCAACGCTCTGGCATTCGCCAAACCCGCAGGTTTGCAGCGCAACCGCGCTCATGTGCCCGTAGGTGGTGTAGTAGCCGTTGGCGTGCTGCAACTTGACGTACAGCCCCAGGCCGTAGCTATGGTTTTGGGGGTCGTTCCAGCCGGCGTAGACCACCTTGTCGCTGTCGGCCGCGGCGTAGAGCGGGCGGTAGCTGAGGCCGTAGTCCACGCCGTCGTGGCCGTTGTAGGCCAGCCAGTCCCCCAGGCTGTAGGACCAGTAGATGCCCCAGCCCGCGTCGCAGACGTTCCTCTGCGGCGGCGGAGTCCCCGGCGGGCGCGGCACGGGACAGTTCTTGTTCGCCTCATCGCCGGTGAAGACGACCATCTTCTTGTCGGAATCGGTGTAATAGGGAGAGGTGTGGTCGAACAGGGATTCTTCCGAAGCCGTGCCGGGATAGGGCGGGTAAAGGAAGGGCTGGACCGCCGCATAGGGCCGGTCGAGGGCGCGGGCGAAGACCGTCCCGGCCCGCTCCAGCCAACCGGAGGTTCCCACAGCCAGCCCCAGCACGAACAGGGCCGGCAGCAAAAATTTGGCTTTGACGAACCGCATAGCACACTCCCCGATACTGTTGAACGAACTTACGGCGTCACTGTCGCTTCGGCCTCCGGGATGGAGGTCAGCGTGCCCATCACGGCATCCGCGTCGGCCAGGCAGGTTTCGGCATCCTGGTCGAAGCGGACCTCGAAGCCGGTGAAGACCTGCCCGTCGCCGCCCAGGTAGGTGGCAAAACGCAGCCGGTCGTTCTCGTAGGCCAACCCAACGTCGAAGACGAGCGCCCCAAGCTGGCGCATCTCGTGGTCCACGCGCCAGTCGAGGGGCAGGCCGCGTCCGCTGACGGGCGCGATCACACAGTAAGGAATATCCCGATGGCCGAGGGCGGCCTGGCCGAACTGGTCCTGCGTCAGCGCCCAGACGGCCGGGTCGAAGTTCAGGCGGAAGTATTGGCCCGGCAGCGATTCGGCCGGGTAGGTCGGCAGGCCATCCCAGGCCTGGCGTTCGGGCGCGTCCGGCTGCGGCGAAGGCAGCGCCAGCGGCGGCAGGGGCGTCTCGGTCAGGAT
>DIDQ01000051.1:0-41739 GCA_002418215.1 Anaerolineales bacterium UBA5796
CGCGGACCGTGAGCGGGACCCACGGCTTGCGCCGGGCCCAGACGCTGGCGGAGCGGTACACGCCGAAGGCAAAGGCCAGCCCGAACACGCCGAACACGCTCCAGCGGGCGAGCGGGGCCCACAAGTTGGTGTTCTCGCCTGCGATGTGGCAATGCAGGCAGGTATCCGTTTGCGGCGGAGGGAGGGCGGCTGCCGGGGCGAGCGCCTGGGCCGGCAGGGTTGACGCCGCGGCGGTGGCGGCCTGGGCGTGGGCCAGCAGCGCCGCGCTGGTCAGCACCACGACCAGTCCCAGAACGATCAGCCAGCGGCCGAGTTTCGAGAATTGCATGAGCGCCTCCTTTGGATGAAAACGAGGGAGTACATCGCACCTGCCCGCAGGGAAAGAGCTAACTGAACGGGTGCAGTCTTCGATTGAGCCAATCCTGATCAACATGGTGCGATGCACCCGCGCGGGAAATGGTTTGGTTAAAGCGTACAGTCTTTGGCATTCCCCACCAATCAGTCCGAGGCCTTAGATGCCCTAGGGCATTGACCTTAATTACGGGCTAAAGACGCCCTACCGACCGGTCGGCAGGGCGGTAGCGGATATTTGACGGAATCCCGGTCGAAGGGATGGCGCAGGAGTCAAAAAAACTTCCGAAGCCTGTTTGACTTCGGAAGTTTCGTTTCACTTGATCTTGACGATCTTGAGCCTGATCGTCCCGCCGGGGGTATCGGCCTCCACCACGTCCCCGACCCGGTGGTCGAGCAGGGCGCGGCCGATGGGGGATTCGTGCGAGATCTTCCCGTTGCGCGGGTCGGCCTCCTGGGCGCCGACCAGGTGGTAGGTCTCCTCATCGGGGAAGCCCTCTTCCTGGATGGTGACGCGCACGCCCAGGGCCACCGTATTCTTCTCACCAGCCTGCTCTTCGATGATGACCGCGTTGCTCAGGATGTATTCCAGCTCCTGGATGCGGCCTTCGAGGAAGGATTGGTCCTCTTTAGCTTTGTGGTAATCCGCGTTTTCAGACAGGTCGCCCATCTGGATGGCTGAACGCAAGCGGGCCGCGATGGCTTCGCGCTGCGGGCCTTTCAGGTTTTCCAACTCAGCTTTCAGTTTGGCGTGACCTTGCGGGGTCAGGTAAGAGGGTTCGTTCATGGCGTCCTTCCTTAATAATATCTCATCGGTGAACTTTTTATGTTCTGCGCAGAGCTTTCACCACAAAGGCACACACCTGCCCTTCCACTCCGTTTCGCTTCGGGGACTTCGTGGCGGGCAGCGCCAGGGGAGTTTGCGAAGAACTCCCTTGTGGTCACCCATGCACCTGCGGTCCAGTGCAGGCAAAGAAAACCTTTGTGTCCTTGGCGTCTTTGTGGTGAACTTTTCAGGCTTTTCCGGTATAGGGTAATCAAAATGACCGCTGCCGGTCAGGCAACGGTCACTGACGGGCAAAGGGGGGATTCAGGGCTTTTCAGTGGGATCGAAAAGTTTGCGGTACTCTTCGATGGCGAAACGGTCGGTCATCCCGGCGATGTAATCGCAGACGGTGCGTTCGAGGCCGCGGACTTCGATCCATTTTTGCATGTGTTCCGGCAGGATGGCTGGCTCCTCGACGTAGGCCTGGAACATCTCGGTCAGGATGCGTTCAGCCTTGGTCGCCATGCGGACGACGCGGTGGTGGCGGTAGAGGCGGGCGTAAAGGAAATCTTTGAGTTCGCGGTTGCGGCGCTGCATGTCTTCACTGTAGCCGATCACGTTGCGGTTGAGTTTCTGCAGATCGAGCGGCGATTTGGCCCCGCTCTCGGTAATCCGCCCGGCGGTGGCGTGGACCACGTCGGTGACCAACAGGCCGATCAGGTGGCGGATGATGCGGTGGCGGGCGGTCTCCTCCAACGCAGGGCCGCGCCAGTTGAAGGTCTCGACCAGGATCTCCCACAGTGAGATGCCGGAGAGCATGAGCGGCGTAATCATCCCGGAACGCAGGCCGTCATCCAGGTCGTGGGCGGTGTAGGCCAGCTCGTCGGCGATGTTGGCAATCTGGGTCTCCAGGTTGCCGCGCAGTTCAGGATTGAAAGCCTTCGCGTCCGAGACATCATATTCCGTCTCGTGCTTGACCATGCCCTCGCGCACCTCCCAGGTGAGATTCAGGCCCGGGAATTCGGGGTAGCGCTGCTCGAGTTCGGTCACGATCCGCAGGGATTGTTTGTTGTGGTCGAAGCCGCCGAAATCCTTCATTAAACGGTTGAGGGCCACCTCGCCGGAGTGTCCAAAAGGAGAGTGGCCGAGGTCATGGGCCAGGCAGATGGCCTCGATCAGGTCTTCGTTGCCGCCCAGGGCGCGGGCGACGGTGCGTCCGATCTGGGCCACTTCGAGAGTGTGGGTCAGGCGGGTGCGGAAGTAGTCGCCTTCGTAATTGATGAAGACCTGGGTCTTGTATTCGAGGCGGCGGAAGGCGGTGGTGTGCAGGATGCGGTCGCGGTCGCGCTGGAAGGCGGTGCGGTATTCAGGCTCGTTATCCAGGTAGGCGCGGCCTTTGGAGTCCCGGCTGCGCATTCCGTAAGGGGCCAGGCTCTGGTCTTCGATCTCTTCGAGTTTTGTTCTGTCGAACAGCATGTTGATCACTTCCGTGATGTTCCAGGCATCCTTGTAAAGGTTCAGCAACCTTCGCAAGGGTAGGCTGATGCTTTCTTGCTGAGACGGCGGGCGGGGACTTTGGGATGAGTCCCCGCCGGGATCGGGAGTTCAAGTAGGGCGAGTGGGGGTCGAACCCACACGGTGTCTCCACCGACGGATTTTAAGTCCGTTGCGTCTGCCGATTCCGCCATCGCCCCGCAGGATGATTTTACCCCAAGCGGCGCACTCGTCAAGTTTGAATGGGATGGATGCCTGGGCGCGGCGTTAATGGGAGTTCCTCCAGCGAGGAAGAAACCGGTCAATCGGGACCTCGGGCCTGTGGTCCGGTTCGACGCGTTTCCTCAGGCCGCGGCGGGCTGCCTGCGCCAATCCTTGACGATGAAGGGCAGGTAGAGCAGCAGGCAAGTGACCAATCCGATGGCTTCCATGTAGAGGATGTACCAGGGCCAGGCGGGCAGGGCGTCGAGCAGGCTGGCGGTTTCGGGTTTGTGGGCCACGAACATGTAATTGCTGCCGATGACCTGGTTGATGAAAAAGACCACGACGAGATAGAGGTTCATGCCGACAAAGACCCGCCCGATGGATTTCCAGGTGGGGCGGAAACCCTCGACGGTCGTCATGTAGATGGCCGAAGTGACGATCAGCCCGTGCGAGATGAAGGTCTGGAAGAAACGGAAATGGGGGAAGCCGTAGATGCCCAGGTCGGGAGTCAGCAGGGCCTGGAGCGCCCCGCCGATGCCCATGAAGTAGGAGAATTCATAGATAGTGTAACTCCGGGTGACGAGCATCAGCGCACCCAGCCAGACGAGCACGCTGCACACGTGGAGCGGCAGCATGGTCTGGAGGGTCCACTGTCCCACCGACGCGTTCCAGACGTGCCAGCCGATCTCGTTGGCCCACAGGACGACTGCCATCCCCCAGCGGACTCCGGCGCGGGCGCTTTCAGGCAAGGACTTGAATCGCAACAGGTAGATGTTGAGCAGGACGATCAGTCCCAGGGCGATGAGGTGGGCCGCGCCGAAAAACTGGAACGGCGCGCCGGGGTAATCCCAGACAAAAAAGTTCGACATAAGGCTCCTCCTCCAGAGACGGCTTTCCTTTTTAGGATATTTTATCCGAGAACTGGCCTGTTTTGGTCAAAAAGGGCCTTGCTTGACAGCCCTTTGTTAGTGTGGGAGAATTCCATCGCTTTTGAGCAGAACTTCAGGAGAAAAAGATGATCGAAGTTGATTTGCGAATCTATATTCTGGCGATACTTAGAAAGTGGAAATGGCTGGTTGGTTTTGCCGTTCTGACGGCTGTCATCGCTTATATTTCTGCCTCTTTACTCCCCAAAACGTACACCGCAACGGCTGTGGTTGTCACCCAGCAAAATAAGTTTGTGATCAGCTTTAACAACAGCATTCAGAATAACCGGCTGACCCCTCCCAATAAAGCCATCCTTGACCTCGCCAATAGCAATGAAGTCCTGCGCCAGACGTTCGATGCCTCCGGGCTGGCAGCCGGCGGGGTGATGAGTTTTGCCGCTTTCAAGGAGCAAGCTGCGGCCAAGACCGGCGGCGACCAGAGCTGGATCACGCTTTCGGTATCTATGGAAGATCCGGCCCTGGCTGCGGATCTGGCTAACTTGTGGGCAAAATTCGTCGTCGAAGAAGCCAATCGTCTTTACAATCCCAATGACCCGGCACAACTGACTGTCTGGCAAGCCCAGCTTGATACTGCCAAGTCTGTGTTGGATTCCGCTTCTCAGGCGTTGGTGGAATTCAAAGCTGCTGACCAGTCTGGGATCATCAGCAATCGCTTACAAAGCCTTCTGAACGAACAGGCTGAATTGCTGACGTTGCAACGGGTATTATCCGAAACGGCGAACAGCGTTTCAGTATTGCAAGACCAGTTACGAGATTTACCTGAAGAAGCATCATTCACGCCGGGCGATACCGCGGTGCTTTTCCTGCAATTGCAGGCTTATGAAAATATGGTGGTTGCCGGTATCCTGCCTACATCGGCCGGAGCCAATGCAGAGGCCGTTGTCTCGCGGTGGTATATTGCCAGCAATGGTCTAAGTCTGAATATCCAACCAGATACGACCAGTAAAACCGTCGGGGAACAACGCCTAATGCTCGATGCGATCTCCCAAACTATTGCTCAGCGTTTTGCCTTGATTTCCGAGCGGCTGGTCGCCCTCGAATCTCAAATCTTGGAATTGCAGAAACAGTACCAACTGGCGATTATCCAGAAAGACCAACTCGCCCAGGCATACGACCAGGCGAGCACCGTATATTCCAGCTTGAGCAGCAAGTATAGCGAAGTCCAGGTTGCGTCGAGTGTGGGGGATGATATCGTCCAGGTTGTCGAGCGGGCCATTCCACCGGCCCGGCCTGAAAATATCAGTAACCTTGTCATCGCTCTGGCAACCATGCTTGTTGCCGTGTTGCTCGGAGTTTTCTTGATTGTGGTGCCGGTTTGGTGGAGGTCTGTCATGGCGATGAAACCTGAACCCGCAGCTTAATACGTGAGCAAACTTTCTCAAGCATGGACTTGAATAAATTTTCAAATTTGGCTGTCATGCGCCGCCCGTATTTGATTATCGGCGGGACGACCAAGGCGGCAACAACATCCGTATATACCTACCTGGGCGATCATCCTGAAGTTTGCATATCCAACCTCAAAGAAACCCGCTTTTTCCTGGACCTGGATTATCCCCTGGAATCGAAATACCGGTTCGAGACGGATCCGGATAAGTACGGCGACTTTTTCTCCCCGAAGTCTACGGATGTCAAATTGTGGGTGGATGCCACGCCCGATTATCTCTATTCCCCAGGCACCGCGGAGCGCATCCGCTCGGCGCTCGAAGATGTTCGGCTTGTGTTTTTGTTGCGGGAACCCATTTCCAGGGTTGTTTCGTGGTACCGGTTCGCGCTGCAAAATAATTCGATCGGACCGGAAGTCACTTTCGATGATTATATTTGTCGACAACTGGAACAACCCGGTGAACTGTCTCCATCAGTTCCCCAACATTTCCGCGCTGTTGAGCAGGGTCGTTATATCAACTATTTGCGTCGTTATTTTGATACATTCGGTCGCGAACGCATTTTCGTTTCGCTCTTGGAAGACATTTCAAGAAATCCACATTTGGTCATGCTGAGACTTTCCGAATTCTCCAGGGTTGATTCGCATTTTTACGATGGGTATGAGTTCAAAGTCTTCAATAAAACTGAAAACCTGAAGAATCCCGTTGTCTATGGCATGATCCGTAAATTGCGTTTTAATGTCAATAAGCGCATCAATCGCCTGGGTTCGCTGCGCAAGTTTTTGCGAGTCATCAAACGGAAAGTCGAACCGGTCCTGATGAACTCCATCCGAAGCGAAGAACCTCGCGACCTGAATATGTCTGATTCAACCCTGAAATCTCTGGAAGCGTATTACAAACCGGCTAACGAGGAACTGGCCCGGTTATTGGGCAGAGATTTGCCGTGGTAATCCCGCTTTGGCGGGCAACTTGTTGTCAGTTTGGATAGCGCACTCTTGAATCAAGAAAAAGGCTCTCTCAAAACCCTCGGTCCTTATCTGGTGCTGGTCCTTGTCGGCTCAGTGCTGGTGGCGCTTTCCTCTTCCCTGGGCTTCCCTTTAGGGCTGGTTGCGCTGGTCGGCCTGATCCTTGCGATACTGGGGGGTATCCTGATCGTGGTGTATCCACAGACAATGGTATTGTTTCTGGTTGTTTATATGCCTTTGGAGAGTTTCATCGTTAAGTTCACGCCTGGACCGGAACAAATCTATC
Organism: Anaerolineales bacterium UBA5796; assembly: GCA_002418215.1. Taxonomy (GTDB): domain Bacteria; phylum Chloroflexota; class Anaerolineae; order Anaerolineales; family Villigracilaceae; genus UBA5796. The sequence goes on from DIDQ01000051.1 coordinate 6,396, forward strand.
TGGTCGTCCAATTGGGTAGCGAGATCCTGGTTTATATGTTGTTCGGAGTGGCGCTTATCAAACGGATATTGGCCGGGAAGTCGGTCCGCCATACGCCCATAGATATTTTACTGGTCCTGTTTGTGATCGGAGCCTTCCTGTCGGTTTTATTGAATGGGGCGTCGCTTTGGGCCAGCCTGTTGAACTTGCGGCCTTTGTTGCGTTTTGTGGCCCTATATTATGCAGTTGTGAATCTGGATTTTTCGGACGACCAGATCAATAAACTGTTGTGGGCGATTCTGATAGGCGGCGCTGTACAAATCATCCTGGGTGCTGTCCAGCGTGTCGGTGGGACGCCAGTAAAGACACTGTTTATCCCTCGTTCCAGCACATTGGATGTCTTGGGGAAATCCCGCAATTTTGTACTTTTGCAAACAGGGCGTGAGATCGGCAGCGTTTTCGGCACTTTGGGAGATACACTTCACTTCGGTATTTTTCTCTCGATTGTCCTGGTCGTTTATTTGAGCCGCCTGAAGAATCTGACCTGGACGAGTCTGCTGGTCATTTCTGCGCTGATGGGTGGGATTGCCCTGTCTTACGCCAGAGGTGTCTTTTTCGTTGCGCTCATCATTGTTATTGTCTGGTACGCCGTATTTTACAGGCCGGTCTATATCCCGATCATCGCAGGTACGGGGCTGGCTTTGTTTGTCATCGCGGCCGGTCTGGTGCTGTTTGGGAATACAGCCGCCAACGAGCAATATTTCAACCCTCGGCAGACCGAAACGACCGCAAGCCGAAACCTGCTTTCTGTATTTTCTCAGAGTTACATCGAACGCGCCAGGAACCAGCGCCTGGGGGCGGTGATTTTTATCCCGCCGGTGGTGCTCAGGGAAAAACCCGTCTTTGGGTACGGGCCGGACACCACCCTGGCCCTTGAGAAATTGTCGGCGACGGAATTGCCGGCGGTGTATCGGGTCTTGAAAGAGAGTATTTTCGAGGATGTCTACTGGGTGGCTATCCTGACTTATTATGGGTTGATCGGTTTGCTCATTTTCACCGGTATATTTTTAACGGTAGCGGTCACAGCCTGGAAAAAGCACCTCGACCGCGCCAACGGCCCGTTGTCCCAGGCGCTCGGCAGGATGGCTTTCCTGATGACCGTGAACGCTGTATTCATCCTGTTCTTTTATCGCGCCCTGGAGTTCAGAGTGTTCGGATTTTACCTGTGGTTATTCTATGGCTTGTTGGTTGCCAATCATTTTAGTAAAACACGTATCTCCAGGCCTGCCAGTGAACACCTGGCAATTTCAAATCCTTGATTGACAAGTTGACGGGATAAATTCGAGACATCTTATGGCGCTCAATCTGGTTAAATCTGTTTTTTTTACGTTTTTTGAAATTGTTTTTCTAGCCATGGCGAATGCGTTACCCAGGGTCAAGATTTTCAACGTAACCCGATATGCCTTGTTGCGTTTGGCAGGTATGCAAATTAAAGGCCAATGTACAATATTCGGGCCTTTGACGGTTCGGCCTGCAGGCGGGGCGCGCAATATTCTTATTGGCAGGAAAACTTTCCTGAATGCCGAGATCAGTTTTGGCTGTCCAAACGAAAAAATCATCATTGGTGATAATGTGCAAATAGGCCCCCGGGTATTATTTGAAACTGTTAATCATGAAATAGCTTATACGCCGGGGATGAAGCGAAGGACGCAATCTCAACCCATTCATATCGCTGACGGGGCCTGGATTGGAGCCGGTGCAATTATTTTGCCGGGTATCACGATTGGAGAAGGGGCCGTAGTGGCTGCAGGGGCTGTCGTAACCCAGGATGTGCCTTCAAGGACGGTAGTAGGGGGTGTTCCGGCAAAGTTCATTAAAAAGATTGAGCAACTTGAACAAAATGAAGACTGATTTCGGGCCTTTTACTTTACATCAATACCCGAATTGAATTCTGTAGGAAAGCTTCCTTTATTTTCCAAATAGTCTATGAATGAGGCCTGCTGATTTATGTTTAGAACCCTGATTGGAAGACTGCAATCATTTTTAGGATTTTCACTGTCTGATCGCCGCTTTGTCATTTTGGAATCGGGTGGACTTTTTTTCCTTCAAGCATCCTATAAAGTCCTAAACTTCATCATTGTGTTGATCCTTTCACGCCTGCTCACCAAAGATATTTATGGGGAATATGCTCTGGTGATGTCCTGGGTACCTGTTATTTCGGCCCTGGCTACCGTCGGGCTGCCCCGCCTGATGACCAGGGAAATTGCCCGTTTCCATATTTCAAGCGAGTGGCAGCGGCTACGAGGATTTATTCAGAGTTCATTTCTCTACGTGTGCGTTATCTCGGCGCTGGCGAGCGTGATCCTGTGGGGGATCATAAAAACCGTCCTGCCTGACGGTTCCACCCTGCAAATGGCTTTCATGGCCGGGATCGCGATGGTCTTTTTATTCAGCCTGGTCCGCATCATGCAATCAACCATGGAGGGGATTAAACACATTTCCCTGGGCCGTCTATCGGATAATTTCATCCAGCCCCTCGTATTTATCGTGTCTGTTCTGGTTTTGTCGTATAGCTCTTATCAATTGACCTCTGCAAACGCGATTGGACTGTACGCGCTCACCACCCTTGTGATTTCGGTTGGGACAGGCGCAATCCTGATCCGTTTGAAAATGCCAGAGGAAGTTCGCGGGGCTTCGCCGGTATTTCCTGCCAAATTACTGAGCCAGGCCTACCCGTTCCTCGTCATGAACTTTTTCAATGTGCTCGATACTCGAATCTCGACATTGATTTTGGGTTGGCTGTCGGACACCGGTTCAGTCGCAGTCTACAATGTCATTACCCGGGGAACCGACCTGATATCTTTTGGCCTGTTTGCCTTGAGCGCGCCCATCGCCAGGGTTATCCTGCAAAGGCATCTTGTGGGCGATTCAAAGGGTGTTCAGCGAGTAATTTCCAGGAGCACAAAATTCCTGATGGCTTTGGCCCTCCCGTTGGCTATTTTCTTCTTCATCTTCGGGGCCTGGTATTTGAACCTTTTCGGGGAAGGATATGAAGGAGGGTATATTCCCCTGCTCATCATTGTGGTCGGCGAATTGGTGAATGTGGCCTCCGGCATTGTGGGTGTTTTCCTTTACCAGTTGAAGTACGAAAAAATTGTCAGCAATGTGATTATCGTATCATTGGTCCTCAATTTTGCAATTGGGATATTCACGGTACCGCGCTATGGTGTCTTGGGCGCCGCTATGGCTGAAGCGGTTTCTATGATTTTCAGGAACTTGTACCTGGTCGCTGTTGCATATAAGAAGACCGGGATCAACACGACCGTGTTTTCATAAACTCCCAACCGCAGGATTTTCTCAGATGACCCCAAAAATTGACCTGATGATCGTTGGCGCTCCCAAATCCGGGACGACTTCATTGCTGCGTTACCTGGCCGCTCACCCCGATATTAAGACTCATCCCCAGGCCGAGTTTGGCTATTTCTTGAACGACAAAACCTATGCGGACGGCATGGAAGAAGCGATGCGTCGCTTTTTCGGCAGGGAACTTCGTAAGGTCTTGCTGGCAAAACATGTCGCGCTGATGTACTATGATAAATCCGTCAACCGGCTTTACGAACATAACCCCTCGGTGCAGGTGGCGGCGTTGTTGAGGAATCCCATTAACAGGGCCTACTCCGAATACTGGTATTCCTGCAAACAGGGTTGGGAAGAGGTCGAAACCTTTGAAGAAGCCATTCAACTGGAACAGCACAACGACCCCAAAGGCTGGAACGGCTCGTTGCCGCGCGCTTATCTGTTCAATTCGGTCTATCACCCGCACATAACCAGGCTGTTCAGGGTTTTCGACCGTGACCAGGTGAATATTTTTCTCACCGAAGATTTGAAAAAAGATGCCCAGGCCGTCTACATGGCCCTGCTCGATCTGGTGAATTTACAGCCTGACCCTTCTGTCGAAATCGGCCGCCGCCATAACGAAGCTGCCAGGCCGCGGTATCCAAAACTGGCGCGGCTTTATGCCAGGGTGGTCTATGCCCCCGACAGCCTCCTCAAAAGATCGCTGCGCTCTTTAGCCCCAAAAAGGCTGGTGGACCGCCTCAAGAAATCTTATGTGGATTGGAACCGGGAGCCTTTCGAGCCGCCTGCCATGAACCCACAAACACGGGAACAGCTGGTGGCTTACTTCGAACCCGGCAACCGGATTTTGGAAGAACTGCTGGGCCGCAACCTGGATTTTTGGAATTCCTGATCCATGCTGACGATCCTGTCCGTCTCCCAAAACTACCACCTCACCGGAGGCTCCGACCAGGTTTTCTTCCGCACCAACGCCATCTTGGGCGAACGCGGTCACACCGTCATCCCGTTTGCGGCGGCGAGTGAAAAGAACCAGCCGTCAGAATGGAGCGGCTACTTTCCCCCCGCCGCCGATTTCGAGCATCCCGGCCTCAAAGACCTGGGGACGTACATCTACTCGGTTCCGGCGGCCCGCGCCATCCAGCGCCTGCTCGCCGAACACCGCCCGGATATCGCCCACCTGCACATTTACTACGGCAAACTGACCGCCTCCATCCTCGCCCCGCTCAAACGGGCGGGCATCCCGGTCGTCCAGACCCTGCACGAGTACAAGCTCGTCTGTCCGGTCTACACCCTCGTCTCCAACGGCGAGATTTGCGAAGCCTGCCAGGGCAAACATTTCTACCAGGCCCTGCCGCGCCGCTGTAACCGCGGCTCGCTGGCCCGCACCGCCCTGAGTGTGGCCGAAAGTTACGTCTCGCGCTGGACCGGTTCGCTCGCCAAAATTGACCATTTCATCGCCGTCAGCCGTTTCATGCGGGACAAAATGATCGAACTGGGCGTGCCCGCCGAAAAAATCACAACCGTGTATAATTTCGTGGATATTTCGACCGTGGCGCCGAACCCGGATCCAGGCCGTTACCTGCTCTACTTCGGGCGCATCGAGCGGATCAAAGGCCTGCTCACGCTGCTCGAAGCGGTTGCCCCGCTGACGCACGTCCCGCTAAAGATCGCCGGAGACGGTAACGCCCGGGACGAGGTGCAGGTTCTCATCCGGGAAAAGAACCTGACTCACGTCGAGTATCTCGGCTTCAAATCCGGCGCGGAACTGTACGACCTGGTCCACAACAGTCTGGCGGTGGTCGTCCCCTCGGAATGGTACGAGACCTTCGGCCTGACCATCGTCGAAGGTTTCGCCCACGCCCGCCCGGTCATCGGGACTCGCATCGGGGCCATCCCGGAATTGATCGAAGACGGGCAGGACGGGTTCCTGGTCCCGCCCGGTGATGTACCTGCCATTCGGGAGAAATTGCTCTGGATGGCCGAAAATCCCCAAAGGGTTGTCCAGATGGGCCAATCCGGTCGTAAGAAAGTGGAAAACCTGTTTACCGCTGAACGGTATTACCGTGAGTTGATGGCGGTCTATCAGCATTTTACAGGCGTCCCGTAAGGTTTCACCATAGGGTCACAAATATTACAAAGTCTTACCTCGTGACCACAAAGAGTATCTTTGTGATCTTCGTGACTTGGTGGTGAGACGCTTATCCTATTTCGAGTCAAGGTACGAATGTGCGCATCGCCTCTGGAACAAAAAATGATCTTCGTGGTTGGCAACAGCCGCAGCGGAACCACTATGATGGGGCGGGTGCTGGGGAATATTCCGGCTGTCTTTACCTTCCACGAACTGCATTTTTTCGAATATCTCTGGGACCCGGGATCAAAAAGATTGCTTTCCCGCGAAGAGCAACTTCATTTGGCCGCGCGGTTGATTTCGATCCAACGGGATGGTTATTTACAGCAGGGAGATATTACACCATACCTGGACGAAGCTGCCCATCAGGTGGATGGCTTGCCAGACTCAGTTTTGCCGCCAGGTGTGTTTGCGGCTTTCATGAAATATGAAGCCGGTTTACATAATCGCGCCATCCCCTGCGACCAGACCCCGCGCAACGTGCTGTTCCTGGAGCAGATTTTTTCCCTTTACCCTAACGCGTATGTCATCAATATGCTGCGCGATCCGCGTGATGTACTGCTCTCTCAAAAAAACAAATGGAAGCGCCGTTCTCTGGCGCAGAACCGCAACATCCCGTTCTTTGAATCTGTCCGCTCATGGACCAATTACCACCCGGTAACGATCAGCCTGCTATGGAATACGAATGTGCAGGCCGCAGAAAAGTTCAAAGGTCACCCGCGTCTCTTTCAGATGCAATTTGAATCGTTTATGCGAGAGCCGGATGCCTGGATGCAAAGGATTTGCTCCTGGCTGGGTCTGGATTATTCGTCCGATTATCTGCTCGTTCCGCAGGTTGGTTCATCACATGGAAAGGATAACCCGCATGCCCGCGGGATCAAAAGTGAGATGGCCGGCCGCTGGCAGTCGGCTCAACCGCGTGATCGAGCCGACCTCGTCATTAGCGAGAAACTTTGCCGCCAGAACATGGAATTGCGGGGATATTCTGTTGGGCCAGTGCATGCATTCCCATTGACAGTGCTCTGGCTCTGGCTGACCTGGCCGGTCAAGACCGGTTTGGCCCTGTTGTTCAATCTGGGGCGTTCCCGGAATATCTTCGCCTCAATTGCCCGAAGGCTGAAACTTTCATAACCATGATCGCCCAACTCGACAAAGACATCATCAAAATGCGCCCATTCCTGGTGCCGCGTCGGCTGGTCAGTTACGCCCTTTTCGAAGGCCGTCCGCTGACCACTCGCGGGCAATGGATCAACCCGCTCCTATTCGCCTTGTTCCGGCTGGTGAAGCGCTTCCCGCCGCTCAAGCGCGTGCAAAAGCCGGTTTATATCCTCGGCACCGGGCGCAGCGGCACGACCATCCTGGGGGTGCTGTTCCACATGCACCGGCAGTGCGGGTTCTTGAACGAACCCAAAGCCATGTGGCATGCCATTTACCCGCACGAGGATTTGGTTGGGAGCTATTCACGCGGCGAGGTCCGTTACCGGCTGGAGGAAGCCGACGCCACTCCTGAAGTGATGGAAACCGCCCGCCGCCTGTTCGGGTTTTACCTGTTCCAAACCGGGGCGCGCCGCGTGGTGGACAAATACCCAGAGATGATCTTCCGCATCCCTTTCCTGCGCGCCATCTTCCCGGATGCCCGGCTGGTCTTCCTGGCCCGCAACGGGCTGGATACTTTGCGCTCGATCGCCTCGTGGTCTGGAACGCACACCAGTCAGGTCGAAACCGAAACCCACGATTGGTGGGGCGTGGACAATCGCAAGTGGAAGCTGATGGTGGAGCAAGTCGCTGCTCAAGACAAACTCCTTTCGCCTCACATCGAAGTAATCTCGACCTTCACCCGCCATGAAGATATGGCCGCCGTCGAATGGATCCTGACCATGCGCGAGGGATTACGCTGGATGGAAAGCCTGTCCGGCGCGGTCCACCTCGTCCGCTACGAGGAACTGGTACGCGATCCCGATGGCTCACTGTCTCGATTGCTCGATTTCTGCGAATTGCCGCGTGACGAGGTCATGCTTGGGTACGCGCGCAAGGTCCTGTCGCCGCCCCCTCCCAAACGTCCGGTAACGCTTCACCCGGCCATCCTGTCAGCTTTCGATGAAACCATGTCGGCCATGGGCTATCCCACAGAGTAGATGATGTCCCGATCCCTCAAACGCATTGCCTTCGCCGGGACGCGCGGCGTGCCCGCCAATTACGGCGGCTTTGAGACTGCTGTGGACGAGATCACCCGCCGCTTCGTGGCCGCCGGGTACGATTGCGACGTGTTCTGCCGCCTGTCGCATTCGGGCGGGCAACTCGACACACACGAAGGCCGCCGTCTGATCTATGTCAAGGGCGCCTCCCAGACCTGGCTGGAGACTTTCGCCTCAGCCTTCCAGACCGGCTGGTACCTGCTGCGCCACCGCCGCGAGTACGGCCACGTTTTCTGGTTCAACAACGCCAACTTCCCCGGCATCATGCTGACCCTGCTGGCGGGAATCCCGCTCACGGTCAACACCGACGGGTTGGAATGGCGGCGCAAAAAATGGTCCTGGCCGTTCAAGGCCTACTACATGGCGACCTCCTGGTTCATCAGCCGGATCGTCCCGCGCCTGGTTTCCGATTCCTTCGGCATCCAGGATTTTTACCGCAAAGTCTTCTGGCGCAAAACGATGATGATCCCCTACGGCATCCCGCGCCGGGTCGAGGTCGGCCCCGAAGAGCAGGCCGGGATCCTGCAAAATTACGGTTTGCAATCGGGTAAATACTTTTTGCAAATCACCCGTTTCGAACCGGATAACCTGCCGCTGGAGATCGCCCGGGGCTTTTTGGAGAGCGGATTGGGAGAACGCGGCTACCAGTACGTTGCCGTGGGCTACCGCGGCGACAGCCCCTACGCGCTGGCCCTCCACGATCTTTCTGGACGGGGGGGCGGGGTGCGGGTGCTGCCGGCCGTTTACGACCCGAAAGTTTTGTTCACCCTGCGGACCCATTGTTTTGCCTACACCCACGGCAACTCAGTCGGCGGGACCAACCCCGCCCTGCTGGAGGCCATGTCCACCTGCCCGCGCATCCTGGCGATAGACGTCCCCTTCAGCCGGGAAGTGATGGCCGGCTCCGGCCTCTACTTCCGCCCGGATAATATCGCGGCGGTTTTCAGGCAATCCATCGAACAACCCTCACAGTGTGAAACCTTCCAGAAACGCGCCGCCTGGTACAACTGGGAGGCTGTGGCCCAGGCGTACGTGGATATTGTGGAAAGAAGGACGCCAAACTATGCGGGATAGGCGAACCGCAATAGATACTGATGAGGCGAATAAAATGGAGAGAAGGACCTGTTCTATCGTGATCCCCGTTTATAGAAGCGCCGAAACCCTGGGTCTGCTGGTGGACCGCCTGGGCAAGGTCTTGCCGGAAGCGGCTTCCCAATTTGAGGTAATCCTGGTCAATGACGGCAGCCCGGATAATTCGTGGGCAGTCATCGAGCAGTTGACGGAGCAAACGCCCTGGCTGGTTGGCATTTGCCTGATGCGGAATTATGGACAGCACAATGCTTTATTATGCGGGATTCGGCAGGCTCGTTATGACGTCATCGTGACAATGGACGATGACCTGCAGAATCCTCCCGAAGAGATTCCTCTCCTGTTAGCCGAACTCGACAAAGGATTCGACGTGGTTTATGGGGTGCCGCAGAAAGAACAACACGGCCTTTGGCGCGACCTTGCTTCGCAGGCGACCAAACTTGTCTTGCAAAGCGCAATGAATGTCAGCATGGCGCGCAATGTCAGTGCGTTTCGCGCTTTTCGCACTGACATCCGCAAAGGGTTTGAGCATTATTCCAGCCCATTGGTATCCATAGACGTTTTGTTAACCTGGGGCGCGGCTCGATTTTCTTCGGTAAAAGTCAAACATGAGCAGCGAGGCCAGGGCGCTTCGAACTATACCTTTCGTAAACTGGTAGCCCATACCCTTAATATGGTGACCGGGTTTAGCACACTTCCCCTGCAAATTGCCAGTATGCTCGGTTTCGTCTTTACACTGTTTGGGGTGGGGGTTCTGGTTTATGTGTTGGGCCGATATTTTGCAGAGGGGGGGAGCGTCCCTGGTTTTCCTTTCCTGGCATCAGTGATTGCTATTTTTTCTGGAGTTCAATTGCTGACTCTTGGTATCATAGGCGAATACCTGGCGCGATTGTATCTTCGCACCATGGGCCGTCCTATCTACATTGTAGAAAAAATTTGTAAGGGTTAGCCCTGACCTGCAAATGACCACATCTACCCTTTGTATATTCCTTCCGTGGGATACGCATTTCTTTGGCGTGCGGATTGGTCGGGTAAATCCGCACTACCTGACAAAAACTTCCATGAGGGATATTTTGAAATGGGAGAAAAGCAACTCAATAGATTGCCTCTATTTTCTAGCCGAATTCGATGATCCCGAGACTATAAGATTGGCTGAAGCTAATCATTTCCAACTGGAGGATATCCGGATTACGCTGGAGTCAAATCGCAGCAGGAACGAAAAGAATATTTATCGAGTAGTTGGCAACATTATCACTCGCACTGTTCAGCCTGCCGACATTTCGACCTTGGAGGACATTGCTCGAAAGAGCCATAAGGACACACGCTTTTATTTTGACCGGAACTTTTCCAAGGAGAAATGCGATTCTCTCTACGCCACCTGGATTCGCCGCAGTTGTGAAGGTTGGGCCGATCAGGTCCTTGTGGCTGAGATGAATGGTCGCGCCGTAGGTTATATCACCTGCAAGGCGCTGGATGAATCCGTTGGACAAATTGGCCTGGTCGGCGTTGATGAGCAAGCCCGAGGCCAAGGGATCGGGAAATCCCTGATTCTTGCCGCGTTGGATTGGTTTTCGATCCATAATATCCATTCTGCTCAAGTCGTCACCCAGGGGCGCAACATTTCTGCCCAGCGTCTCTACCAAAAATGCGGTTTTACAATTCACTCACTGCAACTCTGGTATCATAGGTGGACAAACAGACCAGGAGATCAGGTTGGATGAATTGCCTTTCAGTATTGACAATGCGCATCTTTGGTTCCACACACGTCACCAGATTTTCAGCATATTGGTTGCACAGCCAACCAGGGATTATTTTTAAGATTATTGGGTGTGGAAAAATGGCTGCGGGTCTGTCAAAGTGACCGATTTGTACAAAATCCCCTTCAATCGCGCCGTTATCGTTGGTACTGAAATGGACTACATCGCCCAAGCCGTTGCCAATGGGCATATTTCCGGTGATGGGCCGTTCACCAAGAAAATCCATGCTTTGCTGGAATCCGGCCTCGGGGTCCCGAAGGCTCTCCTGACCACTTCCTGTACCCACGCCCTGGAGATGGCGGCTATCCTTTTGGATATCCAGCCTGGCGATGAAGTCATCATCCCGGATTTCACTTTTGTTTCGACGGTCAATGCCTTCGTCCTGTGCGGCGCCCACCCGGTCTTCCTGGACGTTCGGCCTGATACCCTTAATTTGGACGAATCCAAACTGGAGGCGGCCATCACACCTCGCACCCGGGCCATCGTCCCGGTCCACTATGCCGGGGTCGGCTGCGAGATGGATGCCATCATGGATATTGCCAACCGTCACGGCATCCTGGTGGTGGAGGACAACGCTCATGGCCTGTTTGGGAGATACAAGGGCAAGTTCCTGGGTACTTTTGGCGTGATGGCCGCCCAGAGTTTCCACGAGACCAAGAATTTCACCAGCGGCGAAGGCGGGGCGCTGCTGATCAATGCCCCCCGTTTTATCGAGCGAGCTGAGATCATCCGTGAAAAAGGGACCAACCGTTCCCGCTTCTTTCGCGGCCAGGTGGATAAATATACCTGGGTAGACGTCGGCTCCTCCTACCTGCCGTCCGACATTCTGGCCGCCTTTTTACTTGCCCAACTCGAACAGCGCCAGAAGATCCAGGACCATCGCCAGGGGGTTTGGGAGACCTACCAGGCCGGGTTGAACGGTTGGGCTGCCAATCATGGAGTCCGCCTGCCGTTTGTGCCGGAACATTGTGAGCAGGCCTATCACATGTACTACATGCTCCTGCCCGATCTGGATACCCGTCAGCGATTTTTGCTGCATTTGCGACAACAGGGTATCTTGAGCGTTTTCCACTATCTGCCGCTGCATCTCTCTGATATGGGACAAAAATTTGGCGGTAAAGTGGGGGATTGCCCGGTAACCGAGCGCGTCAGCGACCAGTTGGTGCGCCTGCCCTTTTACAATGGCCTGACCGGATCGGAGCAGGAGCAGGTGGTCGAAGCCATCTTATCGTTTGAATTCTGATGTCTTTTCCCCAGGATATCCGTCGTGATAAATCTCGAAGAAATCTCTTCTGGTTTGAGAAAAGTGCGGGATGGTTATTGGGTGTCCAATACCCAGACCGCGGTTTCCTATCCTGAATGGGGAAATGAAATATGTTACCAATTGGAGGAGAATTCCTTTTGGTTTGACCACAGGAACAATTGCATTTTGGAACTGATCGAACGATTTCCCCCGGTTGGCGCATTATTCGACGTAGGCGGCGGCAATGGATTTGTGGCCAAATTCCTCCTGGATGCCGGCTATCCGGTCGTTTTGGTCGAGCCAGGTATGGAGGGCGTTCGCAATGCGCTGGCGCGCGGCGTCTCACCGGTGGTGTGCGCAACCATCGAGGAAGCGGGTTTCAAGGAAAGCAGTTTGCCCGCGGTAGGGATGTTCGACATGCTCGAACATATCGAACGGGATATGGCCTTCCTGGAATTGTTGAACCGCCTCATGATCCCCGGAGGCCGGTTATATTTGACCGTCCCTTCCTTTCGATTTCTCTGGTCGCAGGATGATGTCGTTGCCGGGCATTTTCGGCGGTATACCCTGGGCGCGCTTCAACGCAAGTTGACTCTGGCCGGGTTTCGCGTGGAATTCCAGACGTATCTGTTCGCTTTCCTCCCGTTGCCAATTTTCTTGTTCCGCACCATTCCCAGCGTCCTGGGGCTAAGGAAGTCAGAAAGGATCGATCCTGCCGGTTACCATAGTCAGCATGTCCACCCGTCTGGAATTGGCGGCAAGGTCCTGAATTGGTTCCTGAATCGCGAGCAGACCGCGGTCAACGGAAAGACTCGCATCCCGCTTGGGGCGAGTTGCTTGGTGGTTGCCCGTGTCTCAAAGTAGCCGCTGTTATTGCCTATCATTTCGAAACGCTCATGAGTTTGCGCATCATGTTATCCGATAAACTGCGTCTGTCGCAATATACAATCGTGGCTTCACTCGTTTTGTTGATTGCGCTATTTTCTGCCTTGCACATCCACTGGTTGAACGCGGATACGCTGGTTGGTCCTGAAGTGGATGAAAAAGTGTATTTTGTAAGAACAGCCGGGTTTTTGGCGACCCTTTCATCAGGGGGCTGGAATAGTTTGGGTGAAGCTTTACAAAGCCTGGATCTTTCAGGCCGCCCTCCGCTTTACCAGTTATTGAGTGTCCCTTTCATCCTTATATTTGGTCTTGATATGGATTCAGCTGTCCTGGTCAATTTGCTCTTCCAGGCGCTGTTGGTAATTGCTGTTTATCAAATTGGGAAACTTGTTTCGAGCGCAAAAACCGGTTTGCTGGCAGCCCTGCTGGTCAGTGTTTATCCGCCGCTGGTGCAGTTGGCGCGCATCTATCGCCCGCATTTTGCGATGGCGGCTTGCGTTGGGCTGGGACTCTGGAGTCTGCTGGCGCTCATCAAGAACCGTTCGGTCAAGAATGTGCGGCTGTTCGCCCTGGCATTGACGTTTGGCCTGTTCATCCACCCGACGGTTGCGTTTTCGCTCTGGCTGCCGGCCCTTGCGGGATTGGTCTATGGTGTGTTCTTTCAGGTCGCGCCGCGCTGGCCGAAAGGCGGCGGGAATACGATTGCCTGGATAAAGACCAAATTGTCTGACCCGGTTTTTTTGCGGGGGTATTTGCCCGCTTTCCTGCTGGCGGCTGCCCTGGTTGGCGGGTGGTACCTTTCATCCGGGACGGCGCTGCTCAATGCCCTTGAAACCATCTCATCGGAAGATTTAGGGGATTTCAGAGGGTATGAAGTTTTTACCAAGGGCCTGCGCCTGGACGGTGTCTCATACTTCTGGTGGTATGCGGCGACCATGCCCAAGGCAATTTCATGGATATTTACTGGTTTCTTTGGAATTGGGCTTGGGTATGCAGTCTGGGTGCGAAAACCGGCAATCCTGTTGCTGGTCGCCACATATCTGGGAGCCTATCTCGCATTTGCCAACCTCACTACCATGACTTGGCTGCACTTTGCCCAGGTCTTGCCGGTGGCTGCCCTGGTTTCGGTTGCCTGGATGGAAGACATAAAAGTGAAATGGCTACGGTCCGGGCTGACGGTATTTCTGATTGCCGCAAGTGCCTTCGTTTATGCTTTCGTAAATTGGGATTTGCCCGGCTTGAACCCGGTCGCTGTTGCTTTGGGCGCGCCTCTCAACCCAAAAGGGGCTTGCCAGTCCAACGACCAGGTTTTCTGCCCATACCCGCCCAGCCGGGAAGACTGGAAAATTCCCGAAATCATCGAAACCATTGTGGATGACGCTGACTGCCAGCCGGATCATTGTACTTTGCTGGTGCTAAAATCATCCGGCTTTGACTTTTCGGTGTCTTCTTTCAGCTATTACAAATCAGTGGAATATTCGCAATCTCCGTTGGAAATGGCATCCATTGGCGGCGTTGCATTTAGTATTTCCCCCTTCAATTTCGACGCCTTCTTGAATAGCGGATTTATCATCTATATGGATGCCAAGAATCCCGGCCAATCTTATTACGGCGCGGCGATAAAAACTGTCAAAAACCCGCCCGAATCCTTTGCCTCGACACACATGGAAGTGGCGGCCTACAACCTCCCCGACGGGCGGAAAGCCCGCCTGCTCAAACGGATAGCGCCTCTAACCTTGGCCGAAGCGCAAGATGTCATTCAAGCCATAGAACTGGATGAAAAATACAAATTCGGCCAATACCGGGCATTGGCTCCACTATATTTCCTGGTTAATAACCTGAACGAAGCCCTGGAAGCCTACCAAAAAGCCCTCGAATATGAGCCGGACGACGCCAGCCTGTATTTTGGATTGGCCGGAGTCTATGCAGACCTGAAAAAGCCCGGACAGTCTGCAAGCGCCTACCAGCAGGTGATCGCCCTCGCTCCCGGCACAGACCTGGCCCTCCAGGCACAGGCCTGGCTGGATGCTCATTCGAAATAGCCGCAGAAAATACGATAAAATCGTTCTATCCCATCCTTTAGGAATCCCCTTGGAATTCACACCCACCAAAATCCCTGCTGTCATCCTCGTCACCCCGCGCCTCTTTGGGGACGCGCGCGGCTTTTTTATGGAAACCTTCCACGCCAAGCGCTTCGCCGAGGCCGGGCTGCCGACCGATTTCGTCCAGGACAACCATTCCGGCTCGGTACGGGGCACGCTGCGCGGCCTGCATTACCAGATCCGCCAGGCCCAGGGCAAACTCGTCCGGGTGGGAGCGGGCGAGATTTTCGACGTGGCGGTGGACCTGCGCCGCGGCTCGCCGACCTTTGGGCAATGGGCCGGGGAGGTGCTCTCGGCTGACAATCGGAAGCAGCTCTGGGTCCCGCCCGGTTTCGCCCACGGGTTTTACGTCCTCAGCGAGTGGGCCGAGGTCCTCTATAAAACCACCGATTTCTACACCCCCGAATGGGAGCGCACCCTGCTCTGGAACGACCCGCAAATCGCCATCGCCTGGCCCCTCGCCGCGGGCCGGTCCCCGATCCTTTCCCAAAAAGACCAGATTGGCCTGCCCCTGAGCCAGGCCGAAACTTACGAGGAGATTGCATGAAGAACGTTTTGGTGACGGGCGGCGCCGGGTTCATCGGCGCGAATTTCGTCCGCTATCTCTTGAAAACTGATCCCGATATGCGGATAGTCAACCTGGATTTGTTGACCTATGCCGGCAGCCCCGAAAACCTGAAAGATCTGCCCGACCCCGACCGGCATGTGTTTGTACAGGGCGATATTTGCGATGCGGGACTGGTGGACCGGCTGCTGGCCGATTATGGGGTGGACACGATCGTTCACTTCGCGGCTGAGACTCACGTTGACCGATCCATCCTGGGACCCGGGGCTTTTGTCCAGACCAATGTGGTTGGGACGTTCACCCTGCTCGACTCTGCCCGAAAAGCCTGGCTGACGGAGAAACGGGTGGACGGCCCGGTGCGCTTCCATCACATCTCGACCGACGAGGTATTCGGCACACTTGCGCCCGGCGAACCGGCCTTCGACGAGAACACGCCCTACGCCCCGCGCTCGCCGTATGCCGCTTCGAAAGCCGCCTCCGACCACCTCGTCCGGGCTTACGGGATCACCTACAGCCTGCCGGTGACGATCACCAATTGCTCCAACAACTATGGGCCTTACCAGTTCCCCGAAAAACTCATCCCGTTGATGGTGGCCAATGCTGCCAGTGGACAGCCCCTGCCGGTCTACGGCGACGGCCAGCAGATCCGCGACTGGCTGCATGTGGAGGACCATTGCGAGGCGATCCATTTGGTGCTGCAAAAAGGCCAACTCGGCCAGACGTATCTCATCGGCGGCGACAACCAGACGCCCAACCTGGTCATCGTCAATACCCTGTGCGAAATCATGGACGAACTCCAGCCGGCCACCGCGCCCCACAGCGACCTGATCCGTTTCGTGGCGGACCGTCCCGGCCACGACCGCCGCTATGACGTGGACACGCGCAAGATCAAGGCCGAACTGGGCTGGCAGCCGCGCCATACCTTCCGCGAGGGCCTGCTGGAAACTGTCCAGTGGTACCTGGAGCATCCCGACTGGGTAACAGCCATTCGCGCCCAGGGCGGCTACCAGGATTGGATTGACAAGAATTACGCCAAGCGATAAATGTTAAGGCTCGTAGTAACGACTTTAGTCGTTCGGCCAAAGAGCGACTAAAGTCGCTACTACGATTTCCAAGAAGAAAGGGAAACCCCGTATGAAAGGCATCATCCTCGCAGGCGGGCGCGGCACGCGCCTCTCGCCGCTTACCAACGTGGTCAGTAAACAACTCCTGCCGGTGTACAACAAGCCGATGGTTTATTACCCGCTCTCGATGCTGATGCAAGGCGGCATTCGCGAGATTCTGATCATCAGCACGCCCGAAGACCTGCCCAACTTCCGCCGCCTGCTGGGGACGGGGGAGCAGTGGGGGATAAATTTCAGTTATGCCGAGCAGGACCAGCCCCGCGGCCTGGCGGATGCCTTCGTCGTCGGGCGCGAGTTCGTGGCGGGCGAACCGGCCTGCCTGATCCTGGGCGATAACATCTTCTTCGGCCAGGGGCTGGAGGAGAAACTCCAGAAGGGCGCGGCGCTTGCCAAAGGTGGGTTGATCTTCGCCTATCCGGTGCATGACCCGCAACGTTACGGCGTGGTGGAGTTCGACGAAACCGGCCGCGCCATCAGTCTCGAAGAAAAGCCCAAAGAACCGAAATCCAACTACGCTGTGCCGGGGCTGTACTTCTATGACGCGCGTGTCAGCGACTTTGCCGCCAACCTGAAACCCTCGGCCCGCGGTGAGATCGAAATCACCGACCTGAACCGCATCTACCTCGAAATGGGTGAGTTGCAGGTCGAGGCCTTCGGGCGCGGCACCGCCTGGCTGGATGCCGGGACGCACGTCTCCCTCATACAGGCATCGAATTTTGTCCAGGCAGTTGAAGAACGCCAGGGGCTTTTGATCGCTTCGCCTGAAGAAATCGCGTATACCAAAGGCTTTATCGGCAGGGAGCAGGTACTCGCCCTGGCGCAAGATATGTCAAAGGATAACGAATACGGCCTGGCTCTCAGGCGCATGCTGGACGACAAATTTTAATGAAACTCCTCCTCTTCGGCAAGAACGGCCAGTTGGGCCGTGAATTCCGGCGCACCCTGCCGACCCTCGGCGAAGTCGTCGGCCTGGATTACGACGACCTCGACCTGTCCCGTGGCGACGATGTCCGCGCCCTCATCCGCCGCATCGGGCCGCAGGCCATCGTCAACGCTTCGGCCTACACCAACGTGGACAAAGCCGAGAGCGAAGAAGACCTGGCCCTGGCCGTCAACGCCGCCGCGCCGGGCGTCATGGCCGAAGAAGCCGCCCGCCTCGGCGCGCCGCTGGTCCATTTCTCCACCGATTACGTCTTCGACGGGCGCAAGGGCGGCCCCTACGTCGAAACCGACCCTGTCAACCCGCTTGGCGCGTATGGCCGCAGCAAACTGGCCGGGGAGCGGGCCGTCCTGGCCGTGGACGGGGCCAACTTCGTCCTTCGCACCGCCTGGGTCTACAGCCTGGGCCAGGCCGGGTTCGTCTCCAAATTGTTGCAGTGGTCCCGCCAGCAAGAGACCCTGCGGGTGGTGGACGACCAGGTCAGCAACCCCACCTGGTGCCGGATGCTGGCCGAAGTCACTGCCCAGGCGCTGGCAATCGGATTCTCGCACGGCAGCAATTGGCTCAAATCCCACCGGGGACTGTACCACCTCGTCAACGCCGGATACGCCAGCCGTTACGAATGGGCGCAGACCATCCTTGAACTTGATCCCGACCCCGCAGCGCGCCGGACCCGGGAACTGTTGCCCGCCAAATCGGCTGATTTCCCCACCCCCGCGGACCGCCCGGCCTTCTCGGCCCTCAATTGCACCCGTTTCATCGAGACTTTCGGCTTGCGTCTCCCGCCCTGGCGAGAATCGCTTCGCCTGGCGATGGATGGATAGTTTTTCTATTCTGAGTTTGTTACCTATCTCTAAGCATGTCATAGTAGAATCCTGGCATCATGACAAATAATTCGTCCTCGCAAGCCCGCTTCTTCAATCGGGTCCGCTCGTTGGCTGCCCGGTTGCTTTTTATCTTCGGTGATTTGCTGATGCTGGTCGCAGCGGTGGTCATCGCTATCAATGCCCGAATCGGACCGAATATCGGGAACAGGTTACGCGCTCAGTACTTGGACTTGTGGCCTGCGCTGGGTGTCTTTGTTCTCCTGTATGCCGTGATTGGACTATATTCAGGCGTGGTACTGCATCCCGCGGATGAATTACGGAAATTGAGTTACTCGACCAGTTTGGTCTATCTCGCCCTGGCGGCAGCAATCTTCTTACTCAAGGAAGAGGTCCCCTATTCTCGCATTGTCTTCTTTCTTACCTGGGGACTATCCCTGACCTTGCTGCCGTTGGGACGTTCGATCTTGCGATCCGTTATGCCGCGTTTCCCCTGGTGGGGGCACCCCGTCATCGTTCTGGGGGCCGGGAAGACCGGAGAAATGATCATCTCTACTTTGAGTGAGAAACCCCATTTGGGTCTAAAACCAGTCGCCTGTTTGGATGACGACCAGACCAAGTGGGGCCAGATCAACGGCGTCACGGTCGCGGGCGGGCTTGAAAAAATCCCGGAATTGGTGAAGCAATATCACGGCGCTTACGCCATTCTGGCCATGCCTGGCATTGCCCGTTCGCGTCTTCTGGAGATCATCGAAACTTATGGCGAGAAGTTCACTCACCTGTTCCTTATCCCGGATCTGTTTGGTTTCAGCAGCCTGTGGCTGACCGCCAAAGACGTGGGCGGAATCCTCGGCCTGGAACTGCGTCAGCAACTGCTCCAGCCCTGGGCGCAGGTGGTCAAAAAAATCATGGATTTGCTGCTCGTGATCGTTTTCGCCGTCCCATCGTTCTTGTTGACCATCCTGGTGTCAATTTTGATCAAGGTCGATTCCAGAGGACCGGTTTTCTATTCCCAGCCGCGCATGGGTAAAGGCGGGAAGATCTTCCCGGTGATTAAATTCCGCACCATGTATACCGACGCCGATGACCGCCTCGCTCACATCCTGGCCCAAGACGAAGCCCTGCGGCTCGAATATGAGACCTACCACAAACTACGCCATGATCCGCGTATTACCCGCATTGGCCGTTTCCTGCGCAAAACCAGCATGGATGAATTGCCCCAGGTCTGGAATATCTTGCGGGGCGAAATGAGCTTCGTCGGGCCGCGCGCCTACATGCCTCACGAACGCACGGACATGGATTCCAAAGACCATACCATCCTGCGCGTCCTGCCCGGGATCACCGGTATGTGGCAGGTCAGCGGGCGCAATCGCCTCTCGTTCAGCGAACGGTTGGAGATGGACGTTTATTACGTCCGCAACTGGTCCATCTGGCTCGACATTTATCTGTTGACACGGACCGCCTGGGTGGTTATAACGGGTGAAGGCGCATTTTAAGCTGTTATATCTTCAGGAAGCTATTGGCTGCCTGCAAGGCGGATAACCGGTAAATAAGCTCAAGGATCGAATTGTCCCGGATCCAGGCATTGTCTGGCTGGGTGAATGCGGTAGCAACGACAGAACAGTGAGATTAATCATCTTATGAGATCAATCAACATTTTGGATTGGGTGAAAGCGAGTATTTCGTACTTTCGCAACTCAGTTGATCGAATCATCCGAAATTGGACGCATCGTTATACCTGGCGCGCAATTTTGTTGATCGGGTTTATCCACGGGATGATCTATGTCTTTTTGATTCCTCCCTGGTGGCATCACGAAGAGGCGCCTCATTTTGAATATGCCTGGTTGGCTGCCCATAGCTCGCATTGGCCTCAGTCCGGGGAGTTCGACAATGATCTGCGTCGCCAGATAGGCGAGTCGATGCTCGATACGGGCTTTGAAAATCTTGTAAATCTTAAACCCGAAAACCTCCAGGACGATAAAATCTGGATTGGCCGGCCACAACTTGAGGATCCTCCTGTTTACCCCTGGCTGGTTTCCTGGCCGTTGCGCTTGCTCACTAATACCAGTGTTTTATTTCAAATGTACATTGTCAGGATAATTTCTTTAGGGCTTTTTCTCCTTAGTATATGGTTGAGTTACCAGTTGATGAGAGAAATTGTCAGCGAGAAGAATCCGCTTCTCTGGGTGGTGCCTGTGTTCCTCGCAACGCTCCCGGGCTATGTGGATGGCATGGTGGGTGTCCACAATGATGTAGCCGGCGCTGTAGCCGCTTCACTGTTTTTATGGTTAAGTATCAGGTGGATTAAAAGAGGGTTTTCTCTCATCGTTGTATTGGGATGGGCAGTCTCTATCCTGCTTTGCTTCTATGCCAGCACACCAGCGAAAACGTTGGTTATTGTTGCTCCACTGGTCCCGTTGATTTATTTGCTCAGTCGGAGAGCAACCCTGGTATTTGGCATTTTAATTGGCGTCGGATTGATCATTTTCAGTATCCTGGCGCTGGATTTCCACAATGCTGAAGCCTGGTTTTATACACCATCCCAATCCAGCCCGAACCGGATCATAAATGCCCAGGCGCCGGACGGCCGATATGTATTTTCGATAACGCAAAAAGGGAATAAAACATTTAGCTTGGGGCAGTATTTTCCTGTCGAAATGATTAAACCGCTCAGGAATAAGGAAGTGACCATAGGGGCATGGATTTGGGCTGACAAAGTTGTAAAGATTGATGCGCCTAGAATGGTCTTTCGAACATCGGCCAAACTACAGCGGTCGCCCAGGAAAGTCATTCGGGTCAATAAAAAACCAACCTTCTATACCATTACATTTACAGTTCCTTTTGACGCCAGCCAATCGTGGTTGTTGCTGCTTCCAAAAAAGCCCCAGGAAAACGCGCAAATTTATTATGACGGTTTTATTTTTGTTGAAGGTAACTTTGCGACTAAAATTCCACCTGACATGGAAACTGGAGGAATTTCCGGCGAATGGAACGGAGGAGCCATCACAAACCTCATGCGTAATGCGTCGGCTGAAAAAGCAGGCCTCAGTTTCAAACCTGTGGTAGACGTTTTCTTTTCGAAGATACCTTATGTGAAAATTCGACCGTCCTTGATTCTTTCCACCCTGTTAGATTATAAGAGTTTTGGTTGGTACTATACGCTGGTGGGAAGTCAGCTCAACCAGGGATTTTGGGGGCGGGCTGCCGCAGCCCAAGTCCCACTGATGGGTTCCTCTACCTATGCTGCTTTGCGTTTGCTGATTATCCTGTCTGTGGTGGGCTTGATAGGCTACCTGGTTCGTTTTCGATCTTTGTGGCAAAGGAATGATCTTCTCCTGCTAGGGATCGTCCTTTTAGCCGCCTGGATTCCGACCATCTTGCGAGGTTCCTCCACCATGTTCGGAACGCGAGTAACCATGCCCTACACCCGGTATGCTTTTCCGGCAATTTTCCCGACCGCCCTGGTCTTTACAGCAGGATTCTTGCAAATACTTCAATGGATCCGTTCCAGGTTCAAGTTGTCGGTAAACTTCCCGGCCATCGCACTGTTGGCATTTATGTTTGCGTTGGACATCTTTGCGATTGTCAGCTTTGGCGGTTATTTTTACCCATGGTTTTTCGACGCCGGGAACCTGCTCTTGCTTGGTTTACTGGCCGGTTTTTCATATATTGCCTTTGCAAAAGCGGCTAAAATTCCCAGGAACCGGGAATAAACAAGGATTTTCACTGCGTAAGTACTCGTCTGTTTTGCAACCTCCCGCCAATCTGGCGGGAGGTTGTTTCAGTTTTTGAACCCTTCAGCTTTCAGAATCCCCTCGAAGGCTTGCCGCCTGTCGGTTTCGGCTTTGGCGCGCCAGGCTGGGGCAGCTTACGCTTCGCGCACTTCCCCATCAATCACATCCCCATCGTCGCTTGGCGGCGGGGTGGAGGGGCCGCCCGGGGTTTCGGGCTGCGGCTGCTGCCCTTCCTGGGCATACAACTGCTGGCTGAGGGCATGGAAAGCCTGCTGGACTTCTTCGGTCAGCTTCTTGATGCGGGCCACGTCGTCGGACTGGGCGGCCTGCTTGAGATCGTTGATCTTGGCTTCGATGTTGCTGCGCTCGCCCGCCGGGACCTTGTCGCCCAGGTCTTTCAGGGCCTTTTCGGTCTGGTAAGCAAGGCTGTCGGCGTTGTTGCGGGCCTCGATCAGCTCGCGTCGTTTCTTATCTTCAGCCTCGTGCTGACGGGCTTCCTGTACCTTGCGCTCGATCTCTTCCTTGTTCAGGTTGGTCGAAGCGGTGATGGTGACTTTTTGTTCCTTGCCGGTGGCCTTGTCCTTCGCCGTCACGTGCAGGATGCCGTTGGCGTCAATGTCGAAGGTCACTTCAACCTGCGGGATGCCGCGCGGCGCCGGGGGGATACCGTCCAGGCGGAAGCGGCCCAGGCTCATGTTATCGCCTGCCATCGGGCGCTCGCCTTGCAGCACGTGGATGTCCACCGCGGTCTGGTTGTCGGCTGCGGTCGAATAGGTCTCGGTCTTGCGCACCGGGATGGTGGTATTGCGTTCGATCATCACGGTCATCACACTGCCCAGGGTTTCGACGCCGAGTGAAAGCGGGGTCACATCGAGCAGCAGGATATCCTTGACTTCGCCGCCCAGCACGCCACCCTGGATGGCTGCGCCGACCGCGACAACTTCGTCGGGGTTGACGCCCTTATTGGGTTCCTTGCCCGTCAGCGAGCGAACCAATTCCTGGACCATGGGCATGCGCGTCGAACCCCCGACCAGGACCACCTCGTTGAGTCCGCCCGTGCTCATCCCGGCATCCTTGAGGGCCGCTTCGAAAGGCACGCGGCAGCGGCGGAGCAGGTCTTCGGTCATCTGCTCGAATTTGGCGCGGGTCAATTTCACCTGCAAGTGCTTGGGGCCGCTGGCGTCGGCAGTAACGTAGGGCAGGTTGATCTCGGTTTCCATCATCGTGGACAGCTCGATCTTGGCCTTTTCCGCCGCCTCGCGCAGACGCTGGAGCGCCTGGCGGTCGTGGCGCAGGTCAATGCCCTGTTCTTTTTTGAATTCATCTGCAGCCCAGGTGACGATGCGCTGGTCCCAGTCATCGCCGCCCAGGTGGGTATCGCCGTTGGTGGCCTTGACTTCGATCACGCCCTCGCCCACTTCCAGGACGGAGACATCGAAGGTACCGCCGCCCAGGTCGAAGACCAGGATGGTTTCATTTTTCTTCTTGTCCAGCCCGTAGGCCAGGGCCGAGGCCGTCGGTTCGTTGATGATGCGCATCACTTCGAGTCCGGCGATCTTGCCGGCGTCTTTGGTGGCCTGGCGCTGGCTGTCGTTGAAATAGGCCGGGACGGTGATGACCGCCTGGGTCACGGTTTCGCCCAGGTAGGCTTCCGCGTCGGCTTTGAGTTTGGCCAGCACCATGGCGCTGATCTCCTGCGGGCTGTATTCGCGGTTGTTGACCGGCACTTTGATGCGCACGTCGTTCGAGGGGCCTTCCACGACGGTGAAAGGCACCATCTTGCGCTCCACTTCGGTCTCCTCGTAGCGGCGGCCGATAAAGCGTTTGATGGAATACAGGGTATTCTCCGAATTGATCACAGCCTGTCGCTTGGCGGTCTGCCCGACCATGCGCTCACCATTTTTGTTGAACGCCACCACCGACGGGCAAAGCCGCCCGCCTTCCGCGGTGGTGATGACAGTCGGCTGTCCGCCTTCCATAACGGCGACCACGCTGTTGGTCGTCCCGAGATCGATTCCGATGATTTTTCCCATAGTTTTTACTCCTATGTTGTGAGATTGAGACTACCCGCGAGTGCGTCGCACCTGACTTTTGAGATCGATCCCAAAAAAGGGGATTATCTTGTTGCAAGTAAATTCGCTTTAGGCAGGTGCGGCGCACCCTCTTGGCAGTTTAATCGGATTCAAAATTGCTCACTGCCCGAAGCAGTCTGCCATAGGATAACCGATGAGTGCAAGAATTACGTTAACAAGGCGTCAAATAAATGCAAAAGGCCGCATCTTGCGATGCGGCCACTTTTTTGGGAAATGGATTTTTAGGGTTCGCTGATGTCCAGCCAATCAATCTCAACTTTGACTGACGGGACATTGAAGGATGAAACCGAAACGCCGACGTTGCCGCTCCGCAGCCCATATTTGCGTTCGTTGATGGTCTTGGTATCGAAGCCGTTGATACTCAAGGAAAGCGTATCGCCTTTACAGGTGATGGCATATTCATTGACATCCTTACCCATTTTGATTTTGTTCGAACCCCCGTTGGCGATCAGGTTGTAAACCGGAGCGCCACTGCCCTTGGGATTGGGGGTGGCGGCATAGATGTCGTACAAACCGTTGTTGGCGATATTGAACTCATACCAACCCTCATCTTCCGTATAACGGCAGAGCAGGCTTACATTATTGTTGTTGGCGCCGCGGTTCTCCACCCGCAAGACCATGGTGACGTCTTCATAGGTGAATTTATTGTAGATGAGATAGGCATACAAGTACATCGTCTCGATCGAGAAGGTCAGGAAGCCGTTATTTGTGGTAATAGACAGCTTGGACTCGTTGGCGTCGTTCCGTCCCTTGACGTTGAAACCGGTCCAGTCTTCGATGCCGCCGTCGAATTCATTGCGGAAGAATTGGGAGGCGGGTTCTTCGGTGGGTTCTTGGGTTGGCGCTTCAGTCGGTTCCTCCGTCGGGGGCGGCGCAGTCGGTTGGACAGGCTCCTCTGTCGGCTGCTGCGGTACAGCGGTGGGTTCCTGCGGCTGGGGCTGCGGCGGAGGGGCCTGGGTCGGCGCGACGGTTGGGCCGCAGGCCAGGCCAACCAGGACGATCATGAGTACCAGGAAAGCCAAAGGTTTCGAAATTTTAGTGAACATTCTCATCTCCTCATTGTGAGCAAGTTTGCTGGCGCACCGTGCTTTTGGGTTACGGTTCGCTGATTTGAATATTTTCTACAGCCAGGTTTATCGGATAAACAGCATAGGTTGTAGCTGATAAAACGACCTTGCCTTCTTCGATGCCGTATTTGGTTTCTTCAATACGCCGAACCTCCTCTCCATTGATATATAAGATCAGGGTCCTGCCCTGGCATACAACTGAAATTTCATTCCTTTGACCTACGCGTATTGCGGTGGTTGCCCCATTGAAAAGGACGTAAGATTTTTTGACGAACTGGTCACGGGCAGCGATGTTGTATTTGCCGTTCATGGCCACCGTGAAGGAATACCAGCCGACGGCCTCGTCATAGCGGCACAGCAGGGTGATCTCCGACTTGTTGATGCCGTAATTTTCGACGTTGATGGTCACGCGCGCATCGTCATACGTGTTCTTGGAATACAGGAAGGTGTACAGGTCTGCATCCTTCAAGTCGAAAACCAGCTTTTCGTTCTGGATTTCGACCTTGGCCTTATCGTGCAGGCCGCCGCCGGTCAGGTAGTAATCCCAGTTGGCCAGGCCGTTGTCGAACTCGTCGGTGAAGTATTTTTCCGCAAGGGGTTCCTCGGTGGGCGGCGGAGTCTCAGCCTCCTCAGTCGGGGACGATTCGGTTGGGGCCGCTTCGGTCGGGGACGAGGCAGGCGGCTCGGTGGCCTGCTCCCCGGCGGGCGGCTGGGTCTCGACCGGCTGGGAGGGCGGCGCTTCGGTTGGCTGCCTCCCGCCCGAACAGGCCATCCCCACGATCAACAATGTGGCGATAACGAACAAAAACGGATGTAATGTTTTGCGCATCAACTTCTCCTAAAAATGTGCTTTTTGGGGCCACTACGCTCTGCCGTAGGAAGGAGCGGACCTGGAGCTTTCATGCTCCAAATCCGGGTATCCGCCCCGGAAAGTCCCAAGAATTGCTTGTCTGAGACAAGTATAGCAAAGAGAATTTGTTATTTCAACTGGAATGTCAGACTGCTATGGAATTTCCATAAAATAGTTTTGGAGCAGGTCAGAATAATCCCTGTTCGTGTGGGCGTCCAGGATGCTGAAAAAATCGCTTTTGGCGGCGCGCCGGAAGCTCATCCGGGCGGCGTAATCTTTCAGGAAGGCCCGGAAATCCTCGTCCCCGATCCGGGAGCGCAAATCTTCCAGGAAAAGCGCCCCGCGCAGGTAAACCGCGTCGGTGTACGGGCGGAAGGCCCCGCCGTTGTAGATGGACGAATCCACCCAGCCGGTCGGGTTGAAATACTTGACCCGGAAGTTCCACCACCAGTTGAGCGATTCGGGATAATTGGTCTCGAAGAAGATGCGCTCGGCGTAGACCGACAGGGCCTCGTCCAGCCAGGGTTCGAGGGCCTGGTCGTTGCCGACCAGCGAGTACCACCACTGGTGGGCGATCTCATGCACGCCGATGGCCGTCAGGTTGCCGCGCGGCGTGCCGTTGTATTCGGCGTAGAAATCGTCGCTCATGAAAACTACCCCGCTGAACTCCAGGCCGTCGGGGTAATCGGTCTCGACGATGCTCAGGCTGCCGTAAGGATAGGGCGCAAAGGCCTCCCCGTAAGTCGTCAGGGCGAGGGCGGCCTCGTCCAGGATGGCCCAGCCGCCAGACTGATGCCTGGCAAAGTAGTAGCTGTTCACGTCCACGTCCCCCACCCGCAGGTTCGAGACGATGTAATCGGGGCTGGCCGAGAGGACGAAGTTGCGCACGCCGTAGGCCCGGTAACGCGTCCATTCGCCGTTGGCTTCAGCCGGCGCGCTGGCGGCCACCACCGGGATGGCATCCGGGTCGCTGAACTTGAGATTGAGTTCCACGTCCACCGCCTCGTAGACCTGGTATTCGCCTACGCCCGAAGGCGCGTGTTGCAGCCAGCCCTCGCCCGGCGAGTACGGCGCTACATACGGGTACCAGTCCACCAGGTTGATCTGGTAGCCGTTGTAACCGAAGACTGTGTTGACGGTCTTGTAGGGCACGCACAGGCTGTAGTCCATCGAGAAGACCAGCGTCTGGCCGGGTTCGAGGGCTTGGGAAAGTTCGAGGGTGAGGGTGTTGCCGCTCAATTCGTAGGATTCGGCGTATGCGGCGTCTACAGACAGGGATTGGAGATCGAAGCAGTTTTCCCAGCGGTTGGGTTCCACTGCCAGCACGATCTCTCCCATGGACCGGTTGGTCTGGTTCGGGTAGCGGACGGTTTGTCTCACCGACAGGTTTCGCCCATAGTAATCGAAGGTGACTTCGAAATAATAGTTGGCCCGGCCCGACGGTTCGAGGGTGGCGGTTGGGGTGAAGGTGATCGTGGGGGGCAGGGTGTTGGTTGGGGGCGGCGTGAGGGTCGGGCTGGGCGTCAGGGTGACGGTGGGCGATGGGACCAGGGTCGGCGTGGCCGTCATGGCCAGGGGACGGAAGGGCGTCGGGGTGGCGGTCGCTTCCGGGTTGCGGGTGACGACCACAAAGTCCGGGGACGAGCCGGGGGAAGCGGCCG
The DNA here is from genome assembly GCA_002418215.1 of Anaerolineales bacterium UBA5796. Taxonomy (GTDB): domain Bacteria; phylum Chloroflexota; class Anaerolineae; order Anaerolineales; family Villigracilaceae; genus UBA5796. Next base: position 33,989 of record DIDQ01000051.1, read on the forward strand.
GGGGCAGGTTGCAGCCCGAGAGCAGGACTCCAGCCAGGAGGGCCAGCAAGGTAAATCGTCTCATTGATTCAGATTCTCAGTGGTTTTGGGAAATCAACAATCTCCGACCCAATGCACCCAAGCAGCGCCCGCTTTTTGAGCCGCACCTGCCAGCAGCTGGTCGGCAGTCCAAAATTCTGCGTTGAGTGATTCGGCCAGGGCCAGGTAGATGGAGTCATAGATTTTTGACTGGCCGATTTTGTTGGCCCAGGCGAAGGCATTCTGGCAGAGAACGAAATTCTCGTCGAAAAACTCCAGTTCCAGTTCTTCCAGGAATTCCAGGGTGGCTCTGGCTTCGGCAGGCCCGATTTGGCCGGCTTTCAGGATGACATGCACCGCGCTGAACGTTTCGGAAATCCACAACCGAGGGGCGCAAAGACGCACCCCGCTCTCGCTCCACGCCCGCCACAACTGGAGCAGCTGCTCCTGCCACGGGACGGCTGTTTGCAGAACATAATGGATGGCTATATTGGCGTCAACGACCAGAGTTGAGGAGTTCATGGGTTCTTTCGTCCCGCATCTGGTTGAGCATTTCGACGAAATCCATCTCGATTGGCTTTCCGCCCCTGTTCTTGAGAATTTTTTCGCGCAGGCGGTCGGCTTTTTCGAGGGCGCGTCTGCGCCGCTGGTTGACATCTTGCTGCATTTTGGCTGTCACGTATTCGGCTACCGCCTCGCGTACGACATCGGAAACGCTGCGATTTTCTCGTAAGGCGATCTCAGCCAGGATTTTCCGTTGCTCGGGTTCGAGCAGGATTTGCGCCCGGTATTTTTGTGCCATTGCAAGCCTCCGCTGGCATTATACACCTGCGCAGGTGTAGGTGTCAAAATCAATGCGGAGATCGAAAATAGGCGACAAGGATGTCCGATATATCCTGCCCGGTGTGTTGGCGCAAGATGCGGAAGAAATCGGCGGCTGTGGCGATCTTCCCGCTCATTTGGGCCGCGTAATCTCCCAGGAAGGCGAAAAAGGCCTCGTCGCCGATGCGGGCGCGCAGGTCTTCGAGGAAGTGCGCCCCAACGAAGTAGGTGGCGTTGGTGTAGGGACGATAGCCGCCGCCCTCATAGACCGGAATATCCACCATGCCCTGCGGGTTGTACACATCGCTGCGCACGTACCACCAGGTGGACAGTTGGTCGGGCTGGTAGTGTTCGTAGAAAATCCGCTCGCTGTATGCGGCCAGGCTTTCGTCCAGCCAGGGTTCGAGGGCCTGGTCGTTGGCGACCTTTTCGAACCACCACTGGTGGGAGGTCTCGTGCGCTGCCAGGTAAACCACGTGCATGGACATGATCGGGTTGGATGGCTCGCCCTGGTAACGGTCGTAATAGGATTTGGAGGTAAAGTAGGAAGCCGAGTATTCCATGCCGTCGTCGAATTCGCCCATGATGACCGAGAGGGTCTTGTGCGGGTAGGGGCCGAATTTCTGGCTGAACAGTTCCACCGCCTGGGCCGAGGCTGTCAATGAAAGTTTGCCGGACCGTTCGTAGGGCGCAAAGAAGTAACTGTACACGGTCACATCCCCCACCTGCTGGCTCTCGACCTGGTAATCCCGGCTCATCGAGAAGATGAATGCCCGCCCGGCTTGCAGGGTGTAGCGGGTCCATTCGCCGTTCGGCTCGGCGGCTCCGCTTGAAGCGACCACCAGGGCCGGGTCGGCTTTCAGGTTGACGGTGTAATCGGCGGCCTCGTAGACCAGGTGTTCGCCGTAGAACCAGGGATCGTGGAGCAGCCAGCCGTTCTGCGGGTCGCGCGGGACGATGAACGGATACCAGTTCGTCAGGTTGATCTGGCGGTCGGTGTAACCGTAAATGCGCGGGCGCTCATCATTGGGGTCGGTCTGGGGCGCGTAGGGGAGTTTCAGCGTGTATTGGATCGAGAGCCTGGCCGCGCCTCCCGGCTGGAGCGGCTGGGGCAGGACGAAATTCAATTGCTGACCGTTGAGGCCGTAGACCGTTATCGGCGCGTCGTCCACGCTCAGGGCGGAGAGGGTGAACCCATCCGGCCACAGGTTGGGGACGACGGCCAGGACGAGGTCGTTGAGCGTCTCCGCGCTGTGGTTGGGATACAGGATGGTCTCGTCCACGCGGACGGTTTTGGCCGTCTCGTCGAGGTTGACATCCATGGAATACTGCGCCCGTTCCGGCGCGGGATCGGGAGTGGGGCTTGGGGTCAGGGTCGGGGGCAGAGGGGCCGGGGATGGAGAAACGGATGTTTCAGTCGGTGTGGCGGAAGGCGGGATAGCAGCAGGCGTGGGGGATGAGCAGGATGCAAGGAGAGTAAAAAGTAAGAAGTGAAACGTAAAACGTAAAAGGATTTGCAAGGTGCGTGGGGAGACTGGCATGGGGTCTATTCTAAGCGAAAATCCGGTTGGGGAAAGGCTCAAAATGTCGCCACGAAAACAGGAAAGAGTCAACTCGACTAGCGCGAGTATATCCGTTTGCCGGTAAAAACGGCGATAAAAACTGCTGTGGCGGTCAGCACAATGGCTGCGCCGGAGGCGATGCTGGCGTAATATGACAGGTACAGGCCGGCAACTCCCGCAACCGAGGCAAAAACTGCTGCCAGTCCCATCATCACCGGCAGGCGGTGGGTCAGCAGGGAGGCGGTCGCGGCGGGCGTGACCAGCATGGCGACCATCAGCGCCACGCCGACGGTCTGGAGCGAGACGGCAATCGTGACCGCGATCAGGCCGAGCAGCAGGTTGTTGAGCAGTCCCACCGGCAGGCGCAGGGTCACGGCCAGGATCGGGTCGAAGGACAGGGTCAGGAATTCCTTGTAGAAGGCGAAGATCACCAGCAGCACCAGCGCCCCGAAGGCGGCCGTCACCCACAGGTCCGTGGACGAGACGCCGAGCACGTCCCCGAACAGGAAGTGGCTCAAGTCCACGGCGTAAGACCTGACCGTCGAGATCAGGGCGATCCCCAGGGCGAACATCCCGGCAAAGATGATCCCGATGGCGGTATCTTCCTTGACCTGCGAGTTCTTGCTGATCGCCCCAATGCCCAGGGCGGCCAGGACGGCCGTCCCCAGCGCCCACCAGAAGAGCACGTCCCGCGCCCCGCCGCTGACCAAATAACCGAGCGCCACGCCCGGCAGGATGGTGTGGGCCAGGGCGTCGCCGAAGAAGGCCATGCCGCGCAGGACGACGTAGGTCCCGACCACGGCGCAGACGATACCGACCAGCACCGCTGCCGCCAGGCCGCGCAGCATGAAAGCGTATTGGAGAGGTTCGAGGAGAAAAGACATTTCGATTTACGATTTTCGATTTTGGATTTAGGATTTGCGCAAGCGCAAGGTCTTGATGGATGCGACGGTCATGGCCAGGATTTCGTCGGTTTCTTTTGCGACTGGAGCTGTCTTGTCTGGAGCCGTGTAGCCCATTTCAGCCATCAGTTCGAGCCAATAGGCGGTTTCATCACTTTCTTCTTCGACGATCTTGAGCTTGTTGACCATATCGGGTGTGGATTTTGCGCGGCAGGCGGCCCGGTAATTCGCGCCGATGGATGTGCCGGATCTGACAATTTGCCTTGCGAGCACATCCGCCGAAATGGACCTTGGCATCCCGTCCACCAGCCGGAGAATGGCAATTGCCAGTTGCTTCGTCCGATCCTTGAAGACCTTTTCGTTCATGATATCCTCCAATCATCAATCGTCAATCGTCAATCGTCAATCGTAAATTAATCGGGTGGACAGCACTCGTCAATGAGCATTGGGCCGTGTTCGCCAAGCTGCAATCGGCCACCGTAAGCCAGCAGCAATTTCTCCGCTTGCAAGACCTCCTCCGGCGGGCCGAAACCGATCAATTGGTGGTTGAGCAGCATGATCCGGTCGAAATGTTCTGCGGCCTGTTCCAGGTCGTGGGTGGCGACCATCACGGTCACGTCCTGGCGCTGGAGTTGGTCCAGCAGCGAGAGGAGGCCCTCCTGCGAGGGCGCGTCCAGGCCGGTGAGGGGTTCATCCATCAGCATCAGTTCGGCCTCCTGGGCCAGGGCGCGGGCGATGAACATCCGCTGCTGCTGCCCGCCGGAAAGCTGCCCGATCTGGCGCTTCGCCAGGTCGGATAGCTCCACCGTGTCGAGGGCGCGCCGGACGAACTCCCAGTCCCGTTTGCGGGGCCAGTTCAACGGTCCGAGCTTGGCGATCCGCCCCATCATCACCACGTCTGCCACGTTGACCGGGAAAGACCAGTCCACTTGGCTGCGCTGGGGCACGTAGCCGATGCAGACGTGGCCGCGCGGCATCGAGCCGAAAATGTTCACCTGGCCGCTGGTCGGCTGCAAGACGCCCGCCACCACCTTGAACAGGGTACTTTTCCCGGCCCCGTTCGGGCCGACCACGGCCACCCGCTCCCCGGCGTGCAGGTGGAAGGAAATCTCCTCCAACGCAAAATGCCCGTTGTAGCGCACGCTCAACTTGCGGACGTCCAGAATCGGCTGGTCATCGAGATGGTGGGAGTGAGGGTACATTTCGAATACTTTCTTCCTCTCCTTCTCAGGGAGAGGGGCCAGGGTGAGGGTGGGTGGGGGGCTATTTCAATGCTTCTACGATCAACGTCACATTGTACTTCATCATCTCGATGTAAGTCGCCGCGGGCGGGCCGTCGGTCAGCGACTCGAGATACAGACCGCTGACCACTTTCACGCCTGTTTCAGCCGCGATCTGGCTGGCCAGGTCGGGGTTTTCCACCTCACCCAGGAAAATGGCCGGCGCGCCGGTTGCCTTGATCCGTTCGATCACCTGCGCCAGTCCCTGCGCCGAAGTTGCCGCCTCGGAACTCAGGCTGGGGATGACCGTCCCGGCCACCGTAAACCCGTAACGTTCGGCAAAATAGCCCAGGGCCTCATGGTTGGTCACCAATAGCCGCCGCTCCGCCGGGATTTGGGCCACCTGGTCCGCGATCCAGGCATCCAGGTCCGTGAGTTCGGCGATGTAAGCCTCGGCGTTGGCCCGGTAGGCCTCCGCCCCGCCTGGGTCGGCCTCGATCAGCCCATCCCGGATGTTTTCGACGTAGGTCACCGCCCGGGCCGGGTCCAGCCATAGATGCGGGTCGCCTGCACCGTGGTCGGCTTCCTCCATCCGGCGCGGCGTCAGGCCTTCCGAGGCGGTCAGCACCCGCCGCTCGCCGCCCGCATTTTCCAGCAGGGACTCGATGAAGTGCTCATACTCCAGCCCGTTGACGATCAGCAGCGTGCTGCTGGCGATCTTCGCCACGTCTGACGGCGAGGCCTGGTAGGCGTGCGGGTCTGCGCCGGCGGGCAGCAGCGATCTGACTTCCAGGCGGTCACCGGCCACATTTTGGGCCATATCGGCCAGGAAGGTGGTCGAGGCCAGCACGACCGGGCCGGTTCTCGTTACCGGGGATGGGCCGCAGCCAGTCAGCGCCAGGCTGGTCAGCGTCAACACCAGGATTATTTTTCGGATGACGAACATAACTCTCCTACTTGAAAATGAAATTCGATTTCAATAAAGGCGGGCGCAAAAAGACCGGAACCCGGCCGAGCGGACTCCGGTTTGGCCTGTTACCCGTTAAATTGACTGTGGTACAGCACCGAAGCCGTCACCAGCGCCCCCACCGCCAGGACGGTTATCGGCGTGACCGGCAATTGTCTCTTCCTGGAAGGTTTTCCGCTCTTCTGCACGCGGACCTGTTTGGCTTTGACGTTGGCGCTCACCGCCGCCACGACCGGGATCGAAGCGCAAAACATACACATGACACACCTCTTTCTATGTCACCCTGAGCATAGCGAAGGGTCTCTTGCCAATGAAGCGGAGATTCTTCGCCCCTTCGGGTCTCAGGATGACAGGGGGTTACTCCGGCTGGCATTCGGCGCACAGGCCGGAAAGTTGCAGCCAGTGGCCGGTGATCGAAAAGTGGTGCTGCTCGCCCACTTTCTGGAACAGCCCGCTCAAGTCGTCGCCGGAGAAGTAGAGCGCCCGCCCGCACTGCTCGCAGATGATCAGGTGCTGGTGGCCGTCGGCGTGGGGGAGGTAGGCGTTGCAGCCCCCCTCCTGGTGGACGCGCTGGACCAGGCCCAGTTCGTCGAGCTTCTCCAAGGTGCGGTAGACCGAGACCAGCCCCAGGGCCGGGTAGACCTGCCGGGCAGCGTCGTAGACTTCCACCGGGGTGAGGGCGTGGTCGCAGGCCGAGACTACATCCACGACCGCGCGGCGGGCTTCGGTCAGGCGGTATCCGCCCTGTTGGAGTTGGTTCAGCCAGGAATCAGCAGTCATCGGAGGCTCGCTTATTGAAAATCATTTTCAATTATAAGGCGAAAACGGGATTTGTCAAGAAAAAACCCGGGCAAGCCCGGGGGAAATCACCACAAAGGCACAGAGCGCACAAAGGGTTCTCTGTGAACTTCGTGGCTTTGTGGCGAAAATTCTCCCAGGCCCGTCCGGGTCAGGGTCTAACTTTTTTTCTAGGGTCCGGCTGTGACCGGGTAGCCCTTGTCGCGCCAGGTGCTGAGTCCGCCGGCCATGCTGGTCACGTCCGTAAACCCGGCCTGGAGCAGGATGTCCCGGCCAGACTGGCTGCGGTTGCCCGAGCGGCAGACGACCACAATTTGCTTATCCTTCGGCACTTCGTCCACGCGGGCGGCAAGCTGGTCGAGCGGGATCAGGGTGGCGTTGGGGGCGTGGTACTCGTTCCACTCCTCCACGGTGCGGACGTCGAGGAAGTAAACGCCGTCCTGCTGGTACATCTGGTAGGCTTCGTCCACCGAGATTTCGCGGGCCAGGCCGCCGCCCCCTCCGCCGGAGTTGGCTAACACGATGAAGATGACCGCCACAACGGCGACCGCCAGGAGGCCCAACTGGAAGGCGGGCTGCTGGAGGATGTTTTTCTTGCGCGCCTGGGCGCGGCGGGTGGTTTTCCTTTTGGGCATGAGAACCTCTCTAATCGGTTTTTGCTAGTTGGATGCGTGCTGTCTGAAATAGTTGCATGATCAGAAGGTTTGCACAGCTTCGTCCCGGTCGGTGAAGATTTCGTAGAGCGGGGTGAAACCGACCATATCGAGGACCTCGATGATCTTGGCCGTGGGAGCGAGCAGTTTGACGTTGTTCTGGCTTCCTGACGAGGAGATTTCTCCCATGTCGTGGAAGGTGGCCCAGCCGTCTTCGGGGTCGGGGGCTTTTTCGCCGCGAAACATTTTGGTGAGGATGTGCAGGGCGGCCAGCCCGGCGCTGCTCATGAAACCCACGCCTGCCAGGTCGAGCAGGAGGGTGCGGACGCCCTCGTCGTAGAGTTTTTGGGCGGCGGCGATCAGGTCTTTGTAACTGGACCCGTCCAGGTCTCCATTAAGTTGGATGATGTGTACCGGGACGCGGCCTTCGGCTTTTGAAACGGTGATTTCCATGATTTTGCCTCCTGGCTTTACGAGTAAATGGTGTGAAACGCTTAAAATACTAGACTTTATCGGCAATTGGGAAGAACGTCCCGAAGGCGTTGTCCTGAGCTTGCCGAAGGGTTGCCTTAAGCCCTGGAGTGTTCGAAACAATCCTTCGGGACGGTGTTTGCATGTTATCACCGATAATGTCTACTATACAGCAATTGCGCCGGGAAAACAATCCAGGGAGTTGGGCCGGACTCCACAACTTGTCCTGAGTTTTATCGAAGGATATCCAGCTTTTGGTCTTTGGGCAGCCGATACGCTAACGCGGCTCTCCCGTAACGAACGGGAAAGAGCCTGAACACGAAGGACACTACGGACAC
>DIDQ01000051.1:41798-43770 GCA_002418215.1 Anaerolineales bacterium UBA5796
TTCGTGTTCCTTTGTGTTTCAAAAGGTCATTCCCGTCAAAAACGGGAGAGCCGCTAACGTCAGGAGACGTCAGACTCCGGTATGCCGGGATGGGGGGCGTCCTTTCCCAGCCGGCTCTCCAGCCGGTTTTGCCTGTGTTCCATTTCCGCCAGCCAGTGCTGGCGGACGTAGCCGGGCAGGGAGGGGGCCTCGGCCAGCAGGATGGCCTGGCGGGTGTGGTGCAGGGCCATGGGATAGTCCCTCAGGCGGTGCTCGTAATGCTTGGCGAGTTCGACGTGGGCGTAGATGTGGCCCTCGGCCGCGGCCTGCTCCCACCAGCCGACGGCCGCCTCCAGGTCGCCGCGCCGCTTTTGCAGGCTCGACAGGCGCTGGACCGCGGTCCAGAAGTCGGGTTCATCCAAATCCATGCTGAGGCCGTGTTCGTACAGTCGGGCGGCGGTGTCCCAGCGGTGGAGGTCCTCGTGGAGTTTCGCCAGGGCCACCACGTCCAGGCCGTGCTGGACGATCTCGCTGAAGGGATCGTCCAGCATCAGGGCGGTGTGGCTGAAGAGGGCCGCCAGGGCCACAATGTCCATCGCGTTGTGGTAGAAGATGCCTTTGAGCGGGCGGGCATCGCGGGTGCGGAGGTAGTCGAAGTAGAGATAGGGGATCTCGTAGCCGGGCACTTCCTCGTCGGTGCGGGGCGCGCCGAGCACGTTCTCCTCGATGTATTTCAGGGTGCGGGAGGGCAGCCGGTCGCGCCACAGGCGGCGGGCCAGGGGGAGCAGATCAACGTGAGAAAGTTCTTTGATGGGAGTGGGAATGGCGTGTAGCGTGTAGCGTGTATTAAGTAATGGCGCGTCGAAGGCTTTGCCGTTGTAGGTGACGAGCGACTCGCAGGGAGCCAGGAACTCGGCCAGGGCGTGCAGCAGGGCCGGTTCTTCGGACGGGTCGCGCATGAAGAACTGGCGCAGGAAGAATTCCCCGTCCTGGAATTTGCCCGCCCCGACCAGGAAGGCATACGTCCCGGTGCCGCCGGACAGGCCGCTGGTCTCCGTATCCACGAAGGCGAAGGACTCGACCGGCATCCCGCGCAGGCGGGCGTCCCCGGCCCAGGCGGAGAGCAGGTCGAGCGGGGCCGAGGGGCTGATCGGGGCCAGGCCGTGACGGTAGTCGGCGGCGTAGGTCTCGTCGTGCAGGAACGTCTCGCCGAAGGGGGTGGGGTGGTACGCGCCGGTGACGACCGCGTCTATCTCATAACGGGAGACAGGCCCACGGGTGGGAAGGTCCGCTGCGCCGGTCTTGACGCCGAGGGACCTCAGTTTATCGGCCAGGGATTGGGGTTTGGGCAGGTCGGCGGTCATAGGTCTCCATTATACCCATTGTGACCGTGGGCATTTCATAACAATCCAGGCGGGCGATCCCGATGCCCCATTGCTCCCAAAATTCTTGATTAATCGCGAATTATGTTGTATAACCAAGTAAATTCGGATAATTTATGTCGTAATTAGTTTCTGGTGCGAAACTCGCTCGCGCCGTCGTCCCCGGCGGCGATCATCGGGGAACGCCTGCGCCGGGGACGGCGCAGGGAGCCTTCTTGCGCCAAGAACTAATTACTTTCGCGTAGAGCCGGTTCTACTTACTGGATGCCCCTAAACAGGTCCCGGCAACCCCACCTGCGCCAACGATCGAAAAAATCCAGGCCCGACGCAATGCCCCCGGGCATGTGGCCTGTGTGCTGAAAACAGGGGAGTTGTCATGGCCTCACGCACCGAGGAGGCCGCTCCATAATGGTTTTTCAAATGGAACTTCATACCCTAGCCCGTTGGATCGAAACCGCGCCGGATGCGATGCTGGCGATTGACCGGGCCGGGACGATTGTCCTGGCGAACGCGCAGACCGGGACTCTGTTCGGCCGCGAGCCAAAAGACCTGATCGGGCAGCCCGTCGGGACCCTCGTCCCGGAGGGGCTGCGCCCCGAGCGCACCGGACC
>DIDQ01000150.1:0-27510 GCA_002418215.1 Anaerolineales bacterium UBA5796
GGCGACACCGGGCGCGTCGTCGGTTATGGGGCGGCGGCAGTGTTGAGAACCCAATGATCTGCGCGAGTGCGTCGCCCCTGTCCTTTGAGAGAACGCCGCTAAACGGTATCATTTATCGTTACGAACATGCCTGCTAAACCTGGTGCGACGCACCCTCTCCCCCCCTTTGTCGAAATCGCGGTCAACGTCCCGGCGGTGTCGGGCGTTTTCCATTATCACCTGCCGGATGAACTGGCCGGACAGGCCGCGCCCGGCTGCCTCGTTACCGTGCCGTTCGGGACGCAGACCGTCCAGGGCGTGATCCTGCGTTTTGTGGACGCGCCCTCGGTGGCGGATACCAAACCCGTGCGAAGCGTGCTCGCCCCGGACCCGGTGCTGGCTCCCGCGCAAATTGCGTTGGCCGAGGCCCTGGCCGAATCCACCCTAAACCCCCTTGCCGCCATCGTAGACCTGATGCTCCCGCCGGGGCTGTCGCAGCAAGCAGACGTCCAGTATTCAGTATCCAGCGACCAATCACCAATTACCAATTACCAATCATCCCAAATCCAGACCCGTTTACTCAAACTCTTGCAGGAACGCGGCCCCCTGCGCGGACGCCAGATAGACCGGCACTTCGCCAAAGTGGACTGGCGCAAGTCTGCCGAGTGGCTGGTGAAGAGCGGCCTGATAACGAAAAAGTCGGTGCTGCCGCCGCCCTCGGTGCGGCCCAAGATGGTCAAGATGGCCCAACTGGCGGTCCCGCCCGAAACCGCTGAAGCCGCCCTGCCCAATTTGGGCAAGACCGAAGCGACCCTCGCCCGCCGGGGCGCGGCCTTGCGTTACTTGATGAAAGAAGTGGACGAGGTCAACGTCTCGTGGGTTTACGCCGCCAGCGGCTGCAACCTGTCCGATTTGCAGCTCCTGGCTGAGATGGATTTGATCTTCCTGCGCGAGAGCGAGATATGGCGGGATCCGACGGAGAAGGTGGAAGTAAAAAGTGAGAAGGTAGAAGTCGAACTGACTTCCCACCAGCAAGCCGCCTGGGAGGTGATCGAAACGGCTTTCGCTGACTCGCTGACTCGTCCGCTTCTCTTGAAAGGCGTCACCGGTTCGGGCAAGACCGAGCTTTACATCCGGGCGGCGCAGGAGGCCATCCGGCGCGGGAGGCAGGCGATCATCCTCATCCCCGAGATTGCGCTTACCCCGCAGACGGTGCGACGCTTCCTGGTGCGCTTCCCGGGGCAGGTGGGCGTGGTGCATTCCAGGCTGTCGCCGGGGGAACGCTACGATACCTGGCGGCGGGCGCGGGCGGGACTGCTGAAGCTGGTCATCGGGCCGCGCAGCGCGCTTTTTACGCCGTTCCCCAATATCGGCCTGATCGTGGCCGACGAATGCCACGACTCGTCGTATTACCAGTCCGAGCCGCCGTTCTATCATGCGGTCGAGGCGGCCAAAATTTATGCGCGGCTATGCGGGGCGGTCTGCCTGCTCGGTTCGGCCACGCCAACGGTCGGGCAACGGTATCAGGCCCAAGTCCGGGAAAGTATCCTGGTGGAACTGCCGGAGCGGATCTCTGCCGACATAACGGGGTCTGCCCAGGGTCTGGACCTGCCTCCGATCCAAATTATAGATATGCGCGAGGAACTCAAATCGGGCAACCGGGGCATCTTCAGCCGCGACCTGGCCGAATCGCTGGCCGGGACGCTGGAACGCGGCGAACAGGCGATCCTGTTCCTCAACCGGCGCGGCACGGCGACTTACGTCTTTTGCCGGGATTGCGGGCATGTAATGAAGTGCCCGCAGTGCGAGACGCCGCTGACGTTCCATGTGGATGGCGGGGACCGGTTGATCTGTCACCGCTGCGGCTATGCTCGAAATTTGCCGAAGACTTGCCCGAATTGCAAGAGCACCCAGATACGGCAATATGGGCTGGGCAGTGAGCGGGTGGAGGCCGAGGTGACGGCGATGTTCCCGAAGGCGCGCACCCTGCGCTGGGACTGGGAAACCACCCGCCAGAAGGACGCCCATGAGATCATCCTGAGCCATTTCGCGGCCGGGCGGGCCGACGTGCTGGTGGGGACGCAGATGCTGGCCAAGGGCCTCGACCTGCCGAAGGTGACGCTGGTGGGGATCGTGCTGGCCGAGGTGGGGCTGAACCTGCCGGACCCGTTCGCGGCCGAGCGGGTCTTCCAGGTGCTGACCCAGGTGGCCGGGCGGGCGGGACGCTCGTCGCTGGGCGGCAAGGTGATCCTGCAAACTTTCCAGCCGGAGCATTACGCCATCCGTTTCGCGGCGGGGCACGACGTGGACGGTTTCTACCGGCACGAACTGACCGAACGCCGCAAGCTGGGTTATCCGCCGTTCGCCGGGTTGGTGCGGCTGGAGTATCGCCATGAAGACCCCGAAAAAGCCGAAGCCGAAGCGCGCCGTATGGCTGAAAGACTCAGGTCTTTACTTTCCACTTCCCACTCACCACTTACCACTCTGATCGGGCCTGTGCCTTGTTTTTTCGAGAAGATTGGCGGCATCTACCGCTGGCAGATTGTGTTGCGCGGGGCGGACCCGGTGGATGTGATCAGGGACCAGAGACTCGACGGCTGGCGGGTGGAGGTGGGGCCGGTGAGTTTGTTGTGAAGAACGCGTGGTTTGACGAATCCTTAGGCTCTATCCGAAAATTCTTTAACGCAAAGCCACAAAGTCGCAAAGACGCAAAGGGATTATTTTTTGGAAACTTTTTGGCATTTCCACTTCGTCAAAATTGGCCTTGAGCCATTTTGGAAGCGAGTCAATTGGCCTTCTTTTGCTCACATTTTTCTAAAACTGCTTGACGTCTTCGCGCCCTTGCGTTAAAAATTCATTTTATTGACATTCATAAAAATCAGTCAAGCCTGTCACTCTGAGGGAGCGGTCTTTGCGACCGAAGAGTCTCGCTAATTGACCTGAGATGCTTCACTTCGTTCAGCATGACAGGCCAACCAACAAGCCCAACTTAACCAACTTACATGAATGTCAATAGTAGGAAGTGGTCGAATCCATACTAGCAATTGACTCGATCCATAGTATGGATTGGCTTAATCCATAGTAGCGATTTGAGCAATCTATACTAGCGATTGGCCCAATCCATAGTATGGATTTGAGTAATCCTTAGTAGCGATTGGCTCGATCCCTGGTAGGGAATTTCGTGAAAGCTGGGCCGGTGAGTTTTTTGTGACGGGTTTGTGGATTGGTCGAATAGTGATTCGATGAATGACTGATAGTGATTGATTCAATCACTGGTAGTGAATTCTGTGGGAGGCGGTTTGGGAAGTTTGTTGTAGTGCCACGAATGGTAAGCATTTGACATCTTCCGCTTGGCTGCAATGATGTGTTTGCTTGACAATGTTAGCCACAAAAGCGATAATATGGGCGAGTCCCCCGGTATTAGGCGTCGAACCCGGTGCGAAGCCGCCTCAAGGCGGCTTCTGTGTTTCAATCTTGAAAGAATAAAATCTGACATACCTAAAAGGGTATCAGGCATAAAGTGGCTTAAAAGTATTTGGTGGAACCCGGACTGAGGAGTTTGTTGTAGTTTGTGGTCAATGGCTTATAATTTATGTGTTCGATAATCAGTAAAAAGAGAGGTTTTTATGTTGCTTAAAAGAATTTCTTACTCTGAGTACAAAAACGACTCGAAGGAATGGGTCTTGCCAAATTTTACTTTGGGAGAAATTAATCTAATTGTTGGTAAAAACGCTACTGGAAAGACAAGAACACTAAACGTTATTCGTGGATTAGCTGATCTATTTTCCGAAGTTGATACTTTGAGGTGGAATGAAGGCGAATATGATGTCGAGTTTGATAATAAAGATGAATTGGTTTCTTATACTCTTGAATACCATCATGGCCGAGTGATTAGAGAAACTATAAAAATTGATGATAAAGAGTATATGGTTCGTGATCGTGATAGCGGCTCGATTTTTGCCCATGATCTGAAAAAAGAGATTAGATTTCAAACCCAAGCTAATCGAGTAGCTGCTTTTGCAAAAAGGGATGAGATTCAGCACCCATTCTTAGAGCTATTTTATTCTTGGGGAAAAGGTCTAAGGCGATATGATTTTGGTTCTAGTCTCGGAAAAGAACTCTTAATGTTGAAAGTGGTAGATAATACTGCCACTGAATTGAATTTAAAAGAAGCCCAAAAGGTTGTCGAGGTATTTGAAAAGGGGCGAGAACAATTCGGGAAGGAATATATCGATGCTGTGATAAGTGATATGGCCGTAATTGGATATCAATTAAATGATTTAGGTATCGATACTCCTCCTGAAATTAAAATAGTTCCCCAAAATATTGTCTCGGGCCAACCTTTGGCAATCTATGCTCAAGAAACAGATAGGACAACGGAAACTTTTCAGGTTTCAATGTCGCAAGGTATGTTTAGAGCTTTGTCCATTTTGATTCAGATAAATTACTCCCTCCAAGCTAGTGAGCCTAGCTGTTTATTGATAGATGATATTGGAGAAGGGTTGGATTTTGAAAGGTCTACATCACTAGTTAAATTATTAGTCGAGAAGGTAAGGAGAACTTCTACGCAATTGATTATGGCAACAAATGATCGCTTTATCATGAATAGTGTTCCATTAGAGTATTGGATTATTTTGGAACGTAAGGGAGGTTTGATAAAAAATTATAATTACAGAAATTCGAAAGAGATGTTTGATCGCTTTGAATTAACAGGTTTAAATAATTTTGATCTGTTTTCTAGCGACTTCTATTTGAAGCAGGAATAGTTATATGAAAAGGGTGGCTATTTTCACTGAAGGACAAGGTGAATTAATACTTGTCCGACATCTATTATTGCAATCCTACAATGCAAATGAAATAAGTTTTGATTGTTTCGAGCTTTATGCGAATGTTACTCATCCAGTTGCTTATTCTTATAAACCACAAAACCCAACAACCTACTTTCAAATAATCAATGTCGGTGGCGATGAGAAGGTCCTGAGTGTAATTTTAGAAAGGCAAGAAAGATTAATCCAGCAAGGCTATGAAATTATTGGCTTGCGAGATTTGTATTCAGATATTTATTTGAAAAAGTCTCCTGTGATAAATGAAGAAGTTTCAAATTTAATAATAAGTTCTATTCGTCAATATATAGAAAGTAACCCAAACGGAGCTTTCATATCCATTTACTTTGCAATTATGGAGATGGAAGCTTGGTTTTTATCAATGCATAACTTGTTCGTAAAAATCAATCCACTTCTCAGCCCAGAATATATATATCAAAATTTGGGCTTAAACTTAATAGAAATAAATCCGGAAACGAATTTTTTTCATCCTGCTGAACAAATAGATGCAATATTTTTACTTAGTGGTATTAGGTATGATAAGTCCAGGCATCAAATAGAGAGTTTAGTCTCAAAAATAGATAGTAACGACATATTAAATGCAACAGAGAATGGAAGATGCAATAGCTTTTATCTTTTCTTAGAAAAAATCACCAATTTACAATAGGAGATAGACAAATGCCCGAAGAAGAACCCAAAAAAACCGAAGAAGAAAAGAAACCGGAAGAAAAGCCCACCCCGAAAGACAATATCGTCACCACCCAACACAGCGTCACCGTCGGCGGGAAGGAGATCAAGTACACCGTCACGACCGGGACGATTGTGATGAAGGAGGAGACCCCCGACCGCGAAAAAGAATCCGAGGGGGAGAAGGCCAAGGCCCAGTTCTTCTTCGTCGCCTACACCAAGGATGATGTCGAGGACAAGTCCAAACGTCCGCTGACCTTCTCGTTCAACGGCGGTCCCGGCTCCTCGTCCGTGTGGCTGCACCTGGGATTACTCGGCCCGCGCCGGGTCGAGATGACCTTCGAGGGCGATCTGCCCCAGCCGCCCTTCAAACTGGTGGACAACGAGTTCTCCCTGCTCGACGAGACCGACCTGGTCTTCATTGACCCCGTCAGCACCGGGTACAGCCGCCCGGTCGAGGGTGAGAAGGCCAAACAGTTCCACGGCTTCAAGAAGGACATCGAATCGGTCGGCGACTTCATCCGCCTGTACACCACCCGTTATCAGCGCTGGCTCTCGCCCAAGTTCCTGATCGGCGAAAGCTACGGGACGACCCGTTCCGCCGGGCTGTCGGGGTATCTCCAGGAGCGGCACGGGATGTACCTGAACGGGATCATGCTCGTCTCGTCCATCCTGGACTTCAGCACGGCCCGCTTCGGCCCGGGCAATGACCTGCCCCATATCCTGTTCCTGCCGACCTACACCGCCACGGCCTGGTACCACCGCAAGCTGCGACTGCGCCGTCCCTTGCAGCGGATACTGGCCGAGGTCGAGAAGTTCGCCCTGGGCGAGTACGCCCTGGCGCTGTCGAAAGGCGCGGACCTGTCCAAACGGGAGCGGGCCGTGATCGTCGAGAAACTGGCCCGCTACACCGGCCTGTCGCCCGAATACATCGAGCGCACCGACCTGCGGGTCGAGATCTTCCGCTTCACGAAGGAACTGCTCCGTGACGAAGGCCGCACCGTGGGCCGCCTGGACAGCCGCTTCAAGGGCATTGACCGGGATGCGGCGGGCGAGAACTTCGAAGGCGACCCCTCGATGAGCAATATCATGGGGCCGTATACGGCGGCCTTTTACGACTACGTGCGCGGTGAGTTGAATTTCGAGACCGACATCCCCTACGAGATCCTGAACGGGAAGGTTTGGCCCTGGTCGTATGCCGAGTTCGAGAACCAGTACCTGAACGTGGCCGAGACCCTGCGCCGGGCGATGTCCATCAACAAGTATCTCAAGGTCTTCGTGGCCAACGGCTACTACGACTTTGCCACGCCTTACTTCGCCACCGAGTACACCTTCAACCACCTCGGCCTGGACGAGAGTCTGCGCGGCAACATCAGCATGGGCTACTACGAAGCCGGGCACATGATGTACATCCATGCCCCTTCGCTCGAAGCCCTCAAAGCCGACCTGGCGGAGTTCATCCACAGCGCCATGCCGGCGTAACGAGAAATGCAGCGCGAGATTTATCTCGCCACCCTGCTCCCGCCGGGTCTGTGACCCGGCGGCCTATCCGCCGCTACGAGTGCGTGCCCTGACGGGCATAATAATCGCACCTGCCTGAACGGAATTCCCCTGCGGGTCAGGTGCGACGCACTCTCGGTTGCCCATCCATGAAAGCGCCAGTCTTGGGCAGGCCTGGAGCCATAGCGACATGAATGTCGCGTTACAGGTGCGACGCACTTTCAAGTGGTCATCTTCTCATCCAATTTTGCTATAATCATCTTATGCAAAATGATCTTGCGTGACAGCGTGGAACAAAATGCAAAAGTCGTTCATGCGCAGGGTTGACCACATTTATGGATTTATTGTGTGTTCTCAATGTTTATAAACCGATGAACTTGTCACCCTGAGTGGAGCGAAGGGTCTCCTGGGCCATGACGGAGATGCTTCGCTACGCTCAGCATGACATTCACTCGTTATTCTTGTTGGAGGCTGCTATGGAAAGTTTTGCTCGCGGTTGGAATTTTCTCAAACAGGCCTGGGGGATGGCCTTCAAAGACAAGGATTTGATCAAGCCGTCCATCTATGCGCTGGTGGTCGGCTTCGTCGTCTCCGTCATCGGCATCATTCCCATCGTCGGGGCCGGGCTGCTGCTCGGCGACTCACGCATCGGGCAGGGGATCACCTTCGTCCTCGGCGCGCTGATGGTCTTCGCGAACTTCACCGTCACTTACGTCTTTTCGGGGATGACCGCCTACCTGATCTTCGGTTATCTCTCGGAGGGTGACGGGCGCATGGACAAGGCCTGGGCCATCGTGCGGCGGGACTTCTTCGACATCCTGACCCTGGCCGCCGTTTCGACGGTGGTCAACATGCTCAAGAATGCCTCCAAAAGACGCCAGCAGCGGGGCGGACTGGGCGGGTTTGTGGCCGGGGTGGCCCGTTCCGCCGTCGGCCTGCTGGAAGTGCTCTGGACCGAGGCCGCCTTCCTCATCCTCCCGGCCATGGTGATTGACGACCTCAACCTGAAGAACGCCGCCCAACGGGTCTGGAACATCACCAAACAAAACCTGCTGTTGATCGGCATCAGTACCGTCGGCGTGCGGGCCGTGACCGGGTTGATCGGCTTCCTGCTCGGCCTGACCGGGGCGGTGATCGGCTTTGCCGTCGGCTACGGGATCATCGCCGTGCTCGGCGCCGAGACCCTGGGCCTCATCCTCGGCATCGGCCTGGGCGCGATGATCTTCTTCGCCTTTACCCTGGTCGCCAGCGTGATCGGCAGCTACACCGGCGTCGCCTACCACACCTGCCTGTACATCTGGGCCAGGGATCAGGAGCGCGCCGTCGAAGCCGGTCAGCAGGTCCAGGTTCACGCGCCGCAGCCGCTGGCCGCAGTGTTGGGGTAGCCGATGCAGCCCGACCGGTCCCGGCGCGAGATCATCACCTGGGATGACGTTGACCGTCTGATCCAGTACCTGCTCCCGCAGTTCGAGCGCGAGTTCACCGCCATGGTCATGGTGACCCGGGGCGGGATCATCCCCGGCGGCCTGCTGGCCGAGGCGATGGGCGTTACCCACCTCCTGACCGCCGCGGTGGACTTCCCGGCCGAGATGGCCAGCGAGCACGACAAGCTCAAGGTCTGGCCCCAGTTCATCCAGTTCCCTTCGGACAACCTGCTGCGCGGGCGCATGACCCTGATCGTGGACGACGTGTGGGGTTCGGGGCGGACGATCACTGCCGTGAAGAACCGGGTTTCGGCCGCGGGCGGATTCCCGCAGACCTGCGTGCTGCACTTCAACCCGTACCGCAACCTGTTCGGCGCCACCCGCCCCGATTATTTTGCCGCCGTGACCGACGCTCACATCGTTTACCCCTGGGAGCTTGACCGCGGCCCCAGCCAGATGTTCTCCGGCGGACGGTAATTTATGCGCAACCTGAACGTCAGCCTTCAAAAGAAAATTGACATCCTGACGGGCAACAAATATCTGGAGGGCTTGAGCCGGGCCAACATCGAAAAGTTGGCCGCTCATACCACCCTGTGCGAGTACGAGCGGGGCGAAATCCTGATGTGGGAGGGCGATCCGTGCGCCGGGTTGTTCATCATCCACGAGGGGTCGGTCAAGTTGTTCCGCCTGTCGCCGCAGGGACGCCAGTACATTTTGCGGGTGATGCAGGAAGGCGCAACCTGCAACGAAGTGCCGACCTTCGACGGCGGGACCAACCCGGTCAACCTGGAGGCGCTGGAGACCTGCCGGGTCTGGGTGGTGGAACCGGCTGTCGTCCAGGATGTGCTGCGCGCCAACCCGGAGTTTGCCCTGACCGTGATCAAACGCCTGGGCGAAAACCTGCGGGACCTGGTGCGGATGGCCAGCGAACTGGCTTTTTACCAGGTGACGCATCGCCTGGCGCGGCTGATCCATGAGTTGTCCGACGATGAGTTGAGCGGTGAATCCGGCCCGCGCTGGACCCAGGACCAGATGGCCGCCCGGCTGGGTACGGTGCGGGAGGTGGTGGCCCGCTCGCTGCGTGAACTGGAGCGCAGCGGGGCGATCGCGGTCGAGAACCGCCGCATCCGCATTTCAGACCCCAAGGCGTTGTCCGAGTGGGCGCAGGGACCGTGGAATTGAGTGGAGAATAAAAATTGTGGGCTCTCCCGTTTTTAACGGGAAAAACCCTTTCAAACACGAAGGAACACAAAGGCAACGAAGGAAAAGCCCTTGCAACCAGGTGTCAATCCCCCTTTGAGAGCCTTCGTGTTGCTTCGACAAGCTCAGCACAAGACTTTGTGTTTAGGCTCTATCCCGTTTGTTGTGGGAGAGCCAAATTGTGAAGCGCCTCGTCTGGCACGAGGCGCTTTTTGATTCCAGGGTCAGGGCGTGTGGGAGTCGTCCATGTCCATGCTGCCGCTTTCGTCCAGGACGGTGACGGTGAGGGTAATGTCTTCGTGGGTTTTGAAGCGCAGGGTCACGTCGAAGGTGTCGCCGGGGGCGAGGTCCTGTTTGAGTCCGACCAGCATGATGTGCAGGCCGCCGGGGGCGAACAGCACGTCCGCGTCCGGGCCGAGGGGGATGGATGCCTGCATCTGCATTTGCATCACACCGTTCTCATCCACGGAAGACAGGTGCAATTCCGCAGCCTCGGCGATGTCCGTCGAAACGCCGAGCAGTTCATCCCCGGTTTCGGCGTGGTTGTGGAGTTCGAAATACACCGCGCCGGTCCCGTCCTGGAAGGCCGGGCGCGACCAGGGTTCATGGACTTCGATATCGCCGTGTGAGCCGCCGCAGGCGCTGAGGATAAGCGCGCCTAATAAAACGATAGTACCAATGCTTTTCTTCATACTTCGCTCCTTAAAAAACAGATAAATTTATTTGATTATCACGCCATCTTTTTTGCGTGCATCATCCCGTGCAGGTACTCGATGGTCTCCTCCATCCCTGCAATTTTGCCCCCGAACCCCTTCTGGAAGCGCTCGGCATCCTTGCGGTTGCCGAAGGTCAGGACGCTGGGCGCGCAGCAGATCGTCAGCTCGTTTTCGATCAGGAAGACCGCCTGGGGGGTGCTGACCACGTGCCCGTGCAGGAAGTCGGTGGTGAAGGATTGCCAGACATCCTCGATCTTTTGTTGCAGCATCAGGCCGCAGTGGGCGCAGCAGGCGCGCAATTGCTCGCCGTTGGTCAGGTTGAGGGTGAAAGCCGTCCGGTCGTTGACCGCCCGCCCGCACATGGCGCAGGTGTTACTGTCCGGCGCGGCCCGGTTGGCGGACAGCGCCACGCTGCCGTGTTTCTTGACCACCAGCCCGGCCGATTCGAGCCGGTTGAGGTCGCGGTGGATGGTCATGGTCGAAACAGCCAGGGAATCGGCCAGCAACTGGATCGAAATTTCGCCGCTTTGTTCCAGTTTTTTAAGAATGCTTTTTTGACGGTTTGAGTAGGTCTCGTCCATTTGTTTTGCTTTGTGATTTATAACAGAACCGTAACATAGTTTATCAAACTATACTGACGGGAGGGTGGATTGTCAAGCCGGTTGAGGGTTATTTTGGGACCAAGAATGGGGTTAATGACGAATCACCCCTGAATCGAAACGCTTCCCGGCGAGGGTTCCCGCCGGGAAGCGTTGGGCCGGACCTGGTAGCGGCTACGGCTGGGTGTAGTAAGTGCCCACTTCGAGCAGCGACGGGTCGTTGACCGATTGGGCGGCTTTCATCTGGGCCTGGCGGGCCAGGTCGGTGGACTCGGCCAGGATGCTCAGGATATATTCAGGGTTGTGGAAGCCCATGCTGTTCTCGGCAGAGACGAAGTCCCATATAAACTGGGCATCCCGGTGCAGCTTGCGGGCTTCGTCGAGCAGGACGGCGTCGGCGTTGGGGTCGGCTGCGGCGGCCTTGATGGCGCTGATGGCGTCCACCAGGGCATCTTCGGTGGCGATCTTGGTGGTGTAGACCTGCTCCTGGATCAGGTTGACCCGGCGGACGACGTACTCCACATCCGTATGGCACTGGCCGCAGGACTGTTCAGCCGTCAGCAGCGGAGACTTGACGTCGTGGCTGGAGTACTTGGCCGCCCCGTCACGCGTGTAGGGCATGTGGCAGTCGGAACAGGCCACGCCGGCCCGGTAGTGGGTGCTGTCGGCGGTGAACATTTCATATTCGGGGTGCTGGGCCTTGAGCATCGGCGTGCCGGTTTCAGGATAATCCCAATCCTTGAAGCCCAGGTCGTTGTAGTAGGCCAGGATGTCTTGAATGTTCGTGCCGTTGGCCCACGGGAAGGTCAGGTATTTGCCTTCGCCTGCGAAGTAGTATTCCACGTGGCAGTTGGCGCAAACCACCGTCCGCATTTCCTGGCGGGTGAAGGTGGTCCAGTCTTTGCCCTGGGCCTTGAGGGCCTCGTCCAGCGCCGGGTTGGTCACGATCAGGCGCATCGTCCCGGCTTCGTGGCAGTTGGCGCAGCCGATGGTCTCGTTGATGTGAGTCCCCAGCTCGCTGAATTTCATTTTGTCGAATTCTTCCATGCCCATCTCGGCCCACAAACCGGGATTATTGGCGCTCTTGCAGGAATAGCACGTGCCGGGCGTAGTCTCGTTGACCCGCAGGGTGGCGCGCACGTCTTCCAATGCGTTGGCGTGGCCGCGGTCGTCGTTGTAATCCTTGCTGAATCCGTAACCGGCGAACAGGATCACCTGGCGGGGGTCTTTCTCCAGGTGTGAGAACTGGCTCGAACCGCCGTAGGTGGTATCAATGTCGTTCGTCCCGGTCTTCAGGAAGCTCGAATACTGGTTGGGGAAGTTGACGCCCCACTTCGACGAGTCCGGCTCCATTTGGGCGATCTCGACCAGCGGCTCGAAACCGCGTTGCGCCGGCGGTTGGTTCCGCATGAAGACCAGCACGCCGGTCAAAGTCGCGGCCAGCACTACGATGATGCCGGCCAGGATATACGTTGAGTAGCGTTTCATAAAGTGTTTTCTCCTTATGGGTGATTACTTTTCCTGCTGCGGGACGGTCGAGATGCCGCGCTCGCCGTGGGCGGCCGAGCGGTGACAGTCCCAGCAGTTCCGGTCCAGGGGCATGGCGCTCTCGACCATGCTTTCCACGGTGTCGAGGTGACAGCGGATGCAGTTCTCCTGGAGGATTCCCTGCGTCTCCTCGTTGGCGCGGATCATGACGGGCGTCGTGCCGGTGCTGAACACGTAAACGTCGTGCATGCCCGATTTGGCCTTCACGTAGTAATAGGCAAAAATGTTTTCGTGCGGCAGGTGGCAGTCGGCGCATTTGGCCCAGCGTTCGTGCGGCGCATGGAACCAGTTCTCGTAGGCGGCATCCATCACGTGGCAATTGTTACAGGTGTTGGGGTCACTGCCCAGGTAAACCGGGGCGTCGGTGACCACCGTGAAGACGCCCAGGGCGATGACCAATGCGGCCAGGCTGATGATGAGCGGTTTTGTCACGTAATCTCCTTTCCGGGTTTGTCAACTCGAAGCGCATCCGGGCCTCCAGATGTCATTGCGACGGCGTTCGAGCGGCGTTAAGGTGCGCTTAATGTACTAGATTTCACGAATTCTTATTGTGACGCAAGTCACAATAAGGGCGTAATCCCTGAATTGGACAGATGCTGTCTTATTCATTTTATGATATTTTCCCGGTTTCACCAAATGCCAGACCTTAGTACAGCGTTTCATAATTTTGGTCCGAGTTTCTCTGGCGATTCATCCGTTGATCCCTCGTCAATCTCAGGACAGGCCTTCGCGAATTCTCGCTAATTTTCGAACAGATTAGCGGAGATTAGCGTAAATTCGCGGATGGAAATCGGAATGTATTCCTGCAATGCTGTACTCAGCGCACATAGGTGCGGCCTTTCCAGGTCACGCCCCTGCCGGAGAGCACGTTCCAGGCTGAGACGGCCATCATGGCCGCGAAGACGGCCGCGCCGAGGGGCGTGGTCAGCGCGTACCAGCCGGGGATGCCCATGGCCCGGGAGATGCGGACGCGCCAGAAGATGAGATAACCCCAGACGAGCGCGGCCTCGACGGCCACCCCAAGCGTACCGGGATTTGGGCCTGCCACCGTTAACCAGGCGATCCCGGCCCCGATCCAGAGCGGCAGCCCCAGGGCAGTGATGACGGCCAGTACCGCCCCGAACACGCCCAATACCATCAGGGCGGGGTCGTCCTTCAGGCCGAGGTAGATGTTCTTGGTCCAGCCTTCCCACATTTCGGGCAGGGAGGTGTACATCCGCGTGGCGGCGATCTTGCGCCCGTCGGCCAGGACCAGGCGGTAGCCCTGTCCTTTGACCAGCACGGCCAGGTCTTTGTCTTCGACAATCGAGCCTTTGATGGCGGCGTGCCTGCCGCTGGCATCGTAAACGCTGCGCTTGATGAAGATGAACTGCCCATTGGCGATGGCCTCCCTGCGCTTCGGATCGTTGACCTTGCGCGGCGAGAACCCAGCCGAGAGGGCGGTCATCACCAGCGGCAGGATGGTCCGCTCCCAGAAGGTGAGCATGACCTGGCGGGTCAACGCAGTGAACAGGTCGGCCCCGGTCTCGACGGCTTTGGCGTGCGCCGCGGACAACGCCTCGGGGGCGAGAAAAGTATCGGCGTCCACGAACAACAGCCATTCCCCCCGCGCCGCTTCCGCTCCCTGGGTGAGGGCGTGGGGTTTCCCGGCCCAGCCGTCGGGCAAATCCACACCGTTGATGATTTTTAGCCTGCCCGCTGGTCGAGGTGCGGAGCGTATCGAGACCAGGATCTCCGCCGTGCCGTCCGTCGAGCGGTCGTCCACCACGATGACCTCGTAGTTCGGGTAAGTCTGGCTGAGCAGCGCGCTCACACATTCGCCGATATTGCGTTCTTCGTTCCGGGCCGGGACGATGACCGAGATGAGCGGGGCGTCGCCGCCGGGCGGGGGGCAGGGTTCGGCGAGAATGTCGAGGTGGTGCTGGCTGTGCAGCCAGGTGAGGATGACCAGGGCCGCGAGGCAGAAGAGGGTGGAGAGGATCAGGATGGGCATGGGCTGATTGTACCCGAAGCCCCGGCCTGACCCGGCGGGTAACGAAAAGGACGAATTTAGGGTGATTTTTTGCCGAAACGGAAGTAATCTGATTGACGTTTTTTCCGAATCCAATATAATCTCCCCATCGAAGCCAAACGGGTGAATTTCAATCAAGTTCGAGGCTGCGGAAGTTTTGCAGACATGATGCACCCTCACGACGACCAGGGTCAACCGCCTCGCCAGGAAGTTTTATATGTTGCCCGCGGTCACAAATTGCGCGTTTTAAAATTGAAGAAGCGCAATTTGTGACCGCCCTGGGTATAACGACTTTATCGGATTTTGCAAATCTTCGTGTTTCGCTTCGAAAGGAGGTGGTTTTATTATTTAACCGCTGCTGGTTTCCCACTTTATTGTCGAACCAACTTTACCAACCAAAGGAGAGAAAATGAAATCCAATTTGTTTGCATTTCGCGCCATCGCCCTGCTGGCCGCAGCCAGCCTGATCCTGACGGCCTGCGGCGGGACGGGCGGGGGCGGAGGCGCGCCGATCCAGGAGGTGGGTGAGGGCGAGGGGGCTGTCTCGATCATCGCCTGGGCCGGGTACATCGAGCGCGGCGAGACCGACCCGGCCTACGACTGGGTGACGGCGTTCGAAGCCCAGACCGGCTGCATGGTCACGGTCAAGACCGCCGCCACCTCGGACGAGATGGTCTCGTTGATGAACGAGGGCGGCTTCGACCTGGTGACGGCTTCGGGCGACGCCTCGAACCGCCTGATCGCGGGCGGCAAGGTGCAGGAAGTCAACCTCGACCTGATCCCCTCGTGGAGCAGCGTGGACGAGCGCCTGCAAAACGCGCCCTGGCACACCGTGGACGGCAAACATTATGGCACGCCTTATCAGTGGGGTCCCAACGTCTTGATGTACAACACCGAAGCCTTCCCCGAACCGCCGACCTCGTGGGATGTGACTTTCGTCGAGATGACCCTGCCGGACGGCCAGTCGAACAAGGGACGGGTGCAGGCTTTCGATGGGGCCATTTTCATCGCCGACGCGGCCTTGTACCTGAAATATCACAACCCTGACCTGGGGATCGAAAACCCCTACGACCTGAACCAGGCCCAGTTCGACGCGGTGGTCGAGCTGCTGCGCGGCCAGCGGACGCTGGTCAACCGTTACTGGCACGACGCCTTCGTCCAGATGGATGACTTCAAGAACGAGGGCAACGTGGCTTCCGGGTCATGGCCGTTCCAGGTCAACCTGCTCCAGTTCGAGGGTGCGCCGATCGCCTCGGTCATCCCTGTGGAGGGCGCGACCGGCTGGGCCGACACGACCATGATGCACGCGGACGCCCCGCACCCGAACTGCGCCTACAAGTGGATGGAATGGTCGCTCAACCCGAAATTGCAAGGCGACCTGGCAGCCTGGTTCGGCTCGGTCCCGGCAGTGCCGGCGGCCTGCACCGGCAACGAACTGCTGACCGACGCGGGCTGCGCCACCAACGGCTTCAACGACTTCGACAAGATCTGGTTCTGGCGCACGCCGACTGCCGGGTGCAGCGACGGAGCCGGGGACTGCGTGCCGTACAGCGAGTGGGTCAGCGCCTACATCGCCGTGATCGGCGGGCAGTAATCTCAAGTTTATCCAGCCGCGCCGGGGGCCTTCCCCGGCGCGGCTGGAGCGTTTACCCAAAGGATGAAATTGCAGGTCACGTTTGTAACGTGACGGATATTGTCCTGTCATGCCGCGAGTGCGTCGCACCTGACTCTGTGGCAAAATCCCGTTAAAAGGGTTACGACTTGGCTTGAACCAACCCGTTTAGAAAGGTGCGACGCACCCATCTGCGCTAAAAGGAATCAATGAGCGATCATTCTGCCGTTATTTTCGAACGAGTCAGCCGCCACTTTGGGGAGGTGAAGGCGGTTGACGAAGTGGACCTGGAGATCAAGGGCGGGGAGTTTTTCTCCTTGCTGGGGCCTTCGGGGTCGGGCAAGACCACCTGCCTGCGCCTGATCGCCGGGTTCGACCGGCCCACCTTCGGGCGCATCCTGCTCTACCGGCAGGATGTCTCGACCCTGCCGCCCTACGAACGGGACGTGAACACCGTCTTCCAGGACTACGCCCTCTTCCCGCACATGACCGTCGGCGAGAACATCGCCTACGGCCTGATGGTCAGGAAAGCGCCGAAGGAGCAGCGCCAGCGCCGGGTGGACGAGATGCTCGACCTGGTGCAGCTTTCGGGGATGGCCGGGCGCAAACCTAGCCAACTCTCCGGCGGGCAGCGCCAGCGGGTGGCCCTGGCCCGCGCCCTGATCAACAATCCCAAGGTGCTGCTGCTCGACGAACCCCTGGGCGCCCTCGACCTGAAACTGCGCCAGCAGATGCAGGTCGAGTTGAAGGCCATCCAGAAACGGGTGGGGATCACCTTCGTCTTCGTCACCCACGACCAGGAGGAAGCCCTGACGATGAGCGACCGGATCGCGGTCTT
This sequence comes from Anaerolineales bacterium UBA5796, assembly GCA_002418215.1. Lineage (GTDB taxonomy): Bacteria > Chloroflexota > Anaerolineae > Anaerolineales > Villigracilaceae > UBA5796. The sequence continues at coordinate 16,938 of DIDQ01000150.1, forward strand.
CAACAAGGGCAAGATCGAACAGGTCGGCTCGCCCGCCGAAATCTACGAGCATCCGGCCACCGCTTTCGTGGCCGGGTTTGTCGGCGTGTCGAACCTCGTGGGCGGAGACCTGGCGAAACGGATGACAGGCTCCGAGTCCCGGTTTTCGATCCGCCCGGAGAAGATCCACCTGCAGAAACCGGACGAGGACACGGTCCCCGGCCAGATCGTCGCCGACGGCATCGTCCGGGATGTCATCTACCTGGGGCTGTACACCCGCTACCTGGTCGAGCTGACCGGCGGCGGGGACCTGGTGGTGGTCGAACAGAACCTGGAAACCACCTCGATGGACGTGCTGGCGGCGCGGGGGCAGCGGGTGCGGGTAGCCTGGGCCAAAGAGCACATGCGCCAGATCGGAGGTTGAAGTGCTGCGGCGACTCTCCACCACCCTTTATCAACGCCCCCGGTTGGTGCTGGCCTTGCTGCTCGGCCCGCCGATGCTCTACATGCTCGTGGTCTATCTCGGCTCGCTGGCCGCCCTGCTGGTGAACAGTTTTTACCGGCTGGACGGCTTCACCGGCCAGATCGTGCGCCAGTTCACCCTGGCGACCTACGCCGACCTGCTCAAGCCCGCCAACCTGGACATCATCGCCCGGACGACGGGCATGGCCGCCGCGGTGACGGCAGCCGACGCCCTGATCGCCTTCCCGCTGGCTTATTTCATGGCGAAATTCGCCTCGCCCAGGCTCAAGACCGTCCTGTACCTGGGGGTGATGCTGCCGCTCTGGTCGAGCTATCTCGTGCGGGTCTACGCCTGGAAGCTGATCCTGGCCAAGGAAGGGATCCTCTCGTGGTTCATCAACCTGCTGCACCTGAACGCCCCGCTCGACTGGCTGCTGGGACTGCCGGGCATCGGCGGCTCGTCGCTGGCGCTCTCGCCCATCGGCGTGTTCATCGTCTTTTGCTACATCTGGCTGCCGTACATGATCCTGCCGATCCAGACCGCCCTTGAGCGGGTGCCGCGCTCCTTCGAGGAGGCCTCCAGCGACCTGGGGGCCAGGCCCTCCGAGACCTTCCGGCGCGTGACCCTGCCGCTGGCCTTGCCGGGTGTGGTGGCGGGTTCGATCTTCACCTTTTCGCTGACCCTGGGCGATTTCATCGTCCCGCTTTCGCTGGGCAATTCTAAATTCTTCATCGGGCAGGCGGTCTATTCGCACCAGGGCACTTCGGGCAACGTCCCGCTGGCGGCGGCCTTCACCATGGGGCCGGTGGTCATCATGGTCATCTACCTGCTGGTCGCCCGCAAGTTAGGAGCCTTCGATGCGCTCTAAAGCCTCCCTCGGACTGAAACTGGCGGCGCTGGGGACGCTGCTTTTCCTGCACATCCCGCTGCTCATCATTTTCCTGTACGCCTTCACCACCGACGAAGCCACCTACACCTTCCCGCTGCCGGGGGTGACGACCCGCTGGTTCGGGGAGACCCTGGGACGGACGGATTTGTGGGCCGCCCTGACCCTTTCCCTTAAAGTGGCGACGGTGGCGACCCTGGCCGCCCTCATCCTCGGGACCCTGGCCGCGGCTGCCGTTTACCGGAGCCGCTTCTTTGGCCGGGACGCGGTCTCGTTCCTGCTCGTCCTGCCGATTGCCCTGCCCGGTATCGTGACCGGGATCGCCCTGCGTTCGGCCATCGGCTCGCTCGACATCCCCTTCTCGTTCTGGACCATCGTCATCGGCCACGCCACCTTTTGCGTGGTGACGGTCTACAACAACGTGCTGGCCCGCTTCCGGCGGACGAGCGGCTCGCTGATCGAGGCCTCGATGGACCTGGGGGCGAACGCCTTCCAGACCTTCCGCCACGTGGTCCTGCCCAACATCGCCACGGCCCTGCTGGCCGGCGGGATGCTGGCCTTCGCCCTCTCGTTCGACGAGGTGATCGTTACCACCTTCACCGCCGGGCAGCAGACCACCCTGCCGATCTGGATCTTCAGCCAGTTGACCCGTCCCCGTGACCGGCCCGTGACGAATGTGGTGGCCCTGTTCGTCATCGCCATCACCGTCATCCCCATCTTCCTGGCCCAGCGCCTGACGGCTGAGTCAAGTGACACGGGGGGAGGGTAACGGATTTGGAAACGGATAAACGAATGGGGGAGGATTGTGGCCGGGCAGCCCTGAGCGGAGTGCAACGTAGTCGAAGGGCGTGTTGCGCCGCCGCATCGAGACCGGGGCGTGGCGCATCCCGGATGGGTTGGTCAACGAGTTTAGACCGGTTGACCAACGAGTCTCGGACTCGTTATCCGGCGGGCCTGAGACTCGTCAATCCCCGGTTTCCCGCGATGAAAAAATGCTACAATAGTTGCATCGCTGGCGTGAAGGGAATTACGAAGTGCCATGCCAGTAACAGACGGCAGCGAGACCACCCGGGAGCCGTTATTCGGTTGCGGCGTGATCCCTTGTTGGTTTGCTCCTTGTACATTTAGCGAATAAGGAAACAACAGGTAGGGTAAAATAACTACATGAAAAACCTTGCAACGCAACTTTCCTTTCTTGAAGTCTCACAGGAAGCGCTTCCTGAAACCGAAACTCGCAATAGTGAACAGCCAGAAACTTATACTGGCATGTACGCAATGCACAAGTATTGGTCAAAAAAACCTTACAACCTAATCTCACTGTATATTGAGAAGTATTCAAAGGCTAACGGATTAGTTCTTGATCCTTTTTGCGGGTCAGGTGTTGCTGTTATCGAAAGTATTAGATCAGGGCGACGCGCTATAGGCGTGGATATAAACCCAACCGCCGTTGCCTCTACGAAAATGGGGCTTACGCATATAGATATAAAAGCCTTTAAGAAAAGTTTTGATTTTTTACGTTCAGAAGCAGAGCAGGAAATCAACAATCTTTATCAGACAAATTGTCCAAAATGCGGATATTCTCAGGCAATTGCAACTCATACTATCTGGAACGGGGAACAGATTGATGAGATATGGGTAGAATGTAGAGCGTGTGGGAATTCTAAAGCAGTAAAAAAGCCTTCCGAAAGTGACAGAGTTGCGGCATTAGAACCTACTCGACCAGCAACTTGGTATCCCATAACTTTATTGTTAGAAAACAGTCGCATTAATGCGAAATCGGGAATGCGTGTTTGCGATTTATTTACTCCCCGCGCGCTGTCGAATTTGTCTTTGCTGTTAGACAAAATTCGTCAAATTAAGGATGACCAAATCAGGGAAGTAATGGAGTTTTGCTTTAGTGCAATGCTTCCACAAGCAAGTAATATGGTTTTTGTAATTCGTCGTCGGGGAAAGACAAATGGTAGAGGCGCGAGTGATAAAACAAAAGCGGAAGTCGGAAGTTGGGTTATCGGCTATTGGATACCATCAGAGCATTTTGAAATTCATGTTTGGCGATGTTTTGAAAACCGATTCAAGAGAATTTTGAAAGGCAAACAGGAAGTAAATCACGCTATTCCGTCTTATGTCAGTGAGTTCTTGGCGTTTGACGAACTTGAAAAATCCCGGAATGGTTATTTGGTACGAAAAGGAACAGCAACAGACCTTTCTTTCATCAATTCTGATTCGATAGACTATATTTTTACAGACCCGCCGCATGGCAATCGAATACCGTATCTTGAACTTAGCCTAATGTGGAATTCATGGCTTAACTATGATTTTGACTTGGAAAATGAAATCATAGTATCAGAGTCAAAGGTTCGTCAAAAGGATGCTAGAGATTACGAACAAAGACTTAAGATGGCATTTAGCGAAATGTGGCGAGTCATCAAGGTGGATGGATATGTTTCCATTGCGTTCAATAGTTTAGATGATGAAACATGGCTTTCACTTCTGAATACTTTATTAGCCGCAGGCTTTGAAATAAAAGAAATAACTCCCCTCGAATATTCTGCGCGTTCTGTAGTGCAAGATACTCGAAAAAATGCTCTCAAAACTGATTTTGTGATTACCTGCCAAAAACGATTAGCAGGGACTCGTCAGCAAATTACATTTGAGCGCACCGAAAAAAATCTTATGTTGGCCATTGAAAATTATCTAAAAAACCATAAGAATGGTGCAGAGACTTACGAGATTTTGAACCACCTTCTAGTTTCAAGCATTCCCACAGGAACAGTTTTCAAGGTGTCACAAATCATCAAGTCTGTAAAAAATGTTGCCGCTTTTACTAATGGACGCTGGCAATACAAATTATCTTGATGGAGTTTTCATGCCTTCCGATTTCAACGCCATACGCAAGTTATATGATGACGACAGATTTGTTGAATTACTGCATCATCCAAACGGAATTTTCTGGCTAAAACTTCGCTCGATTTCAAGAGTAAAACAAATGCGCCAATTTTGTCAACGGATTCAATTTGATACCGAAGGCATTCCAAGCCGCCAATTATTTGAGCAAGTTTACAACTATCAGCCCGACAATCGGGTTTTGGAGAATTTCATTCAGGAACTATTCCGGCAAGAACGAGCCGAAAGAAGGGAATATGAAAACTACATCATTTCCCAGTTGTACCAAATGAAAGTGTTTGATTGGGGCGGTTTGTACCAAAACTCGCTTGAACAAACAATCGTTGACAATTACATCAAACGAATACAAAGTTGGGATGAACTCAATTCGGCTATTGATAACGAAATTCATATCAGCATGAAAAGTTATGTTCAGTGTTCTTGGTATAACCATTGGTCATCTATTCTTATTGAGGACATATTCAAAGACCATCCATCAGTTTTGCCTGCTATGGGATTGGTGAAAAAAGTTGATTTCTTCGTCCATGATTTTCCTTTTGACTTGAAGGTAACTTATTTTCCTGACGGATACATGGAGACATTACGCAGGGCGGAAGGTTTACGACCTGAGTTGACTTTACTAAAAGCTTTCTGCCGTCAAAAAGAAATATGGTTTGACAATGGAAAACCTGCTGGCGTTCTTTTTACAGAACTTTTGGCAAAAGTAACAGAATATCCTTCGCAAGTCGCACAAGAATTTATCGCTGACTTTAAAGCAACCCGAATGCGGCTACTTCGACAAACGATTGAAAACCCAGAAGCACTAAAAATTTGGCTTTATGAAAACCAAGGTATGCGAAGATTTGATGCATCGAATCGTTTCTTCCTTGTCTTGGTAAACGCCAATGATTTTGACGAGAGTTGGAAATTGAAACGCAACAAAGACTTATTGGTAAATGCTATTCATTCTCACTTGGATGAGATGAGCCCTGACACTATGGAAAATCTGCAGGTAGAGTTTCAATGGCAGAACGGAAATTACGAAACCTATGCTGATATCTTGTTTGTTGTCGTTAATCAAGATTGACAGGGCAGATTCTTAAAAGCCAAAAGCGCGCCAACACAGCATTCATCTGACTGGCGGGGTTTTGCGCGATTTACAGGCTTTTTTCTACACCCAAGCGGAATCCTGCTCAAAGCCGAGTCCACATTCTGCCCCAAATGATCCCCGGCGAGGGGATCACTCCGCAGATGGCGGAAGTTGCTAAGGCCGCTTCGAGATAGGTTGTGCGGGGGCCGTCCTGCCGCAATGCGGCGCGAGACGCTTTATAGACCAATTCCGAGAGGAGAACTCCCATGCCGGAATATTTCGCAGCATTGACGATCGTCTTATTGTTGGGAATGGTGTTGACGCGGGCCTTGTTGATGCGAAGAAGGGGTATAGAAGTGATGAAATTCGGGAAAATAGACAAGACGGATTTCCTAATCCCGCCGTTTGCCCTGTTCTATTTCTATCTCGTGTTTGCCAATACCTTCGATTGGCCCACGCCAAGCGCGCAGGAATTCTTCCGCTCCGGGCTGATCCCGTGGGTTGGGGTCTTCTTTTGCCTGGCGGGCTTGTCGCTGTTAGCCTGGAGTCTGGTATCGTTCGGGCAGAGTTTCCGCGTCGGCATTGATGCGGAACACCCCGACAAGCTGATCACCGATGGCGTTTTTGCTTTCAGCCGCAATCCCATTTACGTGGCTTTTGGCTTTATCCTGGCGGGGCAATTCCTGGTATTCTCGAACTGGCTCCTTTTGGTTTACATGGTCGCAGGTGTGTGGCTGTTCCATCGCCAGGTATTACGTGAAGAAGACTTTTTGAAGAAGCATTACGGCCAGGAATATCTAAAGTATTGCAGCCGGGTAAGACGGTATCTCTGACCGGCTGCAAAGGGGCTTCCAGGCCTTGGAGGACGAATGGAATCAAGGACAAACCGCTCGGAGGACAACTATGACTTCAACGACCGCTGACCAGACCTTTGGCGACAAAGCCGCCGCAATGGTCGAATCCCGCTGGAAGGGCCTCTTCGTCGCCGGAGGGGTGGCTGCTTTTGCCATGCTCCTTCTGATGGTCGTCCAGATCATCGTCTTCGCGGCCTGGCCGCCGCCCGATACCGTTGCCGGTTATTTCTCACTGTTCCGGGAGAACTGGTTCCTGGGGTTGCTGAGCCTCGACCTGCTGTATATCGTGGACAGCGTCCTATTGATCTTGATCTATCTCGCAGTCTATTTCGTGCTCAGGAAGGCCGGGGAGGTGTCCATGCTGGTTGCGCTGGTCTTTGGCCTCGTGGGGATAGCCGCCTATTTCGCCTCGAACACAGCCTTCGAGATGCTTTCCTTGAGCAGTCAGTATGCGGCGGCAGCCACAGAAGCCCAAAAGACCTTGTTCCTGACGGCGGGTCAGGTCATGCTCGAAACCTACAAGGGGACAGCCTTCGACATCTACTATGTCCTCAACACCCTCGTCCTCTTTCTCTTCTCGCCGGTGATGCTCCGCAGCAAACTGTTCAGCAACACAACCGCCTACCTCGGGTTCCTCGCCGGCGCGTTGATGATCGTCCCGTCCACAGCGGGGACGCCGGGCCTCTACTTCTCGCTCGCCTCGTTGGTCCCCTGGGCGGTATGGCTGGTCCTGGTCGGGAAAAGGCTCCTCCGGTTTGGGCGGCGAGCGGAGGCGTGACGAGCGCCAGCCAATGAAAACCGAATTCGACGGCAAAATCTGGTTCTGGCGTGGCCCCGCCCCCTGGTACTTCGTCACCGTCCCGGCGGAGCAGAGCCGCGACCTGAAAGCCATATCGGGCCTCGTGACCTACGGCTGGGGCGTGATCCCGGTCCAGGTGCGGATCGGCAAAACCGGGTGGAAGACATCCTTGTTCCCCAAAGACGGACTCTACCTCGTGCCCATCAAGGCCAGCGTCCGAAAAGCGGAAAATCTCGAAGAAGGCGACACCGTGACCATCCGGCTCGAAGTTCATTGATTTGACGAAATACAAGCCTGGCCCACCTGGGATAATGGCTTGGTGCCTGGACAGTGAAATACTTGTTTTTTGCCTGCGCTGGGCCGCAGGCGCACGTATGTGTTTAGCGAAGCGCACCCGAGGGGTGCTGCGCCCTTTGTGGTGGAACTCTTCCGGCTTGTCCGGCTTGGGAGCAAGGCGATGACCATTATCAGTAACGAGATGCTGTGGCGACAGTTCGAACCAGCCATCGCCATGTTAGGCGATGCCCTGCGCGACTGCCCGGATGAACTCTGGGAACAACGGCTGTGGCAAGACCAGCCCGGCCAGTGGGTGGCAGCCGGTTTCTCGACCTTCTGGTATCTGGGCTACCACACGCTGTTCTGGCTGGACCTCTACCTGACCGGGGCGGAGGAGGGCTTTGCGCCGCCCGCGCCTTTCGACCTGGTCGAGATGGATGCGGGCGAGCTTTTGCCGCGCGCCTATACCCGCGAAGAACTGCTTGGCTACCTGGAATACTGCCGCCGGAAGTGCCGGGAGACCCTTGGGGCTATGTCCATCGAACAGGCGAACCGGTCCTGCCGGTTCGCCTGGGGAGAATTGCCCTTTGCGGAACTTCAGTTGTACAACCTGCGGCATGTGCAGGAGCACGGCGCGCAACTGCGCATGTTCATCGGGCAGCAGGCGGGTAAATCCACAAGGTGGGCAACCCGGGCGAAGGAATGACTGCCCAGCCCGTTTCGACGGCCCCTCTTATTTCGAGTTGATGAACGCGATCAGCGCCTCGATCTCGGCTTCGTCCAGGCCCAGGTTCGGCATCTGCGTGTCAGATTTGGCCTGGGCGGGGTCCTTCAAGCGGATGCGCAAGATCTCCGCGCTGGCAGAGAATGTCGTCAGGTCCGGCGCGCCCAACCCGACGGATATGTAACCGGAATTGTTGGGGACTTTGCGGTTGACGTGGCAGGTGATACAGCCCTTGGCGACGAACAACTGCTGGCCGACCTCCACCTGGGACAGGGACGGATCAGCGGCTGCCTTGACCGGCAGCTTGCTCTGCGCCTCCACTGCCGGGACGGGCAGGCCGGTCACGAAAGAACCCAGGCCGACCGCCAGGGCGAGCGCGGCCAGGGCCAGGGCCGCCCGGCTTTTACGCCGGACCGCTGCGGTCAATCCAATCAGCCCGACGCCCAGTGCCGCGATGCGGACGATCCAGAGCGGCGTCAGCAAAGGCGTCACAGGCTCGGCTTTAGTCACCGGCTGGCTTGCGGATGGGGCCGCAGCCACGCTCAACGCCGGCATGGGCAGGTCCATCGTAAAGGCCTGGATGGACCATTCCCAATTGCCTTCTTTGGGGAATGTCAGCGTTGCGGTGTAATGTCCCGGCTCGCCTTGCTCCTCGGCCTGGACGACCAACGACTCGGACTTGTTGATCCAGGCGGTGATCGTCGGGTCGAGGCCGGGCAGGGGCGTCTTGCCGTGCTGCCGGACGGTGAAGCCGATGGTGAGCGGCTCGCCGGCGACGACGCCGATGGGCAGTTCGTCCAGGGTGATGACGGCCCAGCCCCCGGCAAAGACGGGGGTAGCCAGCGCCAGCAGCACCAGGGTCAGGGCCGCTAAAAGGCGGGGTCGTGGAAACATGGGAACCTCCTTTGGAACGGTTTACTGGTGTACACCGCCCGCGCCCGAAAGGTTCCATCAATGACGTAACGCGGGATTTATCCCGCCGCAGCTAGATCCCTCTTCGCCTGCTTCGTCCCTTCGCGGTTCAATTCCAGCGCCAGCTAACGAAACCACACGCTACGGGAAGACTTACGGTAAAGGCTGTAACGATTCGGCCACCTTGAGCGCTTCTTCGAGGGGCAGGTCGGTTTCCAGCCGGTAGGTCAGGTCGCCGTCGGCCCAGATCAAGATGTGGCCCTCGACCAGCCGCGTGAGTTCGACTTCACCATTTTCCAGGAGCAGTAGATAGGGTCCCGTTGCCCAGGCTGCGGGCAAGCCGTTGACGGTGGTCTCTTCGATCACCGTCGGCGCGAATTTTGTGATCGCCCAACTGCCCGCCGGGATGGTGTGCAGGCTCATCCGTACTTTGGACGGGTCCTGCGGGTCGAGCCAGACGAGGACCAGCATTTCCCCGTTGACCTCCTGGACGAAGACGCGGTCGGGGCGGCCCAGCCCGGACGGGTAGGCCGGAACCCGGACCGGGAAGTTGACCCGTGCTGCGGCGTTTTCCAGGCTGGTCTCGCCGAGGATGCGGTCCAGGAACGGCAGCAGGGGCTGGGCGGTCGGGGCGGGCGTGACGGTGACGGGGATCAGCGTGGTCGGTGTCCCCCGGACGGGCGCGGGCGGCGGGGGAGTCGCTTCGGGCTTGAAGATGCGCACGATGCCGATCTGGATGAATTCGATCAGCGCGGCCCGGGCGGGCGGGATGAGGACCAGGCTCGAGCATAGGACCAGGACGAGGGTCAGCGACCAGGCCAACCGCTTGCCCTGGGCGGAGCCGAAGGGTCGAGGACCGATCCGGGGGCGGAGGCGGCGCATAACGTCCCCGGCAATGTCGGGCGTGCGCGGGTAGTCCATCTGTCCGGCTAAAGAGCCGATCCGGGTTTCGAAATCCATCTCATTCATGAGTCATGTCCTTCAAAAGGAGCGGGAAATCGCGCTGGATGATCTTTCGCAATTTTTCGAGGGCGCGGTTCGATCTCGATTTGACCGTGCCTTCGGCGATTTGCAGGGCCTGGGCTGTTTCGGCCACAGAGAGTTCGAGGAAGTAGCGCAGGTAGACGACCTTTTGGTCGGAGGCGTTCAGGGCCTGGACGGCTTTCCACAGGCCATCCGCTTCGGTCTGCCGGAGGCTTTTCTCCTCGACGCTGGACGGCGGCAGCTGGCTGCGGAAGGCGCGCGCCAGGGCTGCCGCGTAGCGCCCGGCGGAGCGGCGGCGGTTGCTTGCCAGGCGGGAGGCGATGCTCAGGAGCCAGGGGCGCAGGGGACGGGCCGGGTCGAAGCGGTGGAGGTATTTCCAGGCGCGCAGGAAGGTTTCCTGGGCGATGTCATCCGCCTCGTCGGGGTCGCCGAGGAGCAGGTACGACAGCCTGAAGACAGCCTGCTGGTGGGCAAGCACCAGCGGCTCCCAGGCGGCCGCGTCGCCGTTCGCGGCGCGACGGATCAATGTGGGTTCGTCCAAACGGACTCTCTCCGGAGAAGTTGCACTGCATGAGTTATACACCATTCCGGGCGGGGAGGTTCCAGGCGGCGGATTCGTGAAATCCAAAGGGACTGCGCCGCGCCCCTTCCGTGGGCTGGCAGTCAATTGACCTCTTGCAAAAGTCCGATTTTTGCCACTGAGTCACGGAGTCACAGAGTTTT
>DIDQ01000150.1:27551-42842 GCA_002418215.1 Anaerolineales bacterium UBA5796
GTGTCTCAGTGGCTTAAAAGGTTTGCATCAAGTTTGCCCTATAACTAATGCAAGACATCTAATCACATCTGGCTGGGCTGGAAACAACGTTCGATGCGGATGGCTTCGCCGACCCGGTTGAGCAGTTTTTTGGCTTTCTCCCAAGTTGACCTTTGGGAGGGGGGAACATATAATTGTTCATCAGGCATTGATCTTGGGCCGCCGAACAGCCAGCCGGGCCGCTATTGGGACGTGATTCGGTCCGCCCACCGGGAACGGCGCGGACCGCTGGATTGCGGGTTAGCGGCCCTCTCTGCCGGTTATGGGTCTACCGTTTTTAACGGGAAAACTTTTGAAACACGAAGGAACACACGTGTGCCTGCGGCCCAGTGCAGGCAAAGGTAACGAAGGGAAAACATATCTGTCACTGCGCCTTTTCTCCCTTTGAGAGACTTCGTGTTGCTTCGACAAGCTCAGCACAAGACTTTGTGTTTAGGCTCGTTCCCGTTAATTACGGGAGAGCCCCAGTTATTCAATTGCGATGTGAAAGAAGCCATGAAAATGCTGACATCCCGACTATTTGAAAACCAGCATGACTTCGAACAAATGCAAGATTTGTTGATGGAGGCGCGTTCACTCACAAATGATTGGCGCTATTCCCATGTTGGTGAATTAGCCTTCAATTATTTCATGGTCGCCATCCATCTCAATCCGCAGGAACAGATTCGCCTCTGGCATGACAATGAAAAATTGGTGGGGTACGCAATTTTGGGCGAAGACCCTTCCTTCGATTGGCAAGTATTACCAGCTTATGAATGGTCTGGTATCGAACTCGAAGCGCTGATGTGGGCAGAGGAGCGCGCAGCCGAACTTCGAAAACAGGATGAAAAAAGATGGGGCGGTGATATGGTTTCAGGTTCACGTCAGGATGATGTCCATCGAATCGCTTTTTTGGAGCAGCACGGTTTTCAATACTGTGGCGATTTTGCAGAAGTCAATATGCTGCGCTCGTTGGATGAGCCAATCCCCGAGTCGCGGTTGCCGGATGGTTGCCAAGTCCGTGAAGTTTCGGAAACAGGTGAAATCACAAACCGCGCCTCCATCCAGCGCGAAGTATGGCATCCCTGGACGGTTGGCAACGTCAGCGACGATGATTACGCGCGCTTTATGCGATTACCCGGTTATTATCGTGACCTTGATATTGTTTCGGTTGCGCCAAACGGTGTTATTGCCGCGTACGTGAATGGATGGATTGACCCGCTTAATAAGATCGGTGATTTTGGCCCGGTCGGAGCGCTTGAGGCCTATCGCAGACAAGGATTAACGCGCGCCGCGCTGCTGGAAGGCCTGCGCCGAATGAAGGCTTATGGAATGAACCGTGTATGTATTTCTACTGGCATATCCAATCAACCTGCAAAGCAACTGTATGAATCTGTGGGTTTCAAGATTGTCAACAGGTATCTTGATTATGCAAAATTAAGAGAAAGGCAAAAGCCGCCTGCCGATAAACAGCAGCGTTAGGGGTTGGGCGGCTCCTGTATGGAAGGAATATGGAATCAAGAGCGACACTCCTGAGAAAGTTGAGCGAAACCGTTTCGCAAATCCTGGAGATTTACCGGGATATGGCAAATCCTGATATTACCGTGTATGAAAACTGGACAGCGAAGGATGTCCTGGGGCATATCACTTTCTGGCATGAAAGCTTTGCCCGAAATGTCAGCGATATTGTCAATGGCATAAAACCAACCCCCCTGAAAGGAAGGTACAGCGATCTTACCCGGCAATGTTTAAGCGAAACGAGGACCCAAACCGTGGAAACCATCGCAAAGAGATTGGCGACTGCCCATAACCTCATTCAAGAAAACATACTCGATACCAGGTTAATATTGATACCCTACAAGAAAGGGTCAAGGGATTATACGCCTGAGGAGCACCTGGATATTGTAAACAAGCATATCGAGGAGCATTTGAACGATATTAAAAAGGCAGGCAAAAGCTTGTAAGTTTCGCCAGCCTTTTCTTCTCGGACAACGCACGCCATCCGCCCCAGCGCCGCCAGCCATTGGGTGTTTGAGGCCGGGCAGCCCGGCCAACCGCTGCCTGATGAGAAAATTTGCGCCAGCCCGTAACCAAAACGCCGCCCAATTGGGCGGCGTTTTGGGTTGTGCGGGGAGATGCCTATGGATTGTAGTATTCGATGACGATGATGGGGCGGTTGGCGAAGAGGGCATTCCCGCTGTAGAAGAGGATGTTGTCGACGGCGGAATCGTTGTTGTCATCCAACTGGAAACGCAGGCGGATCTGGGTGAGGCCGGTCAGGTTGACGAACTGGAAGGCGGTCGTCTTGAGGGTCACGCTGTACCATCCGGCGGCGGGGGTGCTGTTGAACACGCCTGCAGTCTGCAAACTGGCGGCGGCCTCGAAGTCGGTCGGCATCAGGGTGTTCGCCCCGGAGAACGGGCCTTTCTTGATATCCAGCACCAGTTTCTTGTGGGTCTTGAATGGGTTGGTCCCGACGATGCTCAAACGCTTGACCTTGAGCGTGACTTTGGTGATGATCGCCTGGTTGGGCAGCCCGGCCGTGTTGAAGGAGAGGATCGAGCGGTACTGGCTGTTGCCGGCGCTGTCGCCCAGGATCAGGGTAGCGGCGGCCGCGTCCACGGATCCGCCCTGGTTGCTGTACTGGCCTCTTTCGAGGATCCAGCCGTCGTATCCGCCCTGGGAGCGCAGGGTCACGGTAACGGGTTTCCTGACCGTGTAGGAGTCGCCGGTGGTGTAGTCGCCGTTCCCGGTCCCGGCCCCGCCCAGTTTGTTGCCGAAGGCGTCCCCGATGGAGTCGTCGTCAATCAGGTCCAGGCGCAGGGTGCCGTCGCCGCTCCCGGTGTTTACCGTGACGGTGTAGGCCGCCCCGGAGCCGCTGACGCCGGTCACCGTTGCGCCGCTGATGGTCCCGGTCGTGACCAGGGCGAAGTCGGTCGCGTCCACGCCGGTGACGGGTTTGGTGAAGGCGACGGTGAAGCCCACGCTGGCCTGCTCGGTCGGGTTGCCGTTGGCGCGCAGGATGGACGAAACGAACGGCAGGCCGGTGTCGAGGGTCCAGGTGAAGCTGGCCGGGGTCGGGTCGGTGTTCCCGGCCGCGTCGGTCGAGCGGACCTGGAAGGTGTGCGTCCCGTTCCCAAGCCCGGTGTAATCCTTCGGGCTGTTGCAGGAGGCGAACCCGCCGCCGTCAAGCTGACACTCGAAGGTCGCGCCGCCATTGGGACTGGAGAAGGTGAAGCTCGCGTCGGCACTATTGGAGGGGTCGGCCGGGTGCGTGTCAATCTGCGTATCGGGGGCGGCGGTGTCAATCGTCCAGGTGTAGCTGGCCGGGGTGGGGTCGGTGTTGTTCAGCAGGTCCACGGCGCGCACCTCGAAGGTGTGCGGCCCGTCGGCCAGGCCGGTGTAAGCCTTGGGGCTGGCGCAGGAGGCGAAGCCGCCGCCGTCGAGCTGGCACTCGAAGACTGCCGACAGGTCGGGGCTGGAGAAGCTGAAGGACGGGTTGGCGCTGTTGGACGGGTTGGCCGGTTTGGTGTCAATCTGCGTGTCGGGGGCGGCGGTGTCAATCACCCAGGTGTAAATGGCCGGGGTGGGATCGGTGTTGCCCAGGGCATCTGTGGCACGCACGTCGAAGATGTGCAGGCCGTCGGCCAGGCCGGTGTAATCCACCGGGCTGGCGCAGGGGGCGATCCCGCCGCCGTCGAGCTGGCAGGCGAAGGTCACGCCACCGTCCGGGCTGGAGAAGGTGAAGGAGGCGTCGGCGCTACTGGACGGGTTGGCCGGTTTGGTGTCAATCTGGGTGTTCGGCGGGGTGGCGTCAATGCTCCAGGTGTACGAGGCCGGGGACGGGTCCACGTTCCCGGCGGCGTCGGTCGAACGGGCCTCGAAGGTGTGCGGGCCGTCAGCCAGGCCGGTGTAAGCCTTGGGGCTGGCACAGGGGGCGAAGCCGCCGCCGTCAAGCTGGCAGGCGAAGCTCACGCCGCCGTCCGGGCTGGAGAAGCTGAAGGATGCGTCCCGGCTGTTGGACGGGTCGGCGGGCTGGCTGTCCATTTGCGTGTCGGGGGCGGTTTTGTCAATCGTGTAGGATTCGCCGGTGGTGAACCCGCCGTTGAGGGGGTTGTTGGAAGCGTCGCGGATGGTGTCGTCGTCGAGCGCGTCCAGGCGGAGGGTGCCGTCGCCGGAGCCGGTATCCACGCTGACGGTGTAAGCCGCGTCCGATCCGCTCACGCCTGTCACCGCAGCGCCCGTGACGCCGGAGGCTGCCACCGCGAAATCGGTCTCATCCACGCCCGAAACGGGTTCGGAGAAGGTCACGCTGAAGTCCACGCTGGCGGCGTTGGTTGGGCTGGTCCCGGCGAGGGTCACGGAGGCGACCGTCGGGGCGGTGGCGTCAATCGTCCAGGCGTAGGAGGCCGGGGTCGGGTCGGTGTTCCCGGCCGCGTCGGTGGCGCGCACCTCGAAGGTGTGCGGGCCGTCGCCCAGGCCGGGGTAGTCCGCCGGGGAAGCGCAGGGGGCGAACCCGCCGCCGTCAAGCTGACAGGCGAAGGATGTGCCGCCATCCGGGCTGGAGAAGGTGAAGGAGGCGTCGGCGCTGGTGGACGGGTTGGCGGGGAAGGCGTCAATCTGCGTGTCCGGGGCGAGGGTGTCAATCGTCCAGGCGTAGGAGGCCGGGGTCGGGTCGGTATTACCCGCCGCATCGCTCGAACGGACCTCGAAAGTGTGCGGGCCGTCAGCCAGGCCGATGTAATTCGCCGGGGAGGCGCAGGGGGCGAACCCACCGCCGTCAAGCTGGCAGGCGAAGGCCACGCCGCCGTCCGGGCTGGAGAAGCTGAAGGATGCGTCGGCGCTGGTGGACGGGTTGGCGGGCTGGCTGTCAATCTGGGTATCGGGGGCGAGGGTGTCAATTGTCCAGGCGTAGCTGGCCGGGGTTGGATCGGTGTTGCCCAGGATATCTTTAGCCTGAACCTCGAAGGTGTGCGGGCCGTCGCCCAGGCCGATGTAATTTACCGGGGAGGTGCAGGGGGCGAAGCCGCCGCCGTCGAACTGACATTCGAAGGTGGCTGTGGCATCCGGGCTGGAGAAGGTGAAGGACGCATCCGCGCTGCTGGACGGGTTGGCGGGGAAGCTGTCAATCTGGGTGTCCGGGGCGGTGGCGTCAATGTTCCAGGCGTAGCTGGCCGGGGTCGGGTCAGTGTTGCCCGCCAAGTCCACGGCGCGGACTTCGAAGTTGTGCAGGCCGTCGGCCAAGCTGGTGTAATTTACCGGGCTGGCGCAGGGGGCGAAGCCGCTGCCGTCCATCTGGCACTCGAAGGTCGCGGTCGCATCCGGGCTGGAGAAGGTGAAACTGGCGTCCCGGCTGTTGGACGGGTCGGCGGGCTGGCTGTCAATCTGCGTCTCCGGGGCAGCCGTGTCAATTGTCCAGGCGTAGCTGGCTGGGGTGGGATCGGTGTTGCCGGCCGCGTCGGAAGCGCGCGCCTCGAAGGTGTGCGGGCCGTCGCCCAGGCCGGTGTAATTTACCGGGCTGGCACAGGGAGCGAAGCCGCCGCCGTCAAGCTGGCAGGCGAAAGCCACGCCGCCGTCGGGGCTGGAGAAGCTGAAAGTCGCATCCGCGCTGTTGGACGGGTCGGCGGGCTGGCTGTCAATCTGGGTGTCGGGGGCGAGGGTGTCAATCGTCCAGGCGTAGGAGGCCGGGGTGGGATCGGTGTTCCCGGCCGCGTCGGTCGCGCGCACCTCGAAGGTGTGCGGGCCGTCGCCCAGGCCGGTGTAGTCCGCCGGGGAAGCGCAGGGGGCGAACCCGCCGCCGTCAAGCTGGCAGGCGAACGAGACGCCGCCGTCGGGGCTGGAGAAGCTGAAAGACGCATCCGCGCTGGTGGACGGGTTGGCGGGGAAGCTGTCAATCTGGGTGTCCGGGGCGGTGGCGTCAATCATCCAGCCATAAGAAGCAGGCGTGGGGTCGGTATTGCCCGCCGCGTCGCTCGAACGGACCTCGAAAGTGTGCGGGCCGTCGCCCAGGCCGGTGTAATTTGCCGGGGAGACGCAGGGAGCGAAGCCGCCGCCGTCAAGCTGGCAGGCGAAGGCCACGCCGCCGTCGGGGCTGGAGAAGGTGAAGGTTGCATCGGCGCTGGTAGAGGGATTGGCGGGCTGGCTGTCAATCTGGGTGTCGGGGGCGGCAGTGTCAATCGTCCAGGTGTAGCTGGCCGGGGTGGGATCGGTGTTGCCCAGGATATCTTTAGCCTGAACCTCGAAGGTGTGCGGGCCGTCGGCCAAGCCGGTGTAGTTCGCCGGGGAGACGCAGGGAGCGAAGCCGCTGCCGTCGAACTGGCATTCGAAGGCCGCGGTCGCATCCGGGCTGGAGAAGGTGAAGGTTGCGTCGGCGCTGCTGGACGGGTTGGCGGGGAAGCTGTCAATCTGGGTGTCGGGGGCGGTGGCGTCAATGTTCCAGGCGTAGCTGGCCGGGGTCGGGTCAGTGTTGCCCGCCAAGTCCACGGCGCGGACTTCGAAGCTGTGCAGGCTGTCGGCCAGGCCGGTGTAATTTACCGGGGAGGTGCAGGGGGCGAAGCCGCCGCCGTCGAGCTGGCACTCGAAGGCCGCGGTCGCATCCGGGCTGGAGAAGGTGAAGGACGCCTCCCGGCTGTTGGAGGGATCGGCGGGCTGGCTGTCTATCTGCGTCTCGGGGGTGGATTTGTCAACCGTGTAGGATTCGCCGCCGGTGTAGCCGCCGTTGAGCGGGTTGCCGGTGGCGTCGGTGATGCTGTCGTCGTCGAGCGCGTCCAGGCGGATCGTGCCGTCGCCGGAGCCGGTATCCACGCTGACGGTGTAGGTGCTGCCCGAGCCGCTCACGCCTGTCACCGCCGCACCCGTGACGCCGGAGGCTGTCACCGCGAAATCGGTGCTGTCCACGCCGGTAACCGGGGCTGAGAAGGTGACGGTGAAATCCACGCTCGGGGCGTTGGTCGGGTCGGGGTCGGCGCGCAGGACCGAGGTCACGACCGGGGCGGTCTTCATCACGGTGTAGGAACCGCCTCCGGTGTAGTCCCCGTTCCCGGAGCCGGTCCCGCCGAGGGGATTGCCGATCGCATCCAGGACCGAATCGTCGTCGTTCAGGTCGAGGCGCAGGGAGCCGTCGCCGCTGCCGGTGTCCACCGTGACGGTGTAGATTGCGCCGGAACCGCTCACGCCGCTGACCGAAGCGCCCGTGACGCCGGAGGCTGTCACCGCGAAATCGGACGTGTCCACACCGGTGACGAACTCGGAGAAGGTGACGGTGAAGTCCACGCTGGCGGCGTTGGTGGGGTTCGGGTCGGCAGGCGTGATCGAAGCCACGGCGGGCGGGGCGACGTCCACTTTGGCGATGAAGGCGTCGTTGGCGCTGCTGTAAGCCCGTGACGGGCTGCCCCAGGCGGCGTCGCTCTGGCCGGCGAGGTAGGCGTTCCCGACCGCGTCGGTGGCGAGGCCGTAGCCGTTGTCGCTGCCGGGGCCGCCCAGGAAGGTATTCCAGGTCAATGAGCCGTCAGCCGGGTCGAGTTTGGCGACGAAAGCATCGTTGACCGCAAAAGGCCGGGCCGGGCTGCCCCAGGCGGCGTTGCTGTTGCCGGTGAGGTAGATGGCGCTGCCGGAGATTGCCGCGCCGAAGCCGAAGTCGCTGCCTGAACCGCCCAGGAAGGTGTTCCAGAGCAGGGAGCCGTCCGCGCCGTTGAGCTTGGCGGCGAAGGCGTCTTCCAGGTCGGTGAAGGCTGCGGCGGGAGCGCCCCAACTGGAGTCGCTGAAGCCGGAGACGTAGGCGTCGCCGCCGGCGTCCACGGCGATCCCGTTGCCGCCGTCGTCGCCGTAACTGCCCAGGAAGGTGTTCCAGAGCAGGACCCCGTCAGGATCCAGTTTGGCGGCGAAGGCGTCGTTTCCGCCGAGGAAGGCCTGGACGGGCGATCCCCAACTGGTGCCGCTGCGCCCGGAGATGAAGGCGTTGCCGCCTGCGTCCACGGCGACGGCGCTGCTGTTGTCGCTGCCGGGGCCGCCCAGGAAGGTGTGCCAGAGCAGGGAGCCGCCGCTGTCGAGTTTGGCGGCGAAGGCGTCGTACCCGCCGGCGTAAGCCCGGACCGGGCTGCCCCAGGCGGCGGAACTGCGCCCGGCGAGGTAAACGTTACCGCCGGCGTCGGTGGCGATCCCCACCCCGTAGCCGAAGTCGCTGCCGCTGCCGCCCAGGAAGGTGTTCCAGACCAGGTTGCCGGACGGGTCCACTTTGGCGACGAAGGCTTCGTAGCCGCTGCTGGTGAAGGCCGAGACGGTGCAGGGCGTGGGGGAGCAAGACCAGGCGGCGGTGCTGAACCCGGCGACGTAGGTGTTCCCCGCAGCGTCCACGGCGATGGCGTTGCCGTAGTCGCTGCCGGGGCCGCCCAGGAAGGTGCTCCAGAGCAGGACCCCGTCGGAGTCGAATTTGGCGGCGAAGGCTTCGCTGCTGCTGGCGGTGAAGCCGCGTACCGGGCTGCCCCAGTTGGCGGTGCTGCGACCGGCCACGTAGACGTTACCGCTAGCGTCCACCACGGAAGCCAGGCCGTAGTCCAGGCCGCCCCCGCCCAGGAAGGCCAGCCAGCCTTCGGCGTAAGTCGCGGCCTGGGCGGGCTGGGTCGGGATGAGCGAAAAGATGAGGGCTAACACGACGATCATGGATGAGAAGAAACGCGTTCTGTTCACTGGGTCTCCCTTTTACTGGATGTTGCGATGAAATTAATGGTTTGCGTCGGCAAGGTCGGATGCCGGGCGTTTCGTTGGGCCGCGCGTCGTCTGCGCGTTGCAATCTTTTTGCAATGTTTAACATTATATGGTTGCCATTTTGCGCATACCTTTACAATCACTTTGCATTGTGAAAAACGGGGGGGATTAATGACAAAAATGATAGGGGTGTGTTTCAAAAGAGAGCGTCCCGAAGGTTATAAAACCTTCGGGACGGTTGTTTCGCCATTGACCCTCTTGGGAGGAAATGGGTTATCTTTTCAGGCAACTGCTCAGCCGTCTGGCCTCCCGGCATGTTCCGGCGGGATAAATCCCTGCCTCAGTTCATGGAAGCCGGCCAAAGGCCGACTTTTCAGCGGCCCGGAGGGCTTCAGCCCGCCGGGTCAGGCGAAAAACTTGCAAGTCTGAACAGTCATCTTTTCAGGCAAAACCGTCTGCCCGGACGATTGTGATCGTGTATACGGCGACGGGGGTGTGTAATAAATTTTCGGAAACTTCCTACTCTAAAGCCCCAAACATGCCGTTCTTGACGCTTGTCGGGCCTTTTTGTATTGGTCAGTAAAAGTGTGAACAAAATCGGCTCTATTCGCGCCAGGCCCAATGAGGTCATGCTGAGCGGAGCGAAGCATCTCTGCGACCATCCAGGAGACCCTTCAGTCGCTGAAAAGCGCTCCTTCAGGGTGACAAAGCCCGGATAGTGTTGGTCATCCAGGGTTCAACCTTTACGTGCTTAATATACTTTTCGGGCTTTTTGGGCTATTTCTCCGAAAATTTACACCGCGCCCCGGCGACGGACGGTCATTGCTTTTTGGAGCATGGATATTTATAATGTTGACAAGGCGTTTGGAAAGGCAGAATCGAGGTTGTTATACCGGTATCAAGAGACAGTTGAATATGGGTTCCAGATGGCTATGTCGGTTCTTTGGCTTTTGTAATCCGCCGGGTCTTCGCACGCCTGGGTTATGCTGGGATTGTGGGTGGCAGGCAGCCCTGCCGGGACGCTGGTTTCACCTTTGATAGAGAGGAAATCATGAAAATCATCAGCAGAGCAATAATCCCGCTGTTTCTGATTGCGGTCATATTGACAGCTTGCAACCGCTTTCCTTCAACGCCTGCGTTAAGTTCGACAAGCGAGATGGAGACCGCGGTGTCCGTTGCCAGGACAAATATAGTTGGGACACAGATGGCAATCCCTACGGCCACTTCAACGCCGTCGCCGTCGCCGACTTCCACTCCGACGCTTTTCATGGTCCAACCGACCTCTTACATCACAATTTCGCCAACCTATATCTCCCCTTATGAAACCGACCACCAGGCGATCAAAACGGTGATAGCCGCCTACTTCGATAAAACCTATTCCATGAACAACAGTTTCCAGGTGGACGGGTTCGACGATACCGTATCAACCAGCGACGAGGCGAGTGGGTTCCTGAAAACGGAGTTAAGGAAGAGAGCGGTGGAGATCGTGTGGGCAAGGACAAACTTCCTGAGATACGCGTCTTACAAATTCACCCTGGACTATAGCGAGATCGTCGTTTTCGAGGCGGGGCAAAGGGCCAGGGCAAATTTCACCGAGGAGCATGGGATCGTTTACGAACTCTCTATCCCTTCCGGGAGAGAGTCGCACATGTCTGGTGTAAGACACATCATGATCCTGAAGAAAGAAGAAGGCGGGTGGAAAATCATTTACGATGTTCACGATGACCAATCTCATCGTTCATTGTATGCGCCGACCCCTTTTCCCCAAGACGTATTGGCCGGACTCGACAAACAATTGATCGGTATGAGCCAGGGGCAGGGCGGCCCTGCTTTGCCTGGAGAAGGAAAACTGTTTATTCCATCCGATCCCGCTCAGTTGGAAGAATGGGAAGAATACGAATCTGCCCTGGCAGAAAAACTCATGCCGCAATACCCGCGTGACAAAGTAAAATGCGAGTGGGAATTAATGGAAAAATCTGAACAAAAGGTAAACGTATGGGCATTTTGTTTGACGACCGTTACTTCACCTGAGATCGGAAATTATTATTTTCCAGCTGCAAGCGTGCCGGCAGTGATCAATCTCGATGCGGACGGCGGGGTGCAAAGTGTAGAAATCCCGGAATATGGAGAGAATTATATTGCTGGTTTTTGGAAACTGGTACCAGACACAATTTGGGACCAGTTTCCAACTGTTGCTGCAATGGAGAAACATCTTCATTGGCGGCGAACACATCCGGCAGAACCGCCGCTGGTTGTTCTCAATGCGACGGCAATCTTAATGGCAACACCAACTGCGACTCCGATACCTACTGCAACCGCACTGGAAGCTACGCCTTTTATCGAAGCCAATGGTTGGTTCAGCCATGGACTCGAAGGCGAAACCATCTATTCTCTCGCGATTGACCCGGTGACGCCTGCTACTCTCTATGCGGGAGTATATGGGGGCGGCGTGTTCAAAACTACGGATGGCGGTTGGACCTGGAACGCCGCCAACAACGGGTTGACCTCCGTCATTATTCAGTCCCTGGCCATCGATCCAAAGACGCCAACCACTCTCTATGCGGGGACATCTGGAAGTGGAGTATTCAAAAGCGTGGACGGCGGTGCAACCTGGAAAAAAACCAATGTTGGCCTAAAGGATTCCACTATTGGGGCTTTGGTGATTGACCCGATCACACCAACCACTCTCTATGCAGGGACATTGGGAGGCGGAGTATTCAAAAGCGTGGACGGCGGCGCGAGCTGGAGCGCGTCTAATACTGGCCTGCCCAAGCTTAATGTTTCCGCTCTGGCGATTGACCCGACCGGGCCAACCACCATTTACGCGGGAACATTGGATGGTGTGTTCAAAAGCTTGGACAGCGGCGCGAACTGGAGCGCGGCCAATACTGGCCTGACCGGGATCCATGTGGTCGCCCTGGCGATTGACCCAACCACGCCGACTATCATCTATGCAGGGGCAAATAATTCCTGTTGCGTGTTCAAAAGTACGGATAGCGGCACGAATTGGAGTGCATCCTACACTGACCTGGATTGGAGTACGGGTATTCCTGCCCTGGCGATTGATCCGACCACGCCAACCACCATCTATGCAGGGACATTTAATCTGGGCGTGTTTAAAAGCATGGATGGCGGTGTGAGTTGGAGCAGGATGGGAAATGGTATGCCTGCAAACGTTGTTAGTGCCCTGGTAATCAACCCAAAGACACCAACAATCCTCTATGCAGGAACATGGTACCACGGTGTATACATTACCCGCTTGGTGAAATAGAGCATCTTCGGTACAACCACAGTTGCTTTAGATCACCCTCACCGTCGAACCCCGCTCCGTCTTTTCCACCTCGATCCGGTTGGGGAAGGCGTCTTTCAATTCGTTCAGGTGGGTGATGACCAATATCTTCGCAAAATCCGGCTTCACCAGATTGATGGCCTCGATCAGCCGCTGGCGGCCCTGCTCGTCCTGCGAGCCGAAGCCCTCGTCAATGACCAGGGTTTGCAGCCGCGCCCCCTTGCGCTGGGCCAGCACCTTCGAGAGCGCCAGCCGGATGGCGAAATTGACCCGGAAGGCTTCGCCGCCGCTGTACATTTCGTAGTCCCGCAGCCCGGCCCCGTCGCTGATGCGGATGTCGAGCGTTTCCTTCAAATCCTCCCGTTTTTTATCTTTATATTCTGCCAGGGTCTCGAAGCGCACCGACATGCTGCCGTTGCTCAGCCGGTCGAGGATTTCGTTGGCTTTGGTTTCGATCTCGGGCAGGGCCTGTTCGATGAGCAGGGCCGGGACGCCGTCCTTGCCGAAGGCCCGCTCCAGGGTTTTGTGACGCCCGATCCGGATCCCCAGCGCCTCCCGCCCGGACTCCAGGCCTGTTCGCCGCGTCCGCAGGTCGTCCAGCACCGACACTTTTTGCCGCGCCGCGCCGACCTCCTGGTTGAGACGGTTCTCCTGCTCCTTGACGGCAAACAACTCCCGCTCGGCGGTCGCCACGTCCGGGGCCTGGGATTCGGAGGCAGCCAGGGCCGCGGCCGCATTATCGTATTCTTTCTGTTGTTCTCCAACTTGCAACTTGCCACTTTCCACCTGCAATTTGAGTTCTTTTATTTCCCGTTCCAGCGGGGCCAGGGCCGCTTTTGCGTTTTCAAGTTTGCGGAAATCTTCCTCGGCGGCGCGCTGCTCCGCTTCCGCCGTGCGGATGCTTTCGTGCGCTCCGGCGTCGTAGCCCAGCGTCTTGAGTTCGGCATCCACTTCGGCGAGCTGGGCGCGGGCCTCGGCGGCGAAGCTTCCGCTGGCGAGCGTCTCTTCGATCTCTTTCAGCCGCGGCCCGCCTTTGCCCTCCCACTCCGCCGCCGACTTTTGCAGGGCGTCGAGCTGGGCGGTGAGGTGGGCGATCTTGTTGGAGGCGGAGAGGCGGTCTTTGTCGAGGGTGGCGTAGATGGTAATTTGTAATTGGTAATTGGTGATTTGGGTTGCCAGGCTTTCCATCTCAGCCTTGTTGGCGCGATGGCGGTCGCCGAGGGACTTGCCTTCGGCGTTGAGCTGCTGGATGGTGTTTTCGCGGTGCTCGGGGCTGAGACCCTGCCCGCATAACGGACAGGTCGCGCCCTGGGCCACCTCCAGCCGGTCAATGCGGGCCTTGATCTCGTCCATCTGGGACTTGAGGGCCAGGTTTTCGGCCTTGATTTCGGCCTGCTTCTCCCGGGCTGCCTGGGCTTCTTTTTCCAGCGCCTCCCGCTCGGCCAGTTTTTCCTCGATCTCTGCCAGCGTTTGTTGCGCGGCTTCAAGCTGCCCATGCAACTCACTGGCCTCTGATAACCGACTACTGAATTCTGAATTCTGCTCTCGAAGCGTCTCGCCCTCCTGCTCCAATCGCGCCTTCTCGACCGCGATCGCCTCGGCCAGCGGGGAACGGCGCTTCTCGGCCTGGCTGAACTGGCCGGCCAGCCCGTCCCAACGGGCCAACTCGTCACGGGCGGACTGCCAGGCTTTGAAAGCGGATTCGATCTCCTCGGCGCGGGATTGCAATTCGGCGTAGGTCAGGCTTTCAGCCTGACGTTCTATGAGCCGAGATTCTTGATCTGACAGCGCCGCCTGCGCCCGGTCGAGTTGGGACTGGAGGGCGGCGACCAGCCGGCGCTGTTCGTCCAGGCTGGCGGCGGCGCGGCGCATCCCCTCCAGGGCTGATTCGGCTGTTTTGACGGAAGCAGATAACAGGTCCAGGGCGCTTTCGAGGCGGGACAGGGTTTCGAGGCGGGCCGGTTCCTCGGACAGTTCGGCTTCGATCTCGGCGATTCGCCCGTCAATCCCCCGCACTTCGCTTTCGAGAACGGCGCGTCGTTCGGCGGCGCGTTTGCGGTAGTCTTCCCAGGCTTCGAGGCCGAGGATGCTGCCCAGGATGCGCTTGCGGTCGCCGGGACGCTGCTGGGTGAACTGGTCGGCCTTGTCTTGCAGGAAGAAGGCCGCGTTGGTGAAGGTTTCGTAATCGAGGCGCAGGGTCTGTTCGATGCGGGCCTGGGTCTCGCGGCCGGTGCGCTCGGACAGGGTGCGCCAGGTCCCGTTGGGGACGGGAGACGGAGGACGGGAGACGGAGGCTACGAGACGGTCTTCCGTCCCCGGTCCTCGGTCCAGAATTTGAAATTCGAGAATGGTTGTCTTGCCGCGCGGCGAGGCGCGCTGCACCCGGTAGATATTGTTTTCGAGGCTGAAGACGAAGGCGACCTCGGCCGCGGCGGATTGCAGGTTGATGAGCGAGTCGTCCCGTTTGCGGGCCTGGCCGAAGAGCGCCCAGGTGACGGCATCCAGCAGGGAGGATTTGCCCGCCCCGTTCGAGCCGGAGATGCAGGCCAGGTCGAAGCCGGTGAAGTCCACTTCGACGGGGTCGCGGTAGGAGAGAAAGCCGGAGAGTTTGAGGGAGAGAGGGATCATTAAGACTTATCCGCGAATTTACGCTAATCTGCGCGAATCAAAAGCCTGAAAGTCGCCATAAAATTAGCGAAAATTCGCGAGGATTAGCGGATGAAAAACAGGTTGGTTGGTGAGCGATTCTATTGTGCAAGACTTGAATTATCCCAGGGCTTTCCGAAAGGCGTACTGGCTTTTGACGATGGTGTAGCCCAGGCGCTTGTAGAACTCGTGGGCCTGGGTGCGGATGACGTTCGAGCGCAGGTAGACGCTGGCGCAGCCTTTTTCCTTCGCCCAGGATTCGGCGGCCTGCATCAGCGCCGCGCCCACGCCCCGGCCGCGGGCCTGCTCGTCCACCACCAGCCCGCCGATCTCGGCTTCGGGATCGTCCACCAGCAGGCGGTAAATGTGGACGTGGACCCAGCCGACGACCTGCCCGCCGGCTTCGGCGACGAAGACTTCGTTCTCGGCCGCTTTTTCCGTCAGGGTATCGAGCCGCCTGCGAACCTGCCCCGGCGTGGATGGGTATCCCAGTTGGGCGGCGAGGCCGGCCAGGGCGGAGGCGTCGCTGTTGCGGGCGGGGCGGATGGCGATTGTATTCGGCATGGGTGGATTATACTCTGACGGGAAATATCATTAGAGTATATCGGCAACTGGGAAGAACGTCCCGAAGGAGC
>DIDQ01000150.1:42895-44685 GCA_002418215.1 Anaerolineales bacterium UBA5796
ACGGTGTTTGCGTGTTATCACCATTAATGTCTATTAGAATTGCTGGACAACTTTTCCGAGACTTCCCCGACTTAAGTAGTATAGCCATCTCAAGGAATGCCACTCTCCATGAATAATCGCACCGCTCGTTATCTTACGCCGCTGCTCATCTTTGCCGTGTTCTTCGCCGGTATGGCGATCATCCAGTTCTCCACGCCCGACCTGCCCGACAACGATGGGTTCTACCACATCCGCCTGGCCTGGCTGATGCGCACCGAAGGCCTGAAACCGGACTTCCCCTACCTGCCCCTGAGCATCCTGAACGAGCGGGAGTTCTACGACCACCACTTCCTCTACCACGTGGCCTTGATCCCCTTCACCTACTTCGACGACCTGCTCACCGGGGCCAAATGGTCGGCGGTGACGTTCGCCAGCCTGGCCTTCCTGGCAATCTGGTTCCTGTTGAAGCGCCAGAACGTGCCTTACGCCTGGCTGTGGGCCATCGGCCTGCTGGGCATCTCGGACGCCTTCCTCTACCGCATGAGCGTCACCCGCGCCCAGTCGGTCTCGCTGGGACTTCTGGCCCTGGCGATGATCTTCCTGCTGGAGCGCAAACACCTCCACCTGGGCGTCCTGGCTTTCCTGTACGTCTGGACCTACGACGCCTTCCCGCTCATCCTGGCCCTGGCGGGGATGTACGTGCTGGCGGCGGCCCTGGTCGAGCGCCGCCTCGACCTCGTCCCGTTGTATTACGCCCTCGGCGGGGTGGCCCTGGGGGTGCTGGTCAACCCTTACTTCCCCTACAACGTCATTTTCACCTGGCGTCACATGCTGCCCAAGTTGACCGAGACCACCGCCGTCAGCGTGGGCAACGAGTGGTATCCCTACAACACCACCCAACTGCTCGAAAACTCCCTGCCCTCGCTGCTGGCCTTCGTCAGCGGCGCGCTGGCCCTGGGGATTTCGGGACGCAGGATGGAGGTCCGCACCGCTTTCGGATTTTTAGCCGCGGTCCTGTTTGGGGCGATGCTCTTCCAGGCGCGGCGCTTCGTCGAATACTTCCCCGCATTCGCCCTGATCTTCGCCGCCTTCGCCTGGTCCCCGCTCGTCCTGGACCTGCGGCTGGCTACCGTTTCGCCGGTCTCTCCCCTGCGGACGCGTTCGCTGCGCTGGCTGCCGGGCGCGCTGGTGCTGCTGCTGGGCGGCTACGCGGTCTTCTTCTCGATCCGCGAGACCCGCTCCAGCCTGGAGGGGGCCAAGCCGTATAGCCTGTACGCCGGGGCTTCGACCTGGCTGGAGCAGAACACCCCCGCCGGGACGCGCCTGTTCCAGACCGATTGGGACGATTTCCCGCGCCTGTTCTACTACAACACCCGCAATACCTACCTCGTGGGCCTCGACCCGACTTACATGCAACTGTACGACCCCGGGATGTACGACCTGTGGGTGCAGATCACCGACGGCGACGTGGAGAACCCGTCCTGGGCCATCTACAACGACTTTGCGGCGGTCTACGTCCACACCGACCTGCGCCACGGGAACTTCATCCGGGCCGCCGAAGCCGACCCCGCCCTGCGCGAAGTCTACCGGGACGACGACGCCATCATCTACCAGGTGGTGGTGGAGAGGCTGCAAAAGTAGCCCGGGCTTCCGAAGCCTGGCTGTCACCTTTTTTCATTTCAGGCTCTATCCGAAAATTCTTTAACGCAAAGCCACAAAGACTCAAAAGGGAAAACTTTGTGACTTCGCGACTTGGTGACTTGGTGGTAAGGTTTTCAGACACTCTCTAAAACTGCCTGGCGTCTTCGCGC
>DIDQ01000035.1:0-18714 GCA_002418215.1 Anaerolineales bacterium UBA5796
CTACAACCCTGGTTGCTCAAGCCTTGCAAGGATATTTGGACGAGCCTTTGCCGGATCCAATCCTTGAGCAAGCGCCTCAGCCATCAAAAACCAGGAAAAACCCTTGGCGTAATTTCAAGCATGGCAAGGCCTTGTTCCAACGCTCTTCCCCTCCGAAAATTTAAACCACACCCAAAACTTGGGGTGTAGTATAAATTTTCGGAGACTTCCTGCTCTGAAACTGTTAAAGATGCCGCCTTTGATGCTTCTTAGCCTGTGCTCGACGTTTTTTCCGAAAATTTATTACACACCCAAGGCGGCAATTAATGGTCAAGATTTTGCCCGATTATCCGGTTTTGCAATTCGTACAGGCGGCGGTATAACCCGTTTTTAGCGAGCAATTCCGAATGGCTGCCCCGTTCGACGATCCGTCCCCCGTCCATCGCCAGAATGCCCCCGGCTTGTTCCAGGCCGACCAGCCGGTGGGTGATCAGGAGCGTTGTCCGTTTTTCCATCAGCCCAAAGAGCGTTTCCAGCACGGCCCGCTCGGTCAACGGGTCGAGGTTGGCGGTCGGCTCATCGAGCACCAGGACGGGGGCGTTTTTGAGCAGGGCGCGGGCAATGGCGAGACGCTGGCGTTCGCCGCCGCTGAGACGGAACCCGCGTTCCCCGATGCGGGTCTCGTACCCGTGCGGCAGCCCGGCGATCCATTCGTGGATTTGGGCCTGCCGCGCCGCCTCGGCCATCTCCTCGTCCGACGCGCTGGGCCGCGCCAGTTTCAGGTTCTGGCGGATGCTGGCGTTGAAAAAATACGAGTCTTGGGATACGACCGCAAACCGGGCGCGCACCTCATCCTGTCCCAATCCGCGCAGGTCAGCCCCGTTCAACCGGATGCTGCCCTGGCGGTAATCCCAAAAGCGCATCAGCAAATTGACCAGGGTGGACTTCCCCGCCCCGCTCGGCCCGACGATGGCAATCGAAGTTCCAGGTCGAAGGTCGAAAGTTAAGTGTTGAAGGGCGGGGGTGGCGTTATCGGGATAAGCGAAAGAGAGATCAGATAATTCGAGAGTAGAGAATAGTTCCGGCTTTACACCGTTCTCTGTTCTCTGTTCTCTTTTCTCTTGAATTTCCGGTTCCTCATCCACCACCTCGAACAGCCTCCGGGCGGCTTCGGCGCTGCTGCTCATTGTCTGGGCAGCCAGCGGCAGCGGCGTGACGGCTTCGAACGCGGCCAGCGTCACCAGCCCCAGGGTCGCCAACATCACGCCGGGGATTTGACCGCCGTTGATAAGCGGGATTGCCAGCAGGACGACCGTCCACAGGCCCAGGTTGCCCAGGAGCACGCCCAGCCCGGTATTGACAGCGTTGATGGCGGCCATCCGCCGCTGGATGCGCCCGTAGTCATGGCTGGCGGCATCAATCTGGGCGGCGCGGTCGGCGGCCCGGCCAAAGGCCAGCAGGTCGGGCAAGCCCTGGATCCCGTCCACCAGGAGGGTGCGCAGGGCGGCGCGGCGGGCGATGAGTTCGCGGCCCGGTTTGCGGCTGACGGTCTGGGTGACGAACGGGACGCCGATTCCCAGCGCCAGCAGGAAGGCCGCCAGCGCCAACGCCAGAGAGTCGTCGTAGCGCCACAGGAACAGGCCGGTCGCCAGTCCGACCAGGGCCGCGACCACCGGCGGCGAGACCACCCGGATGTAGAAATTCTCCAGGAACTCCACGTCTGCCACAATGCGGTTGAGCAGGTCGCCGCTGCGGAACTGCATCAGCCGGGCCGGGGCGAGCGGCTCCAGCGCCCGGTAGAACCAGACCCGCAGGCGGGCCAGCAGGTTGAAGGTCACGCCGTGCGAGACCAGCCGTTCGAGATAACGGAAGACGCCCCGGGCGATCCCGAAGAAGCGCACCCCCACCACCGCCACGCCGAAATCCGCCACCGAGCCGTGCAGGGCGGCGGTCGAGATCAGCCAGGCTGATGTACCCATCAGGGCCACGCTGGACCCGATGGTGGCCGCCCCCAGCAGCACCGACAGCCCCACCTGCCGCCACGAGCCGGCCGGGAAGCCGAGCAGCCTTCCCAGTGTGCGGGTGGTGGACGGGCCGCGGTATTCCGGGCTGACGGCGTCGCCCAGGCTGCTGGTCACGAGCGATTGCACGATTTTCTGTTCATCGGCCTGAACAAGCGGCGGAGTCTCCAGAGTGGGGCCAGTCGGCGTGTACGCCTGAACCAGGCTGGCGTAGGAACCATTTTGGGCCAGCAGTTCCCGGTGCGTGCCGACTTCGACGATCTTCCCTGCCTCCAACACGACGATTTTGTCGGCGTTGAAAACGGTATTCAGCCGGTGGGCGATGGTGATGATGGTTCGGCGTTGCTCACCACGGGCAGTTCGACGCTGCTCACCACGGGCGGTTCGGTTTCGGCCAAGTTCACGAATGGCCTCGTCGAGTTGGGATTCGGTCTCCGGGTCCAGGCTGGAGGTGGGTTCGTCCAGGATGAGGAGCGGCGCGTCCATCAAAAACGCCCGGGCCAGGGCGAGACGTTGGGCCTGTCCGCCGCTTAGACGCGCTCCGCCCTCCCCGATGAGGGTCCCGTACCCCTCCGGCAGGGAGGCGATGAATTCGTCCAGCCGGGCGGCGCGGGCGGCTGCCATAACCTGCTCGTCGTCGGCGTCGGGCTGGCCGAGTTTGATGTTGGCGGCGAGGGTGTCGTTGAATAGGTAGGGGGTTTGGGGAACCCAGGCGATGGAAGGATGAAGTTGGTAATTGGTAATTGGTGCGTGTTTCGTGTTTTCCTGTATACCTGGATACGTGTCTACGTGTCTACTGATTTTCCCGGATGATGGTTGAATAAATCCTAACAGCAAGTTGACAAGCGTGGACTTGCCCGCGCCGGTCTTGCCGACCAGGGCGATGTGCTGCCCGGCTTCGATGGTCAGGTTGATGTCTTGCAGGGCGGGGGCTGCTTCACCTGGGTAGGTGTAAGAGAGATTGGATAATTCGAGAGTAGAGAATGGTGTTTCTTCTTCAGAAGTGGAAATTAGGCCTTCACTACTTTCTGTTCTCTTATCTCCGCTCTCTAAATCCAGAATCTCGAATATCCGCCGCGCGGCGCTCGTGCCGGCCATCCCGGCGTGGAAACGCAGGCCGAGCATCCGCAGCGGCAGGTAGAACTCGGGGGCCAGGATGAGCAGGAAGAGCGCCGGCTGGAATTCCATGCGGGCGTAGAGCAGCCGGAAGCCGATCTCGACCGCGATGACGGCGGTGCTGAGGGTGGTCAGCAGTTCCAGCACGAGGGCCGAGAGGAAGGTGATCCGCAGCACGTCGAGGGTGGTGTCGCGGAAGCGCCCGGCTACGTCGGCGATACGGGCGGTGTGGGCCTTCGACTGGCCGAAGAGTTTGAGGGTGGTCAGCCCTTGCAGGCTGTCGAGGAAATGGGCCGAGAGCAGGCTGAGGGTGTCCCACTGGCGTTTGGTCAGGGATTCAGCGGTCTTGCCGACCAGGACCATAAAGAAGGGGATGAGCGGGGCGGTAACGAGCAGGATCCCGGCGGAGAGCAGGTCTTGGGGGATGACGAAGGCCAGGATCGAGACCGGGACGAGGGCCGAGGTGACCAGTTGGGGCAGGTACTGGCTGAAGTAGGCGTCCAGGGCTTCGATGCCCTCGACGGCGGCAGCGGTCAGTTCGCCGGTGCGCTGGCTGCGGGTGTAGGCCGGGCCGAGCCTGAGGATGTGCTCGAACAGGCGTTTACGCAGATCGGTTTTGACCCGCACCGCGACCGCGTTGGCGCTGACTTCGCCCAGCCAGGCCAGCAGGCCGCGCCCGAAGATGAGGGCCAGCAGGGTTTGCATCAGCGGCAGCACCTGGGCGAGGGTCTGTCCGCCGAGGAAGACGCCGTCCACGACGCGGCTGAGGGACCAGGCCTGGCCGATGGTCAGGAGTCCGGCCAAAAGTCCCGCGAGGACCGTGGTGGATAAAGCCAAAAGGGAGGAGCGGCTGAGGGTCAGGAGTCGGCGGCGCATTGTCGAGTTTCAGGTTCCACGTTAAAAAATTGGAAGGTTGAGAGGAGTATACCCCTTCCGCAGGTTCAGGGCGGGCCTCCAACCTTCCAACTTTCCGACTTTCGAACTTTCGCCCGGTTAGTAGACCAGGGTCTCCTTTTTGGCCGAGATGCGCTTGCGGAACATGTAGTAGGTCCAACCCTGGTAGACGAGGACGATGGGGACGAAGACCAGGGCGACGAGGCTCATGACTGTAAGCGTGTATTGGGATGAGGAGGCGTTGTAGATGGTGAGGTTCCAGTCGGGGTTGAGGCTGGAGATCATCACGCGGGGGAACATGAGCATGAAGAAGGCGACCTGGGTGAGGACGATGTGCAGCGAGACGGTGATGAAGGCCCAGCCTTCCATTTTGCGGTTGATGAAGTAGATGCTGACCAGCAGGGCCACGGCCGAGGCGATGGGCACGATGCCGGGGTCTATGCCGATCTTGGTGGAAATGTCGGTATAAATGTAGCTGGTCACGGCCAGCGCGATGACCATGAGCGCGGCGGGGAAGTAGAGTTTCTTCGAGATGGCGCGGGCGCGTTCGCGCAGGTCGCCGTCCAGTTTCAGGGCCAGGAAGTTGGCCCCATGCAGGAGGAAGACCGCCACGGTGGTCAGGCCGCCGACCAGCCCGAAGGGGTTGAGCAGGCCGAGGGTGGCGGCCAAACCGTTGGGGCTGACGTAGTTCATGTCTGCGCCGATCGGGACGCCCTTGGCCAGGTTGGCGAAGGCGGTGCCGAGCAGGAGGGCGGGCAGGAAGGAACCGACGGCGATCATCCAGTCGAAGCGGTTGCGCCACTTGGGGTCGGGGTTCTTGGAGCGGTATTCGAAGGAGACGCCGCGGAGGATCAGGCCGACCAGCAGCAGGAACAGGGCGAGGTAGAAGCCGCTGAACATGGTGGCGTACCAGTGTGGGAAGGCGGCGAAGGTCGCGCCCCCGGCGGTCAGCAGCCAGACTTCGTTGCCGTCCCAGGTGGAGCCGATGGTGTTGATGACGGCGCGGCGTTCCTCGTCCTTTTTGCCGAGGAAGGGCAGGAGCATGCCCACGCCGAAGTCGAAGCCTTCGAGGAAGTAGAAGCCGATCCACAGGATGGCGATCAGGATGAACCAAAGGGTTTGGAGAAATTCGTAAGACATGGGGTGCCTCCGTTAGTCTTGCGCGCCGAGGAGCGAGGGCGCAACGTCAACCGACTCGTGCATGGCTGCATCAGGCCCGGCGACGGCGTATTTCTTCATCAGGCCGAACATGACCGCGGCCAGGATGCCGTAGACGGCGGTGTAGCCGACGAGCGAGATCCACAGGTCGAGGATGGTCAGGTTGGGCGAGACGGCGTCCTGGACCTTGAGCAGGCCGAAGACGATCCAGGGCTGGCGGCCCATCTCGGTCAAGACCCAGCCCGAGACGTTGGCGAAATAGGGCAGGGCAATTGCCCAGAACGGCAGGAATTTGAACCATTTGGCGTTTTCGTACCCGGCCCGGCGGGCGGCAAACAGCAGCCAGGCCGCGGCGGCCATCATGATAAAGCCGATGGTCATCATGATGCGGAAGGTCCAGTAGGTGACGACCATGAGCGGGATGTAGTTGCCGGGGCCGTATTTCGCCTCGTATTCCGTTTGCAACTGGTCCACGCCTTTTACCTCGCAGGAGAAATTGTTACAGGCCAGGAAGCTCATGACGTAGGGGACGTGGAGGGACCAGACCTCCTGCCTGCCGGTCAGGTCGCCGATGGTGATGATGGAGAAGGAGGCGGGCTGCTCGGTCTCCCAGATCGCTTCCAGGGCAGCCAGTTTCATGGGCTGGGCCTCGTACATGTACTGGCCCATGGTATGCCCGCCCAGGAAGACGAACACGCTGGCAATCGTGCCCACCAGGGCGGCCATCTGGAAGGAGGGCTTGAAGACTTCGGTGTACTGCTTGCGGATCAGGTGCCAGGCGCTGACGCCAATGATGAGGAAGGATGCGGTGGCGAGTCCATCGGCCAGGGTGTGCCAGATGAAGACCCAGGCCTTGGGGTTGCCGATGACGGCGATGAAATCGGTCATTTCGGCGCGGCCGGTCACTTCGTTGATGGCGTAGCCGACCGGGTGCTGCATCCAGCCGTTGGCGATCAGAATCCAGACCGCAGACAGGTTCGAGCCGATGGCGGCCAGCCAGATCGCGGCCAGGTGAACTTTCTCAGGGACCTTCCCCTCGCCAAAAATCCACACCCCCAGGAAGGTGGATTCCATGAAGAAGGCCAGCAGGGCTTCGATGGCCAGCGGCGCGCCGAAGATGTCGCCCACGAAGCGGGAGTATTCCGACCAGTTCATGCCGAATTGGAATTCCTGCACGATGCCGGTCACGACGCCGATGGCGAAGTTGATAAGGTACAGTTTGCCCCAGAACTTCGTCATCTTTTTGTAGTTCTCGTCACGCGTCTGGTAGTAGCGGGTCTGCATGTAGGCCACGAACCAGCCCAGGCCGAGCGTGAGCGGGACGAAGAGCCAATGGTAGATGGTCGTGAGACCAAACTGCCAGCGGGACAGAGTGATTGGATTCATAGAGTCTCCTTTACAGAAATTAAGCGCGCTTTCCTTGCGCGCGAATGGCCTATGCCGGAACAACCAGCGGGGTGGACAATGCTTCCATGGCGAGGTCGTCAAAGGTAACGGATGCCATTTCCCGCAGCATGGCCGCCTGTACGCGGCCCCACTTCGAGCGGACGGGGCAGTCGGCGCGAAACGGGCAGTCATCCTCCCCGCGGGCCTGCATACACTCCGAGAGGAGGATCGGCCCCTCGAACGCCTCCACCACGTCCTTGATCGTGATCTCTGAAGCCGGGCAGGGAAGTTCCAGGCCGCCATCGCGCCCGGCGAAGGTTTGTACCAGGCCGCTTGCCGCCAACTGGGCGACGATCCGGGCCATGAACGCCTTGGGAATCATCATCTCGCGTTGGATGACCGCCGAAGCCAGCCTCGTCCGTTGGGGATATTTGGCAAGCGCCAATACCACTCGAATTGCATAATCTGTTTGCCGGTTGATTTGGAGCATCTCTGACCTTCTAATCCATGTCTCACAGGTAAATCTATACATTCATTGTAATAGTTTAATCGCAATTAGTCATGTGCATTAAGTAACAATAGACATCTTGCAACAGTACCATGCCGCTGTCCCAAGCGGCGTCCTTGTCAGGCTGCTTCGCCAAGGAGGCCGCCTCAAGCGAAGCAATGCAGATTTTGCAAGATGTCTATCGGTAAACCACTCAGTTTCGATTTTCATTGGACATTATCGGCAATAAACTGCGAGCACCGTCCCGAAGGTTTTTCCTGAGCGGTTTGAAGTGCTGGCGGCAACCCTTCGGCAAGCTCAAGGCAGGCTCCTTCGGGACGTTTTTTGCAATTACCAATAAAGTCTATTGAAGTGTTATTGATGGGATGAGTGTTCATGGTGATGTTGTATTTGTGTTATATATAACAAATTGTAACAACCCTTACTACTTTTGTCAAGGTTTATTTGTCTGCCTGTCAATTAAAGTGTCGCAACGAGGGGCAAAATAAAAGGGCCTGCCGGGTTTACCGGCCAGGCCCTCCCACCAAGGAGAAATGCGCATCAGGAACGTTTGCTATGGTCTACAGCCTTCAGTATCTTGACATTCAGCACGATGAAGCGCCAGAGTTGGTAGAGTTTGAAGTTCATCCAGAACTTTTCTTTAGGGGTGATTTCCATTTTGAGCCTCCTGTCTTACTCAGGGATGATTTTCCAGCCGGGCAAAGCCCGTAACTTCCAGATGAAGGTTTCGTGGAGCATACGTTTCATCCACGCGCCGCTGACGCCCATCTCCATGTGCGAGACGAACATGTCCCGGCCCTCCTCGTTGGGGAAGCGCTTCATGTCCGGGACGACCGGGTAGATGACCATGACCGCCGCGTTGCCGTCCCGGAGCGAATCGCCCATCGAGGCGATGCAGGCCGCCACCATCTCGGACATGCGCTCGGCGTGAGTCATCCGCCCGCGCTTGACCAGGTCCACGATGTTGAGGGCCACGATCCGCCCGATGATCCCGGACACCATGCCGGTGCGCGGCGGCGCGGCCGAGATCGCCAGCCTGTTGGGGTTGGTGAACGGGCGGGAGATCGGTCCCGGAGGGGCGAAGGCGATCCCGGCGGCGAAGATGTTGGGGTAGTTGGGGTTCTGGTACTGCGAGGGCCAGGCGTCGGGGTTGCGTTCGAGCACGTCGTAACTGAGGCCGTAGATGCCGTCCACCAGCACGAACCCGGCCTTGTTGACGACTTTCTCGGAGACATCCTGCCCGTCCTTGCCGACGTATTTCATCGGCTGGCCGAGGAACTGCGGGATGAGCATGGCGAAATCGTAGCCGGTCTCGCCGCGCTCCCCGGCGTAGTTCTCCCAGTAGATCTTCTTCTCGTCCACGCGGGTCACGCCGGTCTGGACCTGCCACTTGATCCCGTGATCCTTGAAAACAGCCGAGATGAAGTCTTCGCTGCTGAGGGTCTTCCCTCGTTGCTGGACACTGATGCCGCGCACCCCGAAATCTCCCACGGCGCGCTCGTTCGAGAGCCACAGCAGTTCGGCTTTGTCGCGGAGTCCTTTCTTGACCAGGTCCTTGTGGACGTTGACGATGTACTCGAAGGCCGCGCCCTGGCAGGTCGCGCCGGGATGCCCGGTGCCCATCACCATTTTGACGCGTTCGCCCTTCTTCATCCGCTCGACCATTTCGAGGTAACGGTCGCGGGTCTGGATGACGTGTGGCAGGGAACAGACCGAGGAGGTGAATCCCTTCTCGGGGCCGAGGCCGGGCGTCCCGTCGAAGTTGAGTTTCGGGCCGGTGGCGACCAATAGATAGTCGTATTCCACCCGGACGGTGGTGCCGTCATCCGTGTTGACCACTACGAACTGGTCGCCCTGGTCGGGGTGCACCTCGGCGGCGCTGCCCAGCACGAATTTGATGTTCATCCGGTCGTAAACCGGCTTCAATTTGAAGGTGGTCTTTTCAGGTTTCATGTGGCCCACGCCCACCCAGATCCAGGAGGGGATGTAGGCGAAACTGTCGAACTTGTTGATGACAGTGACGCTGTGATCCTTCCCCAGTTTGTTGCCCAGGTACAGGGCGGCTGTGTGACCGGCGAACCCGGCGCCAATGACAACGATCTTTGCCATAAGTTTTTCTCCTTTTCCGAACGAACTTACCCAAACAGGACCGGCCTTGCCGCCTGTTGACACCACTTCGTAGTAGCGACTTTAGTCGCTCTTTATGTATTCTGGCGAGTGGGATAAAATGACGCCAATTCTTTTCAGGAAATGAGGATGTTTATGAAACGCAATGCTTTTGTTCTATTATTGGTCTTGTCGCTGGCATTGTCTGCCTGCGCCAGGAATTCCAACCCACAACCCGTCGGTGCGGATGCCCCCGCCGATAACGTGCCGGATATTGTGGGTGAGTACGCCCTAAACGGCGTAGACTTTTTCGAACAGGAATACGGCGGCCGCCTGACGATCAAGGCCGGCGACCAGCCCGGACAGTTTTCGCTCTACTGGCTGGTGACCGGCTACGTCCAGGAGGGGACCGGGACCCTGGAAGGGAACCAGCTCTCGGTCGAGTGGTGGACCGTCAGCGGGCCAATCGAGGACCTGCACGGCGCAGCGCTCTACACCGTTACCGTCAACGGTGAACTGTACGGAACCCGGACGGCCGAGGGGTTCGATACCAGGGAAACCGAGACGGCCTATCCCAACGAGTAGGGATCGTCCTGTGGGGCGCGACACCGGGGAGATGGTGCGCCCCATACTCTAATTCTATTTAAAGGTCAGCAAGAAAGCAACCAGGTCGTCAACCTGTTCTTCGGACAGGATGTCGCCCAGGTTTTGCACCATCTGTCCCGTAGGGAATCCGGGGACAACGTAAGCGTTCGGCTCCAAAATGGACTGGCGGAGGTATTCCTCTGCTGAGAGTCCCGGCACGCGGGTGGCGGCTCGGGCGGCGATCCCGGCAAAGGAGGGGCCGACCAGGGTTACGCCGGGGTCGAGCGAGTGGCACAGGCGGCAGCCGGCATTGGTGCCGACCGAGGTCTCGTAATACAGGCTTTCGCCGCGCAGCGGGTCGCCGCCCAGGTTGTCGTCCCTGAATTGCAGGTTGACCACCTGGCGCGGGTCGAAGGTCACGGACCTGTCGAAGATGACCTGTCCGATGGACGGGTCGGGCCGGTCGTAGAGGGTCAGGCTGACGTGGTGTTCGCCCGGTGTGACCGGGACCTGCTCGAAGACGTAGGCCGCATGCGAGAACCCGCTGCCGGTCATCGGGTAAGTCTCATCGAGCAGGGTCTCGGAATCGACCGTCAGGGTGAGGCGGGTTGGGGTGTCGAGGGACAGGTCCAGGTCCGCTTGAGCCGGGATGCCCTTGAGCGGGTATCCGCTGCGGTGCTGGAGGGTCACGGCCAGGGTCGCGGTATCCGCCGCGAAGGGTTGGAATGTCCATTGGTTGAGGCCCAGCGCGAAAGCGGCTGAAACTGCGAGCACGCCCACCAGGGCCAGAATGGATCGGGCATGTTTTTGGAACGGTGCAGGGCCATAAGCGGTGGCGGCGTCCCGGACCGGGGGGCGGAACGCCAGCGAAAAGTCGGTCGGGGCGACCCAGGCGGTGCGGACCTTTTCGGCCAAGCCGGGCTTGAGCCTGGGCAGGCGTTCGCCGGAGAGACGCTGCTGCATCCACAGGTTGCCTTCGCGGTTGGCGCAGTCTTCGGGCGGGCAGCCGACGAACCGGACTTCGGCCGCGCCGGCCTGGAGGGTTCGAGCGGCCAGGTTGGGATGGGCCATGGCGACGCAGGTGAGCGGGACGACGAGGGTCCCGTCGCCTGGCCCCAGGCTGGATTTCGCGCCGACCTGGGCGTGCCGCTCGCAGGTGAAGATGACTTTGACATCCTGCCCCTTGCGCTGGCTAACGCGCTGGTCGGTTTGCTCCCAAAGCGGGTCGAGGGGCAGCCCATCGAAAGAGAGGGCGTTCGTGGGGCAACTGCCGATGCACACGCCGCACGAGACGCACAACTTGGGGTCTATCTCGGCCTGGAATTTGTGGTGTTTGCCGTCGGCGCGCTCGGCCATGCGGATAGCCAGATAGGGGCAGTCCCGCTGGCACAGGGTACAACCGTCGCAGCGGTCGAGATCGAGCCGGACCGGATCGAGCGGTTTGCGGCGCTTCAGCAGCCAGGGCAGGGCAGAGACGGCGGCTGCCAGGACGAGGCTGGCAATCCAAAAGACTGCCGGACGGCGCAGGGCGGCGGGGATATAAGCCAGGTAGAACAGGTCGAGCGGGACGCGGCCGGGGAGCAGGGTCGGGTTGGCGGGGGGCAGCATCCCGACCGGGAATAGGATGGCCGTCAGCAGCAGGACGCCGCCGAGGGTGAAGATCCAGGGGCGCGGCGGGAGCCATTTGGCCCGGCTCAGGCGCTTGAAGTGCCACCACAGGAACAGCCCGGTCAGGATCGAAAACCCCAGGTGGACGGCCAGCACCAGCAGCATGAAGATCCAGTCGGTTTCGGCGATGGCGGTGACGATGAACCGGACCAGGAAGCGGGTCCCGGCGGCGAACGAATCGAAGAGGTCGAACAGGGTCTGGTTGAGGAGCTGGACGCGGGAGTCCCAGATCAGCCAGTATCCGGTCACGCCGATGGCCCAGACGGCCGCGGCCATGCCCATCCCGGTCAGCCAGGCCAGCCAGCGCGGCCCGCGGAAGCGGTCCTGGAAGAAGGTGCGCCAGCCGTGCAGCAGGGCGGTGATGACGGCCGCGTCGGAGGCGTAGCGGTGCAAGGCACGGATGACGCGCCCGACCAGGTTGGATTCGATCCGGGCGACGGCTTCGTAAGAGACAGTAAATCCGAAGGGATAAAACAGGAAGAGATAAATGCCGGTGAGCAGGATGACCAGGAGCAAAAAGACGGTGATCGTGCCGGTGTGGTAGAGCGGGTTGAAGCGCGGGTCGCCGATGAGCTTGGCCAGCGGGCGTTCAGCCGCCAGGGATATGCGCTCGGTGAGCGCGAGGAACCGGCGGGAGAGCGGCCCGAGCCGCTGATCCCAATTCACGGCGGGGTTTTGCTCTTCGAGTTTTTTGGTGTAAGGGGAGGGGGCGGCCATGCGGCTTTTAAGCTCCATCCAAAGAGCCGAAATTCGTTTCAAATGTATTGCGTATTGCGACCCCCAAGTTCGCAATACGCAATTCGCAACAGCCTGTTACCAGACTTTGAAGCCCGGGGAGGTCAGGGCGATATTCCTGATTTGTTCGAACAACTGCGGACCATAGGCCAGCACGACCAGGATCAGCGTGGCGTAGAGCCAGGGCGCCCAGCGGTCGAGCCATTGCGGGGTCAGGTTGACGTCTTGCAGCGATTCGGCCACCGGGACTTCGACCTGCTCGCTGGCCTCGGCCTTTTGCTTGGAGAAAGCGGTGGCGATGATCACGGTCAGGTAGATGGCGCCGCTGAAGAACAGGATCGTCCCGCCGATGCCGACCTGGAGCAGGCGGCTGTTCCATTCAGCCGGGATGTAGGGGGCCAGGCCCAGCGGTGTGCGGCGGGGAGCGCCGAGCAAGCCGAGGATGTGCATGGACTGGGAGAAGATGATCATCCCGATGAACCAGGACCAGGCCTGGACCACCGCCCATTTGGGTTTCCACAATTTCCTGCCGCTCAGGTAGGGTACCAGCCAGTAGGAGATGCCCATGAAAGACAGCGTAACGCCCGTGGCGACCGTCAGGTGGAAGTGACCTGGAACCCAGGCCGTATTGTGCAGGACCAGGTTCAGGTTGTACGAGGCGTTGGTCAGGCCGCCGATGCCGCCGAAGAAGAACAGCAGGCCGGCCAGCAGTTGGGCCGCGACTGAGGGATCGTTCCACGGCAGGGCCAGGATCCAGCCCAAAGCGCCCTTGCCGCCGCGCTGGCGGGCGCCGTATTCCAGCGACGCGACCACGGTGAAGGCCGTCATCATCGAAGGGAAGAAGACCGAGAAGGTCAAAACGGCGTGGATATATTTCCAGATGGCGGGCACGCCCGGGTCCACGTATTGGTGGTGGAATCCCAGCGGGATGGAGAGCAGCAGGAAGAGCCAGAAGGCCAGGCGGGCGAGCGAGTCGCTGAACATCTTCCCGCCGACCTGCTTGGGCAGCATCCCGTACCAGGAGAGGTAAGCCGGCAGCAGCCAGAAGTACACCAGCGGGTGGCCGGTAAACCAGAAGTAGGTGCGGGCCAGTTGCGGGTCAACGTTCTGGATCAGGCCGAGCGACCAGGGCAGGAGCATGGTCAGGATTTCCGCGGCCACGCCCAGGGTGGCGAACTGCCACATCACCATGTTGAGGATACCGGCAAACGAGATGAACGGTGTCCTCACGCCGGGGTTTTCCTTGCGCCAGGCTGCATAGGTGAAGTAGAACCCGTAGCCCTCGACCCAACTGCCGACCACGACCAGCGTCAGACCCAGGTAGAACAGGGGGCTGGCCTTCATGGGCGGGTAGAAAGTGTACAGGACGGTCGCCTGGTTGAGCAGCAACGGAATGGCCGCCGAAACGAGGCCGGCGATCATCATCACGAAACCGACCAGGTTGAGTTTTGGGTATTTCAGCGGGCGCTTCAACCCGTAGATGGTGGTGAAGGTCAGGAAGCCGGTGATGAAGAAGGTCGTCCAGACCAGGGCGTTCAAAACGCCGTGCAGGGTCAGGCCCTGATAGTACGACTTGAACAGCGGTTTCAGGAAGGGGTACAGGTCAAGCCCGGCGTGTTCGAGCGCCTGCAGGGGGCCGAAAAGGCTGCCCAGCCCCAGCGCGAATACCGCCAGGCCGAGGTGCCAGCCGACAAATTTTTTCTCTTGCGCCGAAAGTTCGTATTTTGTGGACATGGTTACTCCTCTCAGGGCTGAACGATCACTTTGCCGGCCATGGCCCCGTGGGCAGCGCCGCAGTATTCGGTGCAGATGAAGTCATACGCGCCGGGGGTGTCGAAGGTCACGGTCATCTTGGCAACATGCCCGGGGACGATCTGGACGTTCACGTTCGTATCCTGGATCTTAAAGCCATGCTGCACGTCCATGCTGGTCACGTAGAACGTGACTCTCGCGCCGGCTGGGACAGTGATCTCAGCCGGTAAATATTGCCAGGTCTTCGACAGGATGTACACGTCATATTTCTGGCCCGGCACGATTTCGCGCACCCCGGGATTGGACCACGGGCTGTTCGGGTCGGACGCCACCGTGCGCGGGTCAACGCGGGATTCGGGTACGGGGACCTGAATCCCCATGCCAAACGCAGACACAGCAATCACGACCGAAAAGACCACCAGCATCGCAAAACTGATGATCAACCAGTTTCGCTCGAAGGGATCAACGTGAAGGGTGGTTTTTTGGGCGCTCATGATGTCAGCCCTCGTTGCAACATGATCATGTAGATAGACACCCACAGAACAACGAG
Organism: Anaerolineales bacterium UBA5796; assembly: GCA_002418215.1. Lineage (GTDB taxonomy): Bacteria > Chloroflexota > Anaerolineae > Anaerolineales > Villigracilaceae > UBA5796. The sequence goes on from DIDQ01000035.1 coordinate 14,459, forward strand.
CGTGATAATGAAAATAGCCAGCACCGCCATTGTTCCGGTTGGGCGAAACTCGTCATTGCTTTTCTTATTCGCCATATCGGCCTCCTTCGTTCAGAACAGGAATTTTCTTGCAAAGCATTCATTTCCGGTTCCCGCGGGACCTGGGACTTGACCCCGCCAAACCAGCATTTCCTCACTCAAATTCTGGCAGGCACCTCCTCCGCAAACTTTTCTGTAGATCGACGCGCTCACAGACCTCTATCCATGATTGCGCACTGCCATAACACTGTCTTGGGGAGGGGCAGAGGCTGAATGGAAGCGCATTCGTATGGATCGGCCACCCGGAATTTCACAGGCCAGCCGGGGGCCGGGAAGTCCTTTTACTCGTCCTTGATTACCGCAACAACAGTAATGTCACCTGATTTTTCGAATGTCAGTGTAAGTGTGTAATTATCGCCAGTGTTGAAATTCTGCTGTTTTTGCATGCACATCACGTGCAGCCCGCCGACTTTCAACTCGACATTTTCCCCGGCGGGGATAAGGATCCTCCCGCCTTCGACCATTTGCATACCCATCGAGCCGTCATCCTTCATGAACGACTCGTGCAACTCGACCACCCCGCAGGCCGGGGACGAAGCTGCAACCAGCGTATCGTCCTCGCTCCCGCTGTTGGCGACGACCATGTAAAAAGCCCCCGCCGAAGCCACCGCCGGCGACGACCGCCCCCAGGCGTCTTTCACAACGATTCGCGGACCCTCAGCCCGCGGCAGGCAGGCAGATAACCCCAGCGCCAGGATCAATGCCCCAAAAACGAACCATCTGACCTTCATTTTTTGTTTTCCTTTCGTGGTTTTTCGAACAAGGTGCAGACACACTGCCCCTCCCATTACTTCAACATATTTTTCAAATCGCTCGCTATTTCTTCGACTGTTGCTCCAAACGGGATGAGGAGCTTAAGATAACCTTCCTTGTCAACCGCCATCAGGGTTGCTGTGTGGTCAACCAGGTACCCGGTGGCTTCGGTGCCTTCGTGTTTTTGGTAATACACCCCATAAAGGGCCGCCGCTTCGGAAATTTGGTCATCGGTCCCGGTGATTCCGATGAAAGACGGATGGAAATGGGCGACGTATTTCGCCAGCTTTTCGGGCGTGTCCCGCGCCGGATCAACCGAGATCATGATCAACTGCACCTCCTCGCCCTTCTGCCCCAAGGAGCGGATGGCCTGGCCCGCGTTCGCCAGCGTCGCCGGGCAGACATCCGGGCAAAAGGTGTAGCCGAAATACAGGAGCACCACCTTCCCTTTGTAATCGCTGAGTCTCACAGTCTTGCCGCTGTCTGCGGTCAGGGCGAAATCGAAAGCCGGGTTCGTGGACTGGAGCACAGTGCCGAAAAAAGGTTTCGGGCGCAACCAGATAAACCCAGCCGAGATTGCCAACAGGGCGATCGCGCCTGCGAGGAAGTAATAGCCTTTGGTGTTTTTTGTTTTTTGCATGACGGACCACTTAATAGCTGTAACAAAGGAAAAGGTGCGCGGCTTCATACGCCAGTTTGGCGCTGCCCACACTGTTACGGATCTCTTCGCCCAGAGTGTCCAGACTGCGCAGGATACGGTCAGCATAGGAGACTTCGGTCTGGAACCGGTATTCGCCCCGGATGATGCCCCACCCGTCTACGAGGACGAAGATCGGGTCGAAGGCGAAGGTCCCGTCGGGGTTTGGTTCGTAATAAGCCTCGAAACCGGTCCCGAGGATTGTTTTGAGAAGGGCCTTGTTGGAGGTGGTGGCGAATACCCAATTATCCGGGTTGGCGCCGATGGAATCGGCATAGGCCTTGAGCACTTCGGGAGAGTCGAAATCGGGGTCGAAGGAAACGGTTACATAAACGATCTCGACTTCGCCCAGGTTGGCTTCATCCAGCCGGGACTGCACTTCCTTGATGGTCGCGTTCTGGTCGTAGCAGGGTTCAGGGCAGCGGGTGTAGGTGAAATTATAAAGTACCAGTTTGCCGCGCAGGTCTTCGTTGGTCAGGCGTTGGCCGAACTGGTTGAACAGGGCATATCCCGGCGCCAGGCGCAGCCGCGGCAGTACTTTGATGGGTTGGAACACTTTGAAGGCGATTGCGCCGCCGATCAACAGGATTGCAAACCCGGATAAAACGTATAACAGCACTTTCTTCATGAGGTTTCCTTTATGCTTCGGGGCTGATTATGAGAGGTTGCTGCGCGGCGGCTTCTTCGGCCAGGTCACGGAAGGAGGTGGTGGATAGCTCCTTCAAAATGACGGATTGCAGCCTTCCCCAGCGGGGCCGGACCATGCAATGGCTTTCGAATGGGCAGGCCTGCTGGTTGAGCAGGCACTCTGAAAGCAACAGAGGCCCTTCGAAGGCATTCACCACGTCCCAGAGCGTGATCTTTTCCGGCGGGTGGTTCAATTGCAGTCCGCCGTCTCGCCCCGGATAGGTGATCAGGATGCCAGCCTGCGCCAACTGAGCAACGATACGCGGCAGGAATGTGGGGGGGATCAACATCTCGCGCCCGATTTCCGCAGATGACAGCCGCGTCTCTGCCGGATGTTGGGCCAGCGCCAGCACCACCCGGACAGCATAATCAGTTTGACGGTTGATACGAAGCATATTATAAACCTTACTGCGACGGTAAACGTTAACTACAATTGTAAGTATTTATTGGATGTGCTGAAAGGACAAAAGTCACATAATTCCTATGACATCTTTCTTTTTGTCACGGTTTAGATGACAAAGAGAAGACTCCCCAACCGATATTGCCGGTTGGGGAGCTAAAAATATGTGACAGAAATTGTCCGATTTACGCCAGGGACATGGCGCAGCCGTCGGCGCGCGGATCAGACCCCCCGGTCAAGACCCCGCTTTCGTTATCCCGGAGGATGACCTGGCCGCGGCCGAAGAGGGCGCGTTCCCACCCGGTCACGTGCCGGACCGGATGTCCCAACTCAGAAAGGGTTTTCAGGGTCGAGTCTGGCAATCCCTCCTCCAGGCCGACCCAGCCATCGGCCTCGCCGGATTCGATGCAGAAGCGCGGCCGGTCGAGGGCGGACTGTGGATCAAGGCCGTCGTCCAGCAGGGCCGAGACGACCTGGACGTGGCCCTGGGGCTGCATGAACCCACCCATCACCCCGAACGGGCCGAGCAGTCTGCCGTCTTCGCGGGTCAGCAGGCCGGGGATGATGGTGTGGTAGGGGCGTTTGCCGGGGGCGAGGGCGTTGGGATGGGCCGGGTCGAGGCTGAAATTGTGGCCCCGGTTTTGCAGGGTGAACCCCCAACCCTTGGGGACGATGCCGGTGCCGAAGCCCATGTAGTTGCTGTTGATGAACGAACAGGCGTTACCCTGCGCATCCACCACGCAGAAGTAGACCGTATCGGACGAGGCGACCGGCGCGCCGCGCTTGAAATCGAGCGTGGCCCGGTCCGGGTTGATCTGCTTGCGGCGTTCGGCGGCGTAGTCTTTGGAGAGCAGGGCCTGGTACACGGACTCCGAAATCTCCAGACTTCGGACTCCGGGGTAGCGCGGGTCGGCCACGTACCAGCGGGTGTCGGCGAAAGCCAGGCGCAGGGATTCGATCAGCAGGTGCCAGCGTTCCGGTGAGAGCGGGTCGAGGGCGGACAGGTCGAAGCCCTCGAGGATGTTGAGGGCGATCAGGGCGGCGAGGCCTTGGCCGTTGGGCGGGCACTCCCAGACGCGGACGCCGCGGTAAGTGGTGCTGATGGGCGTATCCCAGGTGGAGGTGTGGGCGGCCAGGTCGTTCAGGCTGAGGCAGCCGCCGGTTTCAGTGAGCACCTGCGCAATGGCTTCGCCGATCTCGCCCTCGTAATAGGCTTTTTTGCCGCCTTCGGCAACGGCCCTGAAGGTGCGCGCCAGCCCCGGGTTGCGGAAGACCTCGCCGGGATTTGGGCCGCGCCCTTCGATGGTCAGTTCGTGCCCGTTGGGGGCGGACTTCAACTGCCGCTCGGCGCCGCGCTGCCAGAAATGGGACGTGACCGGGGCGACCGGGAATCCCTCCTCCGCCAGCCGGATGGCCGGGGCCAGGACGCGGGTCAGCGGCAGCGTGCCGTGGCGCTCGACCAGGTCGCACCAGCCGGCGCAGGCCCCGGGGACGGTGACGGTGTAGGGGTGGAAGGGCGGCAGTTCGTCCAGCCCTTCTTTTTTGAGCCGGTCGAGGCTCAGGGCGGACGGGGCGCGCCCGGACCCGTTCAGGGCGCTGACCTGGCGGGTCGCCGCGTCGTAGTAGAGAGCGAACATGTCC
>DIDQ01000035.1:18755-33778 GCA_002418215.1 Anaerolineales bacterium UBA5796
CCCCGCCGATGCCGGTCGAGGTTGGTTCGGTGACGTTGAGGGCTGCAGCCGCGGCGACGGCTGCGTCGGCCGCGTTGCCGCCCGCCGCCAGGATTTCCAGCCCGGCCGCGGTGGCTAAAGGCTGGGACGTGGCAACCATCCCGCCGCGGCCCATGACTGGGGAACGGCGGGAAGTGAAAGTGATACGAGAGTCGTGATTTGGGGCGTTCTTGTTCATAAGTTTTCTACTTTTTCAGGAAATCTTCGGGAGCGATTCCAGCCTGGTTTAGTATGGCGCGTAAAGTCCCTTCGGGCAAATCGCCAGGATGGTTTGGGATGGTTGTAAACCTTCTCGTTTTCGGATTGTGCCAGATTTCGTGACTCTCCGCCGCGTGACGAAAAAACTCAAAGTCAAAAGCTTTGAGTTTTTTGATGATCTGCCGATATTTGAAACCCGATAGCCTTCCCATGCTATCCCTGGTTGACGATAAGCGGGTAATCGAAACTTTCCTTCACTTCGGGGAGGTTGAGATCGGACTGGGCTTCGATCAGTTTGCGAGCCACATCCCGGGCAATTTCCACCGTTTCGGCTACGGTGCGTCCCTGGGCGACCAACCCCTGGACATCCTCCGAAGTTGCCAGGTAGACCCCTTCGGACAACCGCTGGATGTGCAAGCGGACGATGCGTTCACGTTCGACAAAATCTAGCATACTTTCTCCTTGCAGGCGTGCCGCAAGTATAGCATAACAAAAGCCTTGCGAAGATCGTCTCCGGGGAGTCCCAGCGCTGCCAAAAACCTTCGCAAGGCTGATTAACCAGGATCAATCCGTGCTTGTTTTGGCGGGCAGGGTCGTGACCAGCACTTTGTCCACCCGGCGGCCGTCCATGTCCATTACCTCGTAGCGCATCCCGCTCCACTCGAACTGGTCGGATACATCCGGGATGCGTCCCAGCATGGTCATCACGAAGCCGCCCAAGGTTTCGAAATCGTCTTCGCCGGGCAGCTCGCGCAGGTGGAAAATATCCATGAAATCTTCCACCGGCAGCATCCCGTCCAGCAGCCAGGAGCCGTCCTGGCGCTGGGTGGCCTGCGGTTCGCCCAGCTCGATATCGCCAACGATCTCTTCGAGGATGTCGGTCATGGTGACCAGCCCTTGCAGGCCGCCGAACTCGTCAATCACCAGCAGCATTTCCTGGCCGTTCTCCTTGAAAATTTCGAGGGCCCGCGAGGCGAAAGCCGTCTCAGGGATGAACAACGCCGGTTGCAGGCATTTCTTGAGTTGCAGCGGCTCGGAGCCGAGGGCCGGGATGAGCAGGTCACGCGCCTTGACGAGACCCAGCACATTGTCCAGCCCGCCCTGGCAGACCGGGAAGCGCGAATAGGCGCTGGCAACCAGCTTCTGGCGGATCTCCTCCACCGAATCATGGATGTCGAGCCAGGTGATCTCGGTGCGGGGTGTCATCACCGAGTAAACCCGCCGGTCGCCCAGGCGGAAGACGCCCGCCACCATGTCGGATTCGGATTCCTCGAAAACGCCCGCTTCAGTCCCCTGGGCGAGCAAGACCTGGAGTTCTTCCTCCGTCACCGGCAGTTCCGCTTTCGGGCGGACGCCCAACAGCCGCAGGACGAGTTCGGTCGAGACGCTGAAGACCTTGATGACCGGGGAGAAGAACCGGGAGAAGAGCAGCATGGGCCGGGCGACCCAGGAGGCGATCCGCTCGGGGTTGTGCAGGGCCAGCCGCTTGGGGACCAGTTCACCCAGGATGATGGTGAGGAACGTGATCAGCATGACGACAAAGCCCAGGCTGATGCCTTCGCTGTACGGGGCCAGGACCGGCACTTCTGCCAACAGGGGCGCGAGGAAATCCACCAGCGAGGCGCCGCCGACCGCGCCCGCCAGCACCCCGACCAGCGTGATCCCCACCTGGACGGTTGCCAGGAACAGGTTGGGGGTTTTGATGAGCTTCAGGGCGGCGGCCGCGTTGTGGTCCCCGTCGCTGGCTTTCTGTTGCAGGCGGGCCTTCCTTGCCGAGAACAGCGCGGCTTCCGACATTGCCAGGACCCCGTTGAACAGAATGAGGACAACGATCAGTAATAATTCAGTTGAAATCTGGGACATCTAACCTGGATTCGACTTTCTTTTGTCATTCGACCTTAATCCCCTGCCCTTCCTCCACGACCCCCACCCACCACACAGGCTGGTCAAGCTCCTGGGCGCGGAAGATGAATTGGAGGAATCTTTCCGGCGGCACGGCCAGCAATAATCCGCCGCTGGTCTGCGGGTCGAAGAGCAGCATTTGGGACGGTTCGTCAATGGCCGGGGCGAAGGTGACGTGCGGGCTGAAGAACAGCCGGTTGTCGGATGCGCCGCCGGGGAAGACGAATTCCTCGGCAAACTTGCGGGCCGGCCCGATGAACGGGATCTGGTCGAAGTGGAAGGTGAAGCCGACCCCGGAGGCCGCGGCCATCTCGTAAGCGTGACCGAGCAGGCTGAAACCGGTCACGTCCGTCCCGGCCCGCACGCCGAACTCCACCGCCAGTTGACCGGCAGTCTTGTTCAGCCGCGACATCCACCCCACAACTTCGTCAATGTCTTCGGGCGCGGCCTTCTCCTGTTTGATGGCAGTGGTCGTCGTGCCGAAGCCGAGCGGTTTGGTCAGCATCAGAATGTCGCCTGGACGCGCCCCGCCTTTGGTCAGCATCCTGTCCGGGTGGACGAACCCGACCACCACCAGGCCGTACTTCGGCTCCTTATCCTGGACGGTGTGCCCGCCGGCGATGACCACGCCCGCCTCACGCGCCTTCTCGGCCCCGCCGCGCAAGATCTCGCTCGAGATTTCAGCGGGCAGGTCTGGCGGCAGGGCGGCGATGTTGAGCGCCAGGAAGGGCGTAGCGCCCATGGCGTACACGTCCGAGAGGCTGTTGGCGGCCGCGATGGCGCCGTATTCGTAGGGCGTATCCACCACCGGGGTGAAGAAATCGGTGGTCATCACCAGGGCGCGTTCGTCGTCCATGCGCCAGACAGCCGCATCGTCCGGGCCGCTCAGGCCGACCATCAGGTCGGGATAATCTGCCGGGTTGAAAATATCCTGTACCGGGCGCAGTACCTGCGCCAGCGTCTCCGCATTCAGTTTCGACGCTCAGCCCGCACAGGACGACAGGCTGGTCAGGCGGATCTGTTTTCCACTGGTTGCTTTTTCGTTCATGGGTATCTATGGCGTCAGGGCGCGGACTTCAGTCCGCAAAAGATAAATGGGCAGGCAGTCATGATCCCACTGCCTGCCCTCGGATGGTAAAAGTTATTCGATAACGGGCGGGACTTCCGGTGACTGCAGGTCCGGCAGCGGGAAGAGGAACGGCGAACCGGACGGCAGCAGCATCACCTGGATGCTGGGCGACAGCTTGGTGATGTACTGGTAGGTCAGCAGGTCGGGATTATCCTTGAGGGCCGCGGCGATCAACTCCAGGGCGTTGGCCTCGGCCTCAGCCTGGATCAGGCGGGCTTCGGCGTCGCCTTTGGCGGCGATCACAACCGCGTCGGCCTGGCCTTGGGCGATCTGGCGGGCCTGTTCGGCTTCCTGCTTCTTCGACTCGACCACGAACTTGGCTTGTAAGGCCTGCTGCTCGGCGATCTGTTTCTGCTCCACCGAATGGGCGTATTCTTCAGAGAAGGTGATGTTGCGGAGCACGAATTCCACCAGGATCAGCCCGTTTTCGGCCAGTTGGGCCTCAAGGTTGGTCGAGATCTGGTTCACCATGTCGAAGCGGAAAGTGGTGACCACCTCGTCCACCCGGTACTGCGAGACCGCATCCCGGATAACACCCCGCGCCAGCGGGCGCACCAGGTCGTTGGCGTAGCGGTCCTGCCAGGCGATGTGGACTTCCGTCACCTTGTCCGGGTTGACGGCGAAGATGACTGAGGCGTCCACGTAAATCTCCTGCCCGTCTTCGGTGCGGGCGGCGACCGAGTCGTCACCGATGATATTGCCTTCCTGCGGCGCAATGGACATGGTGTAAGTCTGCTTCGAGATCGGGTACTTTACCACCGTCTCAGCGAAGGGGATCACCCAGCGCAGGCCCGGCTGCAAGGCCTCTTCACGATAGCCTTTCGGCGCAAAGGCCGAGATGACCACGCCGCGCTCTTCAGGCTGCAGGAAGACCAGCCCCGCGCCGACGGTCGTCATCAAAATGGCAACCACCAGCACCAGGATGATCGCCGTGCCAATCCCTTTGATCCCCTGGTTGCGCGAGGCGCGCACCACGGCCACCAGAACCACTGCTCCGACGGCCAGCCAGGAAATCATCGCAACGCCTTGGACAAGACTCGCAATATTCATTCTTTCTCCTTCGTTGATTTAAACTTCACTTCAATTATACCTGCTTCGGGCTTTCGCCTGATTGTGTGTCGCGCCCGCCTGGTGGGTTCAAGCCGCTAAACGGGATCGGCTTTCGCCGGAAACCTTCCCAGGCAACACTGCCTTCCAAAAATGGGTTGCTCGTGATAGCATTTTGCCATGTCAACGGGCCAGGGCCAATTGCGCGAAATCTTTTTGCAGGATGACGGACCCTCCGGGCGGATCACCTGCCCGTTGGGCCTGGTCCCGGCTCCCGGCCAGTTCCTGCTCGCCAGCCGCCCCGGATCGGACGACCCGCTGCCTGTTCCCGTTTTCAAGGCTGCCGATTCCGCCGGGGGGTTCATCGCCGCCGCTCCCTTGCCGGAGTCCTGGCTTCCCGGAACCACACTCAATTTACGTGGCCCTCTTGGGCACGGTTTCAGCCTGCCGAAGGCCTGTTCCAGGCTGGCGCTGGTTTCGCTGGGCGCGGCTCCCGCCCGCCTGCTGGCCTTGCTGCCCCAGGCGCTGATGCAAAATGCCTCGGTCGTGCTGGTCAGCGATTTCATCCCGGCAGATTTGCCGTCCGCGGTCGAGGTCCGGCCTCCCGCCGACCTGCCGGAGGTCCAGCAATGGAGCGACTTCCTCGCCGCCGACCTGCCGCGGGAGCAATTATCCGGGTTGCGGAAATTATTGGGGGTATCGCAAGAGACGCCCTTCCCGGCCGGCCAGGCCCTGGTCCGCGTCCCCATGCCCTGCGGCGCGCTGGCCGAGTGCGGCGTCTGCGCCGTGAGCGTCAAACGAGGCTGGAAGTTGGCCTGCAAAGACGGCCCGGTGTTCGACCTGTCCGAATTGGGGTAAGTCAGGCTTCGGGACGTTCTTCCCAACTCAACGCCGATGAGTCACTGACTCATCGGCGTTGAGTCATCGAATCATCGGCGATGAGTCACCGAATCAACGGCGATGAGTCACCAAATCATCGCCGTTGATTCAGGCGCAGGCCGGGTTTATGGCTCCAAGCCGGTGTATGACCGGCGTTTTCCCGGATATGCCGTCTGGTTGCAGACCGGAGCAGGGGCAGGTTGAAAGCTAATACCAAATCCTGAATGATGTGCTGGCCTGGCCTTCGACACCCCCAAAAGCCACCACCACTTCCACCAGCGCCACGCCCCCCACTGGCTGGTCCGTGACCGGCAATTCGTAGCGGACCACGCCGAACGAATTGGTGACCTGCTCGTCCGTCCGCACGCTCCCGTCCGGCCAGGTGACTTTGATCGTCACCTCCGCGCCGGCCACCGGCTTCCAGACCTGGTCCTGGGCCAGGATGAACAGGGTTTGCCGGTCGTCGGTCCGGGTGACGGGCTTGAGGGTGAAGACCCGCGGCTTGATCGTCAACAGCTTCTTGAGATCGCCGCCGTCCTCCACTTCCAGCATGGACGGGTTTTCCTCCACCAGCAGGAAATAGGCCTTGCCCAGGTCCCCGACCGTCACTTTTTGCCCCTCCGGTTTCCAGGGCTGCCATTCCAGTCGCCCGTTCTGGAAGTATTGCGCGATCAGGTTGTCGTGGTATTCGAAGGAGGTGATGGGATAGCCGAAGTGCGACACGCCCCCGTTCGCTTCGAAAAAGGTCAGGAAGTCGTAGCAGACCGAAGCTCCGGTTTCGCTGAAAGATTTGCAGCCCATCGGGTTGCTCACGTCCAGTTTACCGGTCGGCTCCTGGGCCTGGCGCAGCGCCTCCCCGATCGGGCTGAGCCGGACGCGCTGGTCCGCACCCAGTTCGAGCCGCGCCTTCTGGAAGTACTGGACAGTCTTGCCGTCCACGCTGGTGAACTCCCGGCTGATGGGATAGCCGAGCAGGATGTCGGCGTTTTCGAGGGTATCGTAGAACTGCCAGAACCCGCCCCGGACCCAGAACCCGGTCTGCGGGAAATATTTGTCCGTCTCGCCTTGCGCCCCCGCGCCCGAAACCGGCCCCGCCATCAGGGCCAGGACGATCATCACTCCCAGGAATTTTTGAAGCGCTTTCACAATTGAAATTATAACCAAACGAAAATGATAGGACAATAGGTTTACTTTACAGTTTTGACCAGCGCTTCCACAATCCTTTCCGCGGCATGGCCATCGCCGAAGGGATTGACGGCCTGGGCCATTTTGGCGTAAGCCGCCGGGTCGTCGAGCAGGAAGTTGGCCTCGGCCAGGATTCGGCTTGTGTCCGTGCCGGCCAGCTTCAGGGTCCCAGCTTGCACGCCTTCGGGGCGCTCGGTCACTTCCCGCAGCACCAGCACCGGGACGCCGAAGGCAGGCGCCTCCTCCTGGATGCCGCCTGAATCGGTCAGGATCAGGGTGGAATGCTTCATCAGGTGGACCAGCGAGAGGTAATCCTGCGGGTCGAGCAGGGTCACGCCGGGGACGCCGTCCAGCAGGCGATGGACCGGCTCCTGGATGTTGGGGTTGAGATGCACCGGGTAGACGATCTCCACGTCGCCGCGCCCGGCCAGGGATTTGAGCGCGGCGCAGATGCCTTCGATCGGTTGCCCGAAGTTCTCCCGCCGATGCGCCGTTACCAAGATTAGACTTTTCTTGCCGGATATCGAATTTCGAATATCGTTATTCGATTTCTCGGCAACCCCCAACTTTCCCAGCAACTCGGTGATAAACCCCGGCTCCGGCTGCGCGGCGACGATCTTCAGCGCATCTATGACCGGGTTGCCGGTGACGACGATCTGCTCGTCGGGCACGCCCTCGCGCAGCAGGTTTTGGCGCGACCAGTCGGTCGGGGCGAAGTGCAAATCGGCGGCTACGCCCGCCACCCGGCGGTTGATCTCCTCCGGGAAGGGCTGCCACTTGTCGTGCGTCCGCAGCCCGGCCTCCACGTGCCCGACCCGGATGCGGCGGTAATAGGCCGCCAGGGCGGTGACCATGACCGTAGTCGTATCGCCCTGGACGAGCACCCAATCGGGCTGGAGGTCGGCCAGCACCGGGTCGAGGTGGGTGAAGACGGCCGCAGATAACTCTGCCAACGACTGGTCCGGGCGCATCAGGTCCAGGTCCACATCCGGGAGGATGCCGAACAGGTCGAGCACCTGGTCGAGCATCTCCCGGTGCTGGGCGGTGACGCAGACGCGGGCCTCGATCCCCGGCGTGCGGGCCAGTTGCTGCACCACCGGGGCCATCTTGACCGCTTCGGGGCGGGTGCCAAAGACTGAGAGGACTTTCATGATTGTTTCGAGGGTGCGTCGCACCTGACAGTGATGGATTTTTTCGCTTGACGAGGAAACTCTTCGCTTGAAAAATTCCCGTTTAGAAAGGTGCGACGCACTCCTGGCTAGGGATTCTTTTTATCGCCCAGGGCGATGACGTGGAAACCGGCGGCTTCCCAGGCGGATTTATCGAGCGCGCCGCGCGTGTCCACGACGACCCGGGCCGGGGTCTGGACCGCGACCTGCTCCGGGTCGAGGGCCTTGAACTGGCTGTGGCCGACCAGCAGGAGCAGCAAGTCGGCGTTTTCGAGGGCGGTGTCGAGGGTCAGGACGGTATCGAAGCCGTCGAATTGCTCGTCGGGTTTAAATGGTTCGAAGGCGGCGACCTTTGCGCCTTGTTTATTCAGCGCGGCGGCCACGTCGGCCGCGGGGCTTTCGCGCAGGTCGTCCACGTCTTCCTTGAAGGCCAGCCCCAGCGCGGCAATTTTCTTGTTTTGGATGTCCCCGCCCAGAGCCTTGCGGACCAGCTCGACGACGAACTCCGGCTGGGAGTCGTTGACCTGGCGGGCGGCGTAGATCAACCGGGACAGGTCGGGCGCGCTCTCGACGAAGAACCAGGGGTCCACGCTGATGCAGTGCCCGCCCACGCCCGGGCCGGGACGCAGGATTTTGACGCGCGGGTGCAGGTTGGCGATTTTTATCGCCTCCCACACATCCACGCCGAAGCGGTCGGCCAGGCGCGAGAACTCGTTGGCGATGGCGATGTTGATGTCGCGGTAGGTGTTCTCCATGATCTTGACCATCTCGGCGGTGGTGGCGTCGGTCTGGACGATCTCGCCCTTGACGAAGATGCGGTACAGGTCGGCGCCGGCCTGGGCCGAGTCTGGCGTCACGCCGCCGATGACGCGGGCGTTCTCGATCAGCTCGCGGAGGATCTGTCCGGGCAGGACCCGCTCGGGCGAGTAGGCCAGGTAAAAGTCCCGCCCCGCTTTCAAGCCGGATTTTTCGAGGATGGGGATGATCAGATCAACGGTGGTACGCGGCGGGGAGGTCGATTCCAAAATCACCAGATTGCCCTCCCGCAAATGCGGGACGATGGCCTCGGTCGCCGACTCGACGGCGCGCATGTCGGCCAGTTTGTATTGGCGGCCTTCGTATTCGCCGGTTTTGTCGTGGTAGAAGGGGGTCGGGACGGCGATGATGAAGGCGTCGGCGGGCTCGGGCCGGGTGGCGACGCGCAGGTTGCCGGACTTGACCGCCGCCTCGACCACGGTCCGCAGCCCCGGCTCGTGGATGTGGATGCCGCCGTTTTGCAGGGTCTCGATGACGCGGTGGTTGACGTCCACGCCGACGACTTGCAGGCCGTGGGTGGCGAAGGTGCTGGCGGTGGGCAGGCCGATGTAGCCCAGGCCCAAAACGCAAAGTTTGTCGAATTTCACGGGGACCTCATGGGGAGTAGTTTGGTAGTTGGCTGGTTTTATTGGTTGGTTAGTTTGAGCCAGGAAAAGTCCGAAGTCAGTGTTTGGTCAAGCTCGACAAACCAAAAATGCTTGAAAACGGAGCAGAGTCCCAACCGTCCGGTGCATGCTGTATCAGCCTGCATTTTTATGGATTAGGAAGGTCAAATAGTTCACCGGTCCTTGCATTTAGATAATAGGCTCTGTACTCACCTTTGTCTGGACAGTTTACGATGATGAGTTCCCAAGCTGGATATTCTGTGTAGGCTTTGTTCAAAGATAATTCGATACTGCTGGCTTTGGACGAGCTAAAACACAAACCAACTTCTCGGTCTTTAGCAAAGATATTTAGAGCGTCTTGACTTTCAATAGACCATTCCCCCTGATAAATTGGTATTTCTGTTCTACTACCTACACCTCCATAAATCCCTTCTGGTTTTGATTCCTGTGCTTGACCAGGCATCATATCAATTAGATGCTTTATTACCTTTCCAGAATTAGTAATTCCAACGAAGAGCATTTCATCACTTGGCACATGGGAAGAATGGAATTCGGCACTTATTTTTATTGCGAAAGGATCTATTATTATTTCTCTGGTGACATTAAAACTTACATTTGTAAGATAGGCATCTTCTTGCCACTCACGGGCACTGCTCTCCAATATTTCCCATGTTTCTTTGAGTGATGCAACTTGCGGAACATTGTTTTTATTGGGCCTAAAAAAAACCCAGCCTGCACCCAGCAGAAGTAGCAAGCAGGCTGCAACAACAAGCATAGCTTTTCTTTGTCGTCTGATTTGAAGTTCAATCGCTTTTTTCTTTTGTTCCATTTTTGTTTTCATCTACTAAAGAAGGGTGTGTTGTTTGTGGCAGGTGAGCTACAACTTATACATCCGCCGCATCTCATCGCCGACGGTTTGGATAGCTTTTTTGACGCCCAGCAGGTTGAGCAGCCAGAAACTAAGCCGGTTTTGGCGGCCCGGCGTGTAGGCAGGCGTTTTGCCCAGGGCGGTCAGGGCTTCGGCCGCGGTGGCTTCGGCGGTCATCACAAAGGCATTTTTGTCGAGTTTGGCCTTGCCTTCGCGCCAGCCGGGGGTGTCGGTCGTGCCGAGGGGCGTGACCAGCACATCCACGCCGTGGAAGCGCAACTCGTCCCACAGGGACTGGCCGAAGGCCCACAGCAGGCCTTTCGTCCCGGCGTAGGTGCCGACCAGGGCCGCGCCGTGCGCCGCCGAGAGCGACGAGACGAAGATGATCCCGCCTTTGCCGCGTCCCACCATCTGCGGGGCGACGGCGTGGGTCAGGACCAGGCTGGCGCGGGCGTTCACGTCCAGCACCTTCAGGTGTTCTTCGAGCGGCACGTCCAGGAACTCGCCGATGCATGAAATCCCGGCGTTGTTGACCAGCAGGCCGATCTCCAGCCCCTGGAGGGCCGGGGCGATGACCGACATGAAATCCGGGCGGGACAGGTCAACCGTCACGGGCTTGACCTGCACGGCGAAGTCCAGGGCGATATTGTCGGCGGTCTCGGTCAGGGCGGCGCGCTGCGCGTCCACCAGGAGCAAGTCCAGGCCGAGTCCGGCCAACTTGCGGGCGAAGGCTGCGCCAATTCCCATGGCTGCGCCGGTCACCAGCGCCCAGGGGCCGTATTTTTGCGAAAAAGGAGTTTCGGGCATAAAACCTTCCCAGTTGGAGAGTTGGGCCTATTGTACCCGTTTAATAGGATTAGCCGGGCGTGATAAAATAAATTCAGGAAAACTACCATGACCAATAATCAGGCACTGTTACGCGCAAAACGCAGCCAGATTTTGCAGATCGCCTCTCGATATGGGGTGAAGCATTTGCGCATTTTTGGCTCGGTGGCGCGCGGTACGGACGACCAACAAAGCGATATTGATTTCCTGGTTGATCTGGCCCCAGACCGGAGTTTGCTGGATTTGGGCGGCTTTTTGTATGAAGTGCGCTCGCTTCTTGATACTGAAGTTGATGTAGTGACTGAAAAAGGGCTGCGCTCTCGCATCCGGGATCGTGTTTTGGCTGAGGCGGTTGACCTATGAGGGATGATCGCGAACGGTTACAGGATATGCTCGAAGCTATTCAAAAAATCGAGCATTATGTTTATGATGAGGGTGGTCGAATATCTCACCAAGATGACGAACTCGTGGAAGTTTGGATAATTCACCATATCGAAATTATTGGGGAGGCGGCTTCCCGAATTTCCAATGAACTGCGAGAAAAATATCCTGATGTTGCCTGGGGTGGCATGATAGGGATGCGTCATGTTTTGGTGCATGGATATTTCGAAACAGACACTGAAATTGTCTGGCGAGTGGTCGAGAACGACCTGCCAGTCCTCAAAACACAACTTGAAAAGATATTGACAGCGTTGGGATAATCGAATCTTGCCCCGGCGTTCCCAAATGTGGGAACGCTTTCGTTTTTCATGGTAAAACTACCCCCATGCCTGCCGAGTTCTTCTCCTACACCTCGCCCAGCCTCGAAGCCCGCCCGCATCCCGCCAAAGGTGGCATGGGATTATTTGCCCTCCAGCAAATCGCCAAAGACGAACTGCTCATTCTCTGGGGTGGAAAAGTTGTCATGCTCGACAAATTGCCCGAAAACCACGAAAAACTCTTGCAGATTGATGAAGGACTCTACCTCCTGACCATCACCCCCGAACCGGCGGATTACGTCAACCATTCCTGCGACCCCAACGCCGGCTTTCTGGGACAGGTGGGCCTGGTCGCCATACGGACGGTTCATCCCGGCGAGGAGATTACCATGGACTACGCCATGTGCGACGGCTCGCCCTACGACGAATTCGACTGTGCCTGCGGAGCCGCCGCCTGCCGCGGCCGCGTCACTGGCGACGACTGGCGCATCCCCGAACTCTGGGCGCGCTACGCCGGATACTTCTCCCCCTACCTCCAGCGCCGCATCAACGCGCTAAAAGCCAACAACCATTAGCCCACAATCAATTACCAATCCCCAATTACCAACCACCACCACCCATGCCCCTTTCCCGCCTTGCCCGCTCCTTCGCCTTCCGCATCTTCCTCATCGCCCTCGGCCTGCGCCTGATCCCGGTCATTGCCCTGCGCCAAATGGGCATCGGCCTGGACGACATGTTCCAGTACGACATGCTCGCCCGCTCCATCGTCGCCGGAGACGGCTACCGCTGGTACGCCCAGGACGACCTCTACCTCGTCCAGCGCTACTTCGAAGTGGACATGGCCGGGGTGGACTACGATCCCCGCGGCGTGCCGACCTCCTTCCGCCCGCCGCTGTATCCCGCCTTTTTAGCCTTGATCTACTTCCTCGCCGGCGTGGACGGGAACCGCTTCTTCACCGCCCGGCTGGTGCAGGCTTTCGTCGGCGCGGCCCTCGCCCCGTTGACCTATGCCCTGGCGCGGCGATTCTTCCCCGGCAACGAGAATGCCGCCAGGATTGCCGCCTGGGTCATCGCCGCTTATCCTTTACTCGTCCTCTATCCGCTCTCCCTGGCGACCGAGAACCTGTTCTTCCTGCTCGTGCTCTCCGCCACGCTGGTGCTGCTCATCGCCGCCGAGACCCGCCGCACCGTCCACTTTGCCGCCGCCGGCCTCCTGCTCGGACTGATGGCCCTCACCCGGTCCGTTTCGCTCGCCTTTGGCGGCCTGGCCGTCCTGTGGACCTGGTTTGCCCTCAAAGAACGACAGAAAGCCGTGCTCATCTTCGGCGTGGTCTCGCTGACTGTCCTGCCCTGGATGGTCCGCAACAGCCTCCTGCACGGCCGCCCCACCGGGGTCGAATCCGCCCTCGGCTACGACCTGTACGTCGGCTACCACCCCGAAAGCACCGGTACGTTCCAATATGGCATTTCCCTCGACCTGATGACCATGCTCGACGACGGCTTGCGGGACGAGATCGGCCAGGAGAAGGCCATCGGGTTCATCAAGGACGATCCGGGCCGCATTCCTTACCTCGTCGTCCGCCGCGCCGGGTACTTTTTTGGCCTCGAACGCCGCGCCCTTACCTACTTCTACACCAACGATTACTTCGGGTACATCCCCACACCGCTCCTGCTGGCCATCGCGGCGGTCGTGCTGCTGCCGTTCGTCCTCGTCAGCGCCTCCGCCGCCTTTGGATTGGCCCTCACCCGTTGGCGGACCGAGACCATCCTGTTGGGATTGTTCATTTTTGGATATGTGACTCCCCACCTGCTCATCCTGGGCGAGGACCGCTTCCACTTGACCCTCGTCCCGTTCCTGTCCATCCTGGCGGCTCATGCCTGGACGGGCGGCCTGCCCGCCGTTAAGACGCGTTTCGCCACCCCCGGCGGACGTCTCGCCCTGGCCCTGGCCGGGATCGCGGTGATTTTGCTCCTCGCCAACTGGGGCCTGGAACTCTACCGCGACGCCGATAAACTCCAGGTATTGCTTGGCCCCAATGGCAACCAGAGTTATTTTTCGTATTGATTTTGCCGTAGTAACGACTTTAGTCGTTACCGGCATCGGAGCGGCTGAAGCCGCTACTACACCTGGATGACTCCATGCTCAAAAGACTCCTCGGCCCCTCCCTCCAACTTGACTGGAAGATCGCCGTCCTGACGGTTTCCACCACCCTGCTCATCATCGTGGACCAATATCACCAGGTTTTCGCCTCCCACGTCTGGGAAAGCCTGCTGCTTTACTTCGCCGTCCCGTTTTTGATCGTCATCCTTGTGTTCCGCGAGTCGCCCGCGAAATACGGTTTCACCTTCGGCGACTGGAAAGCCGGGCTGGTAATCACCGGGATCGCCGTGCTGGTCATGCTCCCGGTGCTCTGGTGGGTCAACCTGAAAAGCGGCGGGATGCAGGACTACTACGCCGGTTCGGTCAACGGGAAGTTCCTCGGCTACGTCCTGGCCGACCTGTTTGGCTGGGAGTTCATGTTCCGCGGCTTCCTGCTCTTCGGCTATGCCCGCAAGTTCGGGACGGAGGCGCTTTGGCTGCAAGCCGTCCCGTTTGCAGTTGCCCACATCGGCAAGCCCGAAGTCGAAACCCTTTCGACCATCTTCGGCGGCTTCGCCTTTGGCTGGGTCGCCTGGCGGACGAAATCCTTCCTCTACCCCTGGCTGATCCATTTCTTTGTCTGGTCTTTCACCGTCATTGCCACCTCCGGCCTGCTGAACTGAAACTTTCGACTTTCAACCTGGTCTTCGACTTGTGACCTACACCCTCCAACCCGCTGCCGAATCCCACGCTGCGATCATCCGCAAGATGGTCACAGGCGCGCATCTCAACCCCGCCGACCTGGACTGGCGGCATTTCATCGTCGCGGTTACACCCGAAGGTGGAGTCATCGGCTGCGGACAGGTCAAATCCCACCGGGACGGCTCGCGTGAACTGGCTTCGATGGTCGTCCGCCGG
Organism: Anaerolineales bacterium UBA5796; assembly: GCA_002418215.1. Lineage (GTDB taxonomy): Bacteria > Chloroflexota > Anaerolineae > Anaerolineales > Villigracilaceae > UBA5796. Next base: position 33,114 of record DIDQ01000035.1, read on the forward strand.
GCTTACCGCAAACAGGGGATTGCCAGGGCGATCATCGAGAGATTGCTCGCCGAAAACCCGCCGCCGCTCTACCTGATGTGCCGGTCCAGGTTGGGGCCGTTCTACGAAAAATTCGGTTTTCGCATAATCACTATAGATGAAATGCCGCGCTACTTCCAGCGCATCAGCAAGCTGGCCGGGCTGCTCGGCCTGCTGTCACGCCGCGGCGAAACCTTGCTGGTCATGAAACGGGAGTGACGCAAAATACCGGCGAAGGGTATAATTTACCCATCCGCACCACCAAATCGCTGCATCATTGACTCACTGACTCGCTGAATCGTTGACTCGTTGACTCAAATCGGGAGGGCAAAATGAAAAATTTCCTGCACGCGTTCCTGGGTGTTTTGGCCGGGCTGCTCCTGGCCGGGGTCTTGTGGTGGGTGGCCCAGCCGCCGCGCGGCGAAGCCGTCACCTTGCAGCCGCCGCCGGACGCGCCGGAGATCGTCGTCTATGTCAACGGGGCGGTGCAGTACCCCGGCACGTACAGCCTGCCCTCCGGCAGCCGGGTCGGCGACGCCCTCGAAGCTGCGGGCGGCACCACCGCCCGGGCCGACGCCTCCCGGCTCAACCTGGCTGCCCGCCTCGATGACGGCGAACAGGTCGAAGTCCCGGAAAAGATCCGCCAG
>DIDQ01000054.1:0-10176 GCA_002418215.1 Anaerolineales bacterium UBA5796
TATCCGCGCCCGGGGCGCAGACTGCGCCGCCGGCGCAACCTGGACCACCGACGCGCCCTACCGCGAGACCCGCATCGAAGTGGCGCGCTGCCAGCAGGAAGGCGTCAAGGTGGTCGAGATGGAGTCTTCCGGGTTATTCACCATCGGGCAGGTACGCGGCGTGGCAACCGCCTCAGCGGTGGTCGTGATGGACAGCCTGGCAGCCTTCGAATGGAAAGCCCCGGAGCGGCTGGAGCCGATCCTGCGCTCGCTCGAACTGGTCTACCAGGCTGCAATCGAGGCGCTGGCCGGCCCATGAAACAGGAATTTTTCATCTGCCCGCGCTGCCGCGCCCGCCTCGAACGGGTCGCGCCGGACCGGTTGACTTGTCCGCAGGATGGGCTGGATTTCTGGAATGTGGACGGCATCTGGCGCTTCCTCCTGCCCGATGGCCAGGCCCATTACAGCCGCTTCATGGCAGACTATGAAGCTGTCCGCGGTTTCGAGGGGCGCGGCTCCCCCCAGGCGGATTACTACCGCGCCCTGCCCTTCAGGGATTTGAGCGGCAAATTTTCGGCAGATTGGGCCATCCGCGCCCGCAGCTACAACCTGCTCGTCCGGGAGGTCCTCACCCGGCTCCAGGGCCGACTCCAGCGCCCGTTGAAGATCCTCGACCTGGGCGCGGGCAACGGCTGGCTGTCCAACCGGCTGGCCGCCCAGGGCGACCGGGTGGTTGCGGTGGACCTGCTGGTCAACGAGCAGGACGGGCTGGGCGCCTGGAAACATTACGAGCAGCAATTCACCCCTGTTCAGGCCGAATTCGACCACCTGCCGGTCATGGACCGCTTCGCCGACGCGGTCATTTTCAACGCCTCGTTCCACTATTCTGAAAGTTACGGAAAAACGCTCCAGGAGGCCCTGCGCGTCCTCGACCCGGCCGGCCAGATCGTGATCCTTGATTCGCCGGTATACCGCCGCCGCGAATCGGGAGAGGAAATGGTGGAGGAACGGAAGTCGGATTTCCTGTCCCGCTATGGTTTTGCCTCGGATGCGCTGGAAAGCGAAAATTTCCTCACCTACCAACGGATACGCGGCCTGGGCGAATCGCTCGGTGTCCGCTGGCGCTGCATCCACCCGAATTATGGATTACGCTGGCAACTGCGTCCGCTTATAGCTTGGCTGCGCGGCCGGCGCGAGCCGGCGAAATTCCACGTGATCGTTGGGGCCAGATAAGCAGCGATGCGCGGATGGGGGATGGGAGCGCCGTCTAAACGGGAGCAGGCCAAGTGTCCGGGAAAGATGCGAACAGGAAAAAAGAGGTTCTTCCTTTTTTGGCGGGAGAAATCCACAGATTCCGCAGATGATACAGATTTGGGCTTGAAAAATCGGCGAAATCTGTGTAATCTGTGGATGGATGACCGCTCTTTCCCGTAAGAAACGGCAGAGCCAAAAAAGAGAAACCATGAGCCTGCATTCCGAAATCCTGGAACAACCCGCCTGCCTGGAACGCCTGCTTTCGTCCCAGCGAAAAAACGTGGAAGACATTGCCGCCGCGATCCGCTCGCGGGAGGCCCGGTTCGCTTTCCTGGCGGCGCGGGGCACCTCAGACAACGCCGGGCGCTACGCCAATTATTTATGGGGCGCAATGAACGGGCTGCCGCTGGCGCTGGCGACGCCGTCGCTGTTCACGTTTTACCGGCAGCCGCCGAGACTGGAGAACGCGCTGGTGGTGGGCGTTTCTCAATCGGGGCAATCTCCTGATATTGTCAGCGTGGTGCAGGAGGGAAAGCGCCAGGGCAACCTGACCCTGGCGATCACCAACGCACCCGATTCGCCGCTGGCGCAGGCCGCCGATTTCGTGCTCGACATCCAGGCCGGGCCGGAGCTGGCTGTGGCCGCGACCAAGACGTACACAAATGAATTGATGGCGATTGCCATGCTGTCCGTTGCGCTGGCAGGGGAGACGGGGCGCTGGCAGGAGTTGGAACAGGTTGCGGATTGGGTGGGCGAGGCCCTGAAGCAGGACGGAACGATCCGGGACCTGGCGCAGCGCTACCGCTATATGCAGCAATGCGTGGTGTTGGGGCGCGGCTACAACTACGCCACCGCTTTCGAATGGGCGCTCAAACTCAAGGAATTGACTTACGTGGAAGCCGAGCCGTATTCATCAGCGGATTTCCAGCACGGGCCGGTGGCGATGGTGGCGCGGGGTTTCCCGGTGATGGCGGTTGTGGCCGCCGGCAAGGTTTTCAACTCCATGATGGACTCGCTGACCCACTTGCAAAAAGACCTGCTGGCTGAATTGGTCGTCATCTCGAACGCATCCGAAGCGCTTTCGTTGGCCGAGTCGCCCATCCCCATCCCGGCGGGCGCGCCGGAATGGCTCTCGCCGCTGGTGGGGATCGTCCCGGCGCAGTTGTTCGCCTACCACCTGACCCTGACAAAAGGCTACGATTCGGAAAACCCGCGCACGATCCGCAAGGTTACAGAAACGCAATAAACCCGGGCGGGGTCGGATTTCCTGCCTTATTCCCGCGCCAGCCCTTTTGCGGTCTGGATGAGCATCCGGCGGACGGCGTAGCCGTCCATGCCTGCCGCGTTCATGCCAAGCAGCAACGGGCCGGCCACAGGCGGGCCGTCGAGGCGGAGGATGCGGGCTTTGGGCGCGTGGCGGTGGATGATCTCGCGCATCGGCCCGGTGAGCAGTTCGCCGCCTTCGAACACACTCCCCGATTGGATGATTTCGACTTCGTCCTGCGCCATGCCGATCTGCCGGGTGACCGAGACGGCCAGGGAGCCAAGTTCCTCGCCCGCCCAACGGATCACGTCGCGAGCGGCAGCATCCCCGGCGCGGGCGGCCTCGAAGATCTGGACGGCGATGAAGGGGAAGAGATGATAGCGGCTGGCCGACAGCCCATCCATCAGGTCAAGTACATCCTTTGCGCCGGCGGCGTCGAGGTAAACGGCGGTCAGGGCGGTGGGCGGGATGCGCTTGATCCAGGCGTAGTTGACCATGTGCAGGCCCTTCCAGACGATTTCAGCGCCGCCGCCGAATTCCCCAAAAGACGAGCCGTTGCCGACGATGCGGCCTTCTTCACCGTTCGGGCCTCGCCCGCAGCAGTTCACACTCGATCCGGCGGTGACATTGACGCCGACGCCCCGGGTCGCGCCTGCCAGCAAACCGTTGAGTCCGTCGTTGACCACCTCCACGGGGCAGGACAAACCGAGGGCGGCAATGGCTTCGAGGTGCGCTGCCCGGTCTGAGGGGAAATCATAACCCGCCACGCCGAAACCCGCCCCACCAATAAGTTCAGCGCCGACATTGGCCATCCGGCTGGCCTGCTCGAAGGATTGCCGCAAGGCATCGGCCAGGCCTTCGTAGCCGGCAACCTGGTGGTTGCCGCCCCAGGCTTTACCGAATCCGATACAGCGGCCGGTTTCGTCCGCAACCAGGGCGTGGGTCTTGGATGAGCCGACGTCAACACCGAGGAAATAGCGCATATTATTTCCTTTCCAGGGATGGGTCAAATTGCTTCCCAAAAAACTGCGGCAGCCATTCCCGGTTGGTTTCCAGCATATCGTCGAGCACTTCCCGGACTTTGTCCGCCTCCGGCCCGAGGGGATGGGCCAGCAGGGCCTGGAAGGCCGCGTCCCGGTCGCCATGCGCCGCAGCCTGGACGGTGAGAATCTCGTACATCTTGACCGAGGCAACCAGTCCGAAGCAGGCGGCAGGCAACGGGTCCGAGGGGAGCGGGTGGATACCCCGCCCGTCCACCCTGGCGGGCATTTCCAGCACCCAGTCCGCAGGCCAATCCCTGACCGCGCCGTTGTTCCGCACGTTGACGGTGTGGATCTGCCCGAGGCCGTTGTAGTGCGAGTCGATCAGTTGGGTGGCTAAAGTCGAGTAGTAAGCGCCGCCCCGCTCCATCAGGCTTGCGGGAGGGGTGGCCAGGGCGGGATCGGCGTATTCACGCAGGAGGGTCTTTTCGATCTCCATGACTTCCTCGGCGCGGGAGGGCGGCCAACTTTCCTGGGCTTTGAGCTTTTTGCCGGTATGGTAGAAATATCCCAGGTAGTAATTGGGCATCACGCCGAGCGATTGGAGCATGTGGATGTCCCATTCGGGATCTTTCGACTGGCGGACCATCTCGACGAAGGCGGGGAAAAGCTGCGGCCACATATCTTCGCCGTCAACGGTGAAGCCGTAATGCCAGGTAAGGTGGTTGAGGCCGAGCGTTTTCAGCACAGCGCGGTCCTCGCTGATCTTCTGCCCGGTAAATTTCTCCAGGTTCTCCAGGATCCTCATCTTGGTGGTGATACCCACATTGCAAACACCAACCGCAGCGACATCCGGTGCGTGGCGGTTGAGCGCTTCGGTGACCAGCCCCGCCGGGTTGGTGAAATTGAGCAGCAACGCGCCCGGGGCAGAGCGGCGGATGGCGGCAGCAATATCGAGAATGACAGGGATGGTCCGCAGGGCTTTGGCCATGCCGCCCACGCCAGTAGTCTCCTGGCCGATCAACCCGTGACGCCTGCCGAGGTACTCGTCGCCGCGGCGGGCGGGCATCATCCCGACCCGCAACTGGGTGATGACGTAGTCTGCCCCGGCAATTGCGGCTTGCTGGTCGAGCGAGAGCGCCACCTTGAACGGGTTGCCTTTGGCACGCGCCATGCGCTGGGCGAACCCGCCGACGATGTCGAGGCGCGCCCGGTCAACATCCATCAGCCAGAGTTCTTTGAGCGGCAGGCGGCCGGCCCTGGCAAGAAAACCGTTGACCAGTTCCGGCGTATAGGTCGAGCCGCCGCCGATGACAGTGATTTTCATAGGGACTCCAATTCTCGTCACAGGGATGCGGGAAGCAGCAGGTACGCCGCCAGCACTTCAAACCGCTCAGGATAACCTTCGGGACGTTCTTCCCAATTGCCGATAAAGTCTATTATGGAACACGCCCTATTTTAACCAAATTTTCGGCGCGGGATGTGCCTGTATGCGGCCCAAACCGCCAGCCCAATATCCGCATCGCAGCCGGGCGCACCGGCTTCAGGGACGCAGGCAAAAATGACATCCCCCATTTAAGGTATCATAGGAATATGCAAATCAACAAATTGAACTACCAGTCTGCCTTGCAGGATTTCAACGATGCCCGTCTCAAAGCCTCCATGCAAGAATTGATTGCGCGGTTGACAGGTAAATCCAACCAACTGTTCTCGTATGATGAAATTGCCCAAAAGCTAAAATTGAAGGCCCGCGCAGACCGGGGAGTCTACGAGATCCCGGTCCATGCCATCGTTGGGAGCGTGGGCCGGTACACCGAGTTTACGCGCACTTTCCTGCCGCGGCGGGACGAAGACCAGGAACGCTGGGCGCGGGTCAAAACGGCCATGGAAGACCCGATCGGGTCGGGACTGCCGCCCATCGAGGTTTACAAGGTGGGCGAGGCCTACTTCGTGCTGGACGGCAACCATCGCGTTTCCATCGCCCGGCAGGAGGGCTTCAAGTTCATCGAAGCGCACGTGATCGAGGTCAAGACCGACATCCCGGTCACGCCTGACCTGCAGCCCGACGATCTGATCATCAAGACCGAATATGCCGGGTTCCTTGAAAAGACCGGGATCAAGCGCCTGTTCCCGAACGCAGACCTGGGCGTGACCGTCCCGGGCCGGTACGACGGGCTGATTGAGCACATCGAGGTCCATCGCTACGGCATGTCGCTCGATCTCCGGCGGGAGGTGCCTCTGGAGGAGGCCGTCAGGCGCTGGTACGAGACGGTTTACACCCCATTCGTCGAAACCGTCCGCGAGCGGGGCCTGATGCGCTGGTTCCCCGGCCGGACGGAAACCGACCTCTACCTGTGGGTCTACGAACACCTGGAGACCTTGAAAAGCGAACTGGGTTGGTCCTTCAGCCCCGGCGCGGCGATAACCGACCTGGCAAAGAAGAGCAATCCGCGCGTCGAGCAGGAGGAAGCCGAACCCGGACACTGGCGACAATCGAAGCTGTATGACCGCTATACCGACCACCTCTTCCGGGAGATCCTCGTGCCAACCGGGAGCAACGAAGCAGGGTTCGAGGCCCTTGAACAGGCGCTCGTGATCGCGGACAAAGAACCGGCAATATTGCGCGGCCTGCACGTCCTGGCTCCAAAATCGAGGCGGGACAATAGCAGGGCAGAAGCTGTCCAAGCCCGGTTCGACCGGCGCTGCCAGGAAGCCGGCGTCAGCGGGAGCCTGGCCATCGTCGAAGGGGAAATCGCCGACCAGGTCAGCGCCTACGCCCTCCTGACCGATCTCGTTGTCCTGAACGTGTCCCGCCCGCCCCAACCGGGACTCTCCGGCCTGGGTTCCGGGCTGCGTTCGATCATCTGGCGCTCCGCCCGCCCGATCCTGACCGTGCCTGGCAGGGCCAGTCCGCTGGACCGGGCATTGCTGGCTTTCGACGGGAGCATCAAGTCGAGGGAGGCTCTCTTCGTGGCTGCCTACATGGCTGAGCTTTGGAAAACCCGCCTGACGGTGATGACCCTGGCAAAGGGCGGTCATGTCTCCACACCGGTACAGGAGCATGCCCGCGCTTATCTCGAATTGCACGAGGTCGAGGCCGAGTACATTTTCATCGAAGGCCGGGTGGAGGCCCTCCTAAAAGCCAGCCGGGAGCGGGGCGTCAACCTGATCTTGATGGGAGGCTACGGCGGATCCGCGCTCAAAGAAGTTGTTATCGGAAGTCTGGTCAATGAACTGCTCCGCAAATCCGAATACCCGGTATTGATCTGCTGCTGAACAGTTGCGCGCCCCGGTTTATTAGCAGTTCCAAATTTGAAAAGGGCATTTTTCAAATGAGTTGAAAAGATGAGTCGCCCTGGAATTTATGGCTCAGGAGGATCGAACATGAAAGACGATGAAATAATGAAAGCGATTTTATCCAGCGCAAAAACGGTCGCCAGCGTGGGGATTTCAGGGAACAGAGAGAAGGTGAGCAACAGCGTCGGCGCATATTTGCTGGAAAAGGGCTACCGCCTCATCCCGGTCAACCCGACCGCTGACGAAATCCTGGGCCGGAAATCCTACCCCGACCTGGAATCCGTGCCGGAGGCGATAGACGTGGTGCAGGTCTTCCGCCGTCCCGAAGACGTGCCGCCCGTAGTCGAGAGCGCCATCAGGGTCGGGGCGAAAGTGGTCTGGATGCAGGAGGGGATTGTGAACGAAGAAGCCGCCCAACGGGCGCGGGAGGCCGGGCTGCAAGTGGTGATGGATGCCTGTATGCGCGCCGTCCACCAGCGGTTGTTCAGCTCGTAAAAAGTTATTACAGGCCGATAATGAATCAGCCCCGGCCACGGACGGCGAACTCTTCCCGCCGGAGGTCCCTGCGGACGCCGTCGAGGTCGTAGGCCGTCAGCAGGGGAGCCTGGCAATCGGGGCAATAGGTGTTGACCTGGTTGACGGGGATCCCCTCCCACAATTGGAACAGACCAGGTTCGTGGCGTAGGAAAAGCACCTGGCGTTTGTTGGTTGGGTTGTCATAGGGTTATTTTACCCTATGGGTTTCTCTGGTTCCAAGTGTGACGTGGCGCGAGATGCCATAACGGGATTCATCCTGATGAAAGGTTCTTTTGCTGTAAAGGAATTATTTTTTCCCGCTATGGAACGGTCTATTCGATACGCAGGAAAATGCAATCGGCTGACAGTGCAGTTATAATCCACTATCAGCCGAATAATCAACGACTGACAGTGGATGTATCATCCACTGTCAGCCGATGCTGTGTTCCAGCCTATCCAATGTGACATTCGATAGCGGGAAAATTTGGTTCCTTATGAGGAAATGGGATGAACCTCGGTAGCAGATTATTGACATTCATGTAAGTTGGTTAAGTTGGGCTTGTTGGTTGGGCTTATTGGTTGGCCTGTCATGCTGAACGAAGTGAAGCATCTCAGGTCAATTAGCGAGACTCTTCGGTCGCAAAGACCGCTCCCTCAGAGTGACAGGCTTGACTGATTTTTATGAATGTCAATAGTGCGTCGCACCTGGACCTTGGGATGATCCCGCCTGGAAAGGTGCGACGCACCCTCGCGTAATTGCGGAATGAATTCCGCGTTACGGGCACCAGATGGCGCAGGTGGTATTAAAATAGCATTTAGCGGAGTCCAAAGTCTCCAGACTTTGGTGATTGCATATCCGCTGTCCAACGCCAGGAGGCCTTGGACTCCATCTTCACTCAGGAGGCAACGATGACTGACGCCAGCCAGACCCAATCTTATACTTTCAAGGCCGAGACCAAACAACTGCTGAATATCCTCATCCATTCGCTCTACAAGGAGCGGGAGGTCTTCCTGCGGGAGATGCTCTCGAACGCTTCGGACGCGCTCAACCGCGTCCGCTTCGAGATGCTGACGGACAAGGACGCGCTCGACCCCCAGGCCGAACTCGCCATCCGCATCACCCCGGACCAGGAGGCCCGGACCCTGACCATTCAGGATAGCGGCATCGGGATGACGAAAGACGAGATCATCGAGAACCTGGGCACGATCGCCCAGTCGGGGGCGAGGGGCTTCATCGAAGCCGCGCAGGCCCAAAGTCCCGATTTGAGCCGCCTGATCGGGCAGTTCGGGGTGGGGTTCTATTCCGTCTTCATGGTGGCCGAATGGGTGCGGGTCACGTCCCGATCCTATAAACCCCGCGCCAAAGCCGTCAGTTGGTACGCCACCGGCGAAGACAGCTTCGAAATCCGCCCGGCGGAGATGGCCGAGCGCGGCACGAAGGTCGAGATCAAGCTCAAGGAAGACGCGGCCGAGTTCGCCGAGGAACACCGGCTGAAGGCCATTATCCACAAACACTCGGACTACATCGGCTTCCCGATCTACGTGGGGACGGAGGCCCAGCAGGTGAACAAGCAGACTTCGCTCTGGCGCACCCCCAAAGCCGGCGTGACCGAGGAACAGTACACAGATTTCTACCGCCAACTGACCCTGGATTTCGAGGAGCCGCTGCTGCGCATCCACACCATCACCGACGCGCCGGTGCAGTTATACGCCCTGCTGTACGTGCCGGGCAAAGGCGAGCGGGGGGTCTTCTCGCTGCGCCGGGAAGACGGGCTGAAGCTGTACTCGCGCAACATCCTGATTGACGAGTACAACAAGGACCTGCTGCCCGAATACCTGCGTTTTGCGCAGGGCGTGGTGGACAGCGAAGACCTGCCGCTGAACGTGTCGCGTGAGACAGTGCAGTCGGTGGGGCTGATGCCGCGCCTGAAGAAGGTCGTCACCGGGCAGGTCATCAAGGAATTGGAGAGCCTGGCGAAGAACGATGCCGATAAATACAACCTTTTCTGGCAGGAGTTCGGGAGTTATCTCAAGCAGGGGATCGCCGCCCAGCCGCTGGAGACGGAAAATATCCAGCCGCTGCTGCGCTTCAGGACCAGCCTGCACCCCGAAAGCTGGTCTTCGCTCGACGATTACATCGGACGGATGGGGCCGGAGCAGAAAGCCATCTACTACCTCGTGGGCGAGGACCCGAAGTCGGCCCTGCGCAGCCCGCACCTGGATGCTTTCCAGGGACAAGGCACGGAGGTGCTGCTGCTGACCGAACCGATGGATCCGTTCATGCTGATGGGCTTGCGGCAATACAAGGATCATGAACTCAAGAACGCAGCCCAGGCGGAGATCGAAACCCCGGAAAAGCCGAAGGATGAGGCCCAAGCGGAGAAAATCCCGGAGGCCGATTTCAACAGTCTGGCCGAACGCTTCAAGTCGGTGCTGGGCGAGCGGGTAGCCGACGTGCGGGCCAGCACCCGACTGTCGCAGTCGGTGGCCCGGCTGGTGGACCCGGACGGCAGCCTGAACCCGGAGTTGCAGCGGGTTTACCGTTACCTGGGCCAGGAGTACGAAGTCCCCAAGAAGGTGCTGGAGTTGAACCCGTCTCACGCCATATTGAAGGCGCTGGCCGGGATGGAGGCGGGGTCGGCGCTGCAAACGCTGGTCATCGAGCAGATTTACGACAGCGCCCTGCTGGTCGAGGGGCTGCACCCCGACCCGTCGAGCATGGCCGGGCGCATCCAGCAGATCATCGAGGCCGCGCTGGGGAGGCAGGGGGAGGCGGGACAATAGCCTTCATCACAGAAACACGGAGCCCGCACGGGGACAAGCCCCCGTGCTATTCATCCGAAGCCTGCTTCGCAGGCTTAGCCGCCACAGGCGGCTTCGTAAGAG
>DIDQ01000054.1:10242-13562 GCA_002418215.1 Anaerolineales bacterium UBA5796
GGCGTGCGGTAAGGGTCTCCATGAAGCGCAAATGGATATTGCTGCGTAACATCAGTTATCTCAGTGTCTCCGTAGTTCAATAAGGGATCAGAATCACGAACCCCCGGCGCTTTCCCATAAAGCACCGGGGGTCTTCTGGTCAGTGTCATTGCGAGGAGGGCGCTCTCCCCGACGAAGCAATCTCCTGTTTAGCGGAACTGCTTCGTCGAGTAGGTTATGCTGATCAGGCGGAGATTGCTTCGTCGCACAGACCGCTCCTCGCAATGACAACCTGCAATTAGTGTCCGCTGCCGGGGGTTTCGGTCGCGTCGAAGATGTCGGGGACCGGGTCGCCGTCGGCGTAGAGGTAGCCGGCCAGTCCACGTTGGAGACGGGCGAGGGCGTGGTCCACCAGGATGTAGCGCCCTGGGACTTCGAGCCTGAACTCGACCATGGTCGCGCCGCCGGGCGGGACGAGGGTGGTCTGCACGTCGGTCAACGGGGCGGAAGTGAGCGAAGCCTGGTCATACACCCGGTCGAAGATCTCGCCGATCACGTGGAAGGACGAGGTGAAGTTGGGGCCGCCCACGCCGAAGAAGATGCGCACCGTCTCGCCGACGCTGGCTCGCAGGGCATGGGCGTCACTGGTCAATCCCATGGAAGCGCCGTTGAACATGAAGTATTCGGGGTCTTCATTGAGCAGCTTGGTGACGTCTTCGGTCAGGGCGCCGGTGGTGCCGAAGGGCTGGGCGGTGTAAAGCTCGCCCTGCATCACGTAGAACTCGCGGTCCACGGCGGGCAGGCCGCCTTCCGGCTCAACCAGGATCAGTCCGTACATGCCGTTGGCGATGTGCTGGGCGACCATCGGGGTGGCGCAGTGGTAGACGAACAGGCCGGGGTTGATGGCTTTGAAGGTGAACATCGTCTCGCCGCCGGGCTGGGTCTGGGTGGCGACCGCGCCGCCGCCGGGTCCGGTCACGGCGTGGAAGTCCACCGAGTGGGCCATGCTGCTATCCGGCAGGTTCTTGAGATGGACTTCGACCGTGTCGCCCACCCGCACCCGGATGAACGGGCCGGGGACTTTGCCGTTGAAGGTCCAGTATTTGAAGGTGGTGCCGTCGGCCAGTTGGCCGGAGAGTTCGACCGTTTCGAGGTCTATGCGGATGAGTTCGGGGCCGCGCTCGCCGATCGGACCCGGAAGGTCCGCCGGGTCACGGACGATGTCCACAGCCGACGCGTCGGCCGGTCCCGCCGGGACGACGGTATTGCCGACCGAGGCCATCTCGACGTGGTCCCCGCTGGAAGTGTTTTCGGCGGGAGCAACGCCCGACCCGACGACAAATTTGCCTTCCATGCCCGCCTGGCGGTGGCCGGGGATCGAGCAATAATAGGCGAACGTGCCTTCACGGTTGGCAATGAACTCCAGCGTCACGTTGCTGCCCTTGCCAACGACGTGGTCGGAATGGAAGCCGAGTTTGTCGAAGGTGATGTCGTGCTCGGCCCCTTCGCCGCTGGTCAGGGTGACTTTGACCGTATCGCCGAGGCCGGCTTTCAGGTCCGGGTTGGTGAGGCCGTCAATCCCGCCTCCCTTGCCCACGAAAACCATCCGGCCTTCCAGCACGGCGGTTTCGAGGGCGTATTCGACCGTCACGCCCGTCGGCTGGACGGCCGCCGCGTCCGACGGGTCGGCGACGTTCCCGACCAGGAGCAGGCCGCTCATCCCGAGCCGGGCGTGGGAGGTGTCCTCGTAGTTCAGGGCCACGTCCTCGTCCGGTACGGTCAGCGTGACCGAGGTGGTCTCGCCTTTTTTGTCGAGGGTGCCCGATTCGACGTTGAGTTCGGGGAAAGAAATGTTGTGCGCCCCGTGTCCGCTGTTGACCAGGGTGACGGTGATCTTCTCGCCCGGTTCGGCCCGCAAGGACGGGTTGACCGCGCCGCTGATCCCATCGCTGACGCCGACGTAAACGAACTTGCCATCCCGCAGGTCGGTGGTGAGGATATACTCGGTGCTGACGAACGAGGCAGAGTCCGGGGCGCAGGAGATCAATAAGGCTGCCAGCGCCAGGACACTGATGGATAACTTGAGCATTTTCATGGGTACTCCTGTAAGGTATGATTTGCCTATAAAGCAGTGAAACTTTCTTACAAGGCCATCTTAGCCGATGGAGGCGGGGTTTGTCTTTGCGCTGGCGCAAGGAGGGATAAAAAGGCCGCCGCCGGGGACGGCGGCGGGAGCACATACACGTTGGATATTTCACCGCGAAGACGCGAAGGAAAACCGCTTCATCTTTTACCTTTGTGTCCTTCGTGTTTGAATACCTTTTTGCAGTGGACTCACGAAGGGAATCTTGAGAATTGTTCGCTCAAGCCTTCGAGTACTTGATGAACTCCTTCGCGCTCTTCGCGGCCTTCGCGGTGAAAAAGGTTTTTGCGGTGGAGTCACGAAGGGATTTCCTTTTGTATGAGATTATCGCTCCGCCAGGTCGTCGGCAATGCTGACCAACCCGTGCGGGCTGCAAATGACGACCCGTTCCCTGCCGATCTTGAGCAGGCCGCTCCGCTCCCATTCATTCAGCGTGCGGCTGACGGTGAAGAGCGTGGTCCCGCTCATTTCAGCGACATCCTGGCGGGTGAGGGGGAGATCAATCAGCACCCCTTCATCGGTCCGTTTGCCCGATTGGGCCGCCAGTTTTAGCAAGACCCGGGCGATGCGCTGCTCGACCCGCTCGGTGACCAGCGCCTGCTGGCGGTCTTGCAACTCGGAGATGTAGCCGTGCATCAATTGCATGGTGTTGAGCGAGATGGACGGGTCTTTCCCGGCCAGTTCCCGCAGATGGGACGTATCCCAGGCCATGGCGATGCTGTCTTCGACCGCCTGGGCCGTCGCCGGGTATCCGGCCCGGGGGTTGAGCATGGCGATCCCGCCGTAGGTCTGGCCGGGGGTCATGATCCGCATGGTGATCTGCTGACCGCTGGGGGTGATCTGGATCATCTTCACCCGTCCCTCCACCAGCACGTAAGCGTGGGTGGCGGGGTCTCCCTGCATAAAGAAGAAGCCGTCTTCCTCCACGGAACGCGCAACACAAGTTTCCAGCACCTTATCAAAGATGTCCGGGTTGACCTCCCTGAACAAGCTCGACTGGCGGATAAGTTCCTGCACTTCCTTTTTCATGGTCGGATTTTACACTAAATCCGACAAGGCGAGTGAAAATTAGCGGGCAGGCTCCCAACAGAGTCCGGCGTCACCCAATAGACTTTATCGGCAATTGGGAAGAACGTCCCGAAGGCGTTGTCCTCCCGAAGGACATCGGGACGATGTGAGCTTGCCGAAGGAGCCTGCC
>DIDQ01000054.1:13645-14998 GCA_002418215.1 Anaerolineales bacterium UBA5796
AGCTCCTGGGTCGTTCGAACCAAGCCTTCGGGACGGTGCTCACAGTTTATTGATAATGTCCCATACAAAAGGGAGACCACGATTTTCGTGGTCTCCCTTTTGTGAGCTTTATGTTGCCTGCCCAGACAGGCGTTCAACCGCCCCGGACTGCGGCTGCGGCGAGGCTCATTTCCCTGCCGGGGCATACATCCCGGTATAGTTGGCCGGGGCGCAGACCATCCCGTTTTCGATGGTGGACCGGAGGGGCAGCCAGTCCGAGGCCCGCTCGGTGAGATCGCCCAGGTAGTAGTAGATTTTCATGTCGCTTACGCCCGGTCGCAGGGCAAAACAGATCTTCCAGGTCCCGTTAGCCGGGTCCGTTTCCCAATGGACGATCTGTCCGTTCATGTAGTGCAAAACATGGCAGCCGGGCAGGTAGAGCAGCCCGCTATTATCCGGGAACGGGACCCCGTCCGAATTGTCCACAGGGTCGCCATTGACCGGGTCTTGCACATGCACCTGGTCAGACGGGCCGAGGGTGTTGTAAATAACCGTGAACACGCAAACACCGCCGACCGAGTAAACGCCCGTCCTATGGATGTCAATGGAGGAGGGCGGCGGCACAACCGTACCCGCTTCCGGCTGGTCGCCGGGGACAGGCTCTCTGGGGTTGCTTATCGGCGCGTATTCTCCTGTAAACATTGCGGGAGCGCAGGCCAGCCCGTTTTCGTGGGTGGTCTCCAGCGCAATCCAGTTGGTGGGAGACTCATCAGGATAATAATAGACGGCCAGGGTTTCGTCGGGGCGTTCCGCAAAGCAGACATTCCAGCTTCCGTCATCCTGGCTCACATCGGATACGACCTGGTCGAGCTTGTAATGCACCAGGTGGCATCCCGGAAGATACAACTTGCCTTCATCGGCGGTAAGGACCTGGAGGGATTCTTCCAGCGGGACATCCATATCCACTTCATCCCTCAGCCCGGATGAAAGGTTGTACGAAATATCCAGCAGGCACAGCCCGCCCACGTAGTAGACCCCCGCCTGGGAAATCGAAACCGTACCGGCCTGGGGACTCAGGGCGATCGTTTCTTCGCCGATCGGGTCTGCCGGGACCCCCTGGGCTTCTGCCGGTTTATTGACGGTTACTCCCTGGACCGAAGAAGAAGGCGATTGACGCGCCCAAACAGGGTTGTTCCTGGCAATCCAAAGGATCGCTACAATGGATAACAGAACGACAACGAACTGAATGACTTTTTTCATCTGCAACTCCTTTTACGGAACCGGTTGTCAAGGCCCCAAAATATGCGACTGAACATTATTGGCTCTCCCGTAACGAACGGGAAAGAGCCTAAACACGAAGGACACTACGGACAC